>CAVURW010000197.1:0-7261 GCA_963743595.1 uncultured Verrucomicrobiae bacterium
GCACCAACAACCGTATTGCTGCAGTTTTCGCGGGGGGTTGTCCTAATTCGTGGTTCCCTACCGCGATGAAACCTCATTTATCGCCCGGACCTTTGCTAAATATCCATTCCGCGCTGGGCACGTTATTTTGACCCTCATCAAACTTAAAGACCAAGGATTGACCACGGCTGGTTAGCAAGCCAGTAGCCCTTAGTATGGCAGGATCCCCACGTCCAGGGAAATGAAGATAAAGCCTGATCATTTTCCCGTCGATCTTCCACGTAACAGCGCCCGAAGCCATACCTACCAAAAAACCCGAGCCATCAGGGCTTAGAAGTAGCCCCTCAATATAACCCCCAACATTCCACCTACCCAGGAATGGGGAATCTAACGGAATTGCCCAGTCCTTAATTAACTGATTGTAGTTTCCGGTTCGATCCAAGAGCCGTAAAGCTGGAATTTGAAACTGCCGAGCGGCAACGTCCGCAGACGATTCTCCCTTACGATTCTTCAGCGTGGGATCCGCGCCAGCTTTAAGCATCACTGTAATGGCGTCCGTGAAGCCGTATCGTGCGAGAAGAGTCAAGACGGTGTCTCCAGTCGATTGATCCCTTGCGTTTAGATTGATGCCATTTTGTTTAAACTGCTCGGTGATGTGCGATAAGTCAGACAGCCACTCGGCATCGGAGATCATGACGAAAGAAGGATTCCGAATGAAAGATTGGTAGACGTAATACGGATCGTTTGAGTCGAGTTTCGGTCGCTCGACAAAAATCTGATCGAATATCTCCATATCACGAGTTGCCGCAGCGTCGCACAGATCCTCTCCAGTTGGCTTAGCACCTTTGTCTAGGAGAAGTTTTATGATTCCTACAGATTTATCCAACACGGCCCGATTCAAAACGGTGCCCTGTCCCTGTTTATCCATTCCATTAGGATCGTCTCCGCGTAAAAGCGCTTGTTCCACACTGCTCGGTTCATTCATTTCCACCGCCAGGGCTAGGCTGGGGTCGGGCAGTTTGATTTCGGTTTCGCTATTGGTCTTTGAATCGATTTCAACAACGCGAATTTGGCTGATCGATTTCGGCTCAAAACCGCGAACATTTTCGCTGGTTTTTTCAGTGACGATCCAACTTGCTTTGAACGATCTTTTACCGTCCGAGGTATGAAGCAGTTGATGAGAACAAATCTGAACTTCATTCGGCCCCGACCAATCCACTGAATCATTCCGAATCCATTCCGCAGTTACAAAAAACGCGGGATTCATTTGCTTGGTCTGGTCGATTGGACCACTGAAGAGGAAGTCGTCCAGTCGATAATCCATGTGGCCACTCGGTTGATTTGCGTAATCCTGAATGTCTGGAGTTAGATAGGTTGCCTTTCCCGCCGTCTGAGCCAACGTTATAATTTTTTCAGCTATTTCAGGCTGTACGAAGTCAGGGGCGAAATACTGCTGCTCCTTGATATAGTACAAACGAAACTCGCGATTGCCTTTCCAATACCCCTTCGCGGGGGCACCGTGAAAAAGTTTTACATCTTGGGTGATCGGAATTGTGGGATCATCCGACTTGGCGGGCCCAATAGAGATTTGCTGTCCGTTTTCTGACTGTTGAATCTTTGCGACGTAATCGCCGTTCGGTGAGATCCACGGCCCCCCGACAGCCACAGGGTCTGCACTGAGGTGAACCGTGAATAAAATCAAAAAACCAGCGAGACAAATGGTCGAATTTGAATTCATTCTTCATACGGGTTACTCGCCATCATCCGTATCCGCATCACTGCGCTTTTTACCGCGTAAGAACGACTGGACGAACGCTTCCAAGTCACCGTCCATAACGGCTTGGAGATCGTTGGTCTGCTCGCCGGTGCGCAGGTCCTTCACCATAAGGTAGGGTTGGAAGACGTAGGAGCGGATTTGTCGGCCGAACCCGATTTCGCCCTTCTCACCGTAGTGCCTTTCCATCTCAGCGCGCTTCTTATCCATCTCCAGTTCATAGAGACGCGATTTGAGAACGCTGAGGGCGCTGGCTCGATTTTTGATCTGCGAACGCTCGTTTTGACAGGTCACGACGAGGCCCGTTGGCAAGTGGGTAATCCGCACCGCCGAATCGGTGGTGTTCACGCCTTGGCCGCCGGGTCCGCCGGAGCGATAGACATCCACTTTGATGTCTTTATCATCGATTTTGATTTCGATGGTGTCATCGACTTCAGCGAGAACGTCCAGCGAGGCGAAGGAGGTCATGCGTTTGCCCGCTGAATTGAACGGCGAGATTCGCACCAGACGATGGACGCCTCGCTCGGCCTTAAGTCGACCGTAAGCGAACTCGCCCCGAACCATCATAGTAGCGGTTTTGATGCCCGCTTCGTCGCCCTGTTGAACGTCCAGAACCTCCACTTTATAACCCGATTTCTCAGCGTAGCGTTGGTACATACGCTGGAGCATCTTCGCCCAGTCGCACGCCTCAGTTCCACCCGCGCCCGCGTGGAGGCTGATGATGGCGTTGTTCCGGTCCATCGGTCCGCCCAGGAGAATCTTCAGTTCCAGGTCATCCAGGGACTTACCGACTAAGTTATATTCCCGGATGAAGTCGTTTCCAGCGGCGTCCGTCCCCTCTTCGACAACGAGTTCGCGCAAGGTTTTGAGGTCATCGATTTTAAGGCTCAAATCACCCAGCGGTTCGATTCGACCTTTGATCGAGTTCGCTTCACCGATCACTTTTTGCGCTGCCTGCGTGTCATTCCAAAATTCGCCTTGCCCCATCTTTTCTTCCAGGGCAGCCAATTGTGCTTTTAGTGCAGGCAGGTCAAAGAAACCTCCGCAACTGACCCAAGCGCGTTTCTAATTCATTCACTTCCGGCAATGTAAAACTCGACATACGCCACAAGGGTAACCAATCGCCACCCGCTCTAAAAGTGAAAACCACCAGCGTGACCCAGCGTGACACTGGACCCAATTCAGTCGATCAGACGAATCGTCTAAAATCGTCGTTAATTCGAAAGCTCGAACGACTCTAAAATCCGGAGGTAATCGGGATCTTTATCGGGCTTCACATCGAATTTGCTCAGGTTCAGCGTATAGAGAACGGTGCCGATCTGAAACATCACCACTTTACAGTACATCGTGCGTCCGGTGACGATCTCTTGACCGTCCACGACGTAGGCCTTGTTGCCACGGAAATCAGTCGCTTCACCATGCAAGTTCTCAAAGCCAACCTGTTTGAGCTGATCTTTGGCAAGATCACCGAAATCGGAAGCAGTCACGTCCACTTTGTCCTGAACGTTCTTCACAGCGAGCACGAATTTTCCGCCGGCGGGGTTATCCGCGATAAAAGCTGCCTGGGAGGTCTTGTCGAGCTTGTTGATGAGCCAGTTGTCGGGAACCTCGAATTTACAACCGTAAAACGGGAGATTGATTGGGATTGGTGCGGCAAAAGCGGTTCCAAAGCACGCGACCAGCACAACTGTACACAGACTCAAAAAGGCTCGTCTTTCCATAGTTCCCCTATTCCAGCGAAAATCGTTGATGAAAACCAGTTAAAACCACCTTGCCGCCATGTTAGGATGTAATGAAAGTCGCCCTTTTGGGAGGGTTCCCATTTCAACCCGGTTACACTCTCTTAAGGCCCGGGAGACCTCAATCATTTCGCTAGCGCTTCATAAGAACTTCCTCCATAAACATCGTAGTTATGGCAGCTCAAGAAACGTATCGTAATCCCGTACTTCCTCCCGTTCCCTCCGCCCCCGCCCAACAACGCACCCCCGGATCTGTGGGACCCGCACTCGCCGAGAACACTCGTCTTGTTCAAGAAGCCGGTGTCTGGGTCGCGCCGCTTCGCCAAGAACTCGCCCGCGTCATTGTCGGTCAACGGTATTTGGTGGATCGTCTGTTAATCGCCGTTATATCGAACGGTCACATTCTCTTGGAAGGTGTGCCCGGACTGGCCAAGACACTCGCGCTTCGGACGCTGGCCGCAGCCACTCAAGTCCGCTTCAGCCGGATCCAGTTCACGCCGGACATGCTCCCCGCAGATATCGTCGGCACACTGATCTATAACCCCAAGGATGGATCGTTCAATCCGAAGCTCGGTCCGGTCTTCGCCAACCTCGTCCTCGCAGACGAAATCAACCGCGCACCCGCGAAAGTTCAGAGTGCGCTGCTGGAATCGATGCAAGAACGCCAGGTCACCATCGGCGAGAATACCTATGCGTTACCGGAACCGTTTATGGTCATGGCCACGCAAAATCCGGTGGAACAAGAAGGCACCTATCCGCTGCCGGAAGCACAGGTGGACCGCTTCATGATGAAGGTGATCGTCACCTACCCCACGCGCGCTGAGGAGCGAATGATTCTCGATAACATGGCGACCACCATGCCGAATTCGATTTCGGTAAACCCGGTCGTTTCCCCCGAGCAAATCTTAAATGCACGGCACATCGTCAACCAGATCTACATCGACGATAAAATCCGCGATTACATCGTCGATCTCGTCATTGCCACGCGCGATCCCAAAGCCTATCGCCTCAATTTCCCCGGTTACATCCAGTACGGTGCGTCGCCCCGCGCCACCATCTCCCTCACCTTGGCAGCACGCGCGCTCGCGTTCATTCAAGGCCGCGCTTACGTCACCCCGCAGGATGTGAAGGAAGTCGCCCACGACGTGCTGCGCCACCGCGTAACGGTCACCTACGAAGCGGAAGCGGAAAACGTCTCTTCTAAGGAGATCGTTCAAAAGATCTTGGACGCACTTCCGGTCCCTTAGTCGGCCCTCTCAACTCGCACAACCATGGATCCAGCGCTTACACGGGAAATCCTAAAAAAAGTCCGGCAGATCGAGCTACGTACGCGCAAGCTCGTGACGGATGCGCTCTCTGGCGAATACCACTCGGTGTTCAAAGGGCGGGGCATGGACTTCGATGAAGTGCGGGAATACACGCCTGGAGATGAAGTGCGGCTTATCGATTGGAACGTCACCGCCCGAACCAACACGCCGTTCGTTAAAAAACTACGGGAAGAACGCGAGCTCACGATTCTCCTCATAGTCGATATCAGCGCTTCCGGCACGTTCGGCTCGACCACACAGACCAAGCGAGAACTGGCAGCCGAAGTGAGCAGTCTGCTGGCGTTCTCAGCGATGAAGAACCGAGATCGCGTCGGGTTGGTGCTTTTTAGCGATGAAGTGGAGCAGTTTATCCCGCCGAGCAAAGGCCGTTCGCACGTGCTGCGTGTCATTCGCGAGGTGTTGTTCCACGAGCCGCGCCGAACTGGAACGAACATCACGGCAGCGCTCGATTTTTGTAACGACGTTCAAACGCGCCGGGCGGTGATCTTCTTGATCTCCGACTTTATTCAAGCGCCGGAAGCATGGGCCTCCATGCAGACGCTCCTGCGCATCACGGGTAAGCGGCATGATTGCATTGCCCTGCATCTCGTCGACCGACATGAACTCGATTTGCCAAATTTGGGACTGCTG
Organism: uncultured Verrucomicrobiae bacterium; assembly: GCA_963743595.1. Taxonomy (GTDB): domain Bacteria; phylum Verrucomicrobiota; class Verrucomicrobiia; order Methylacidiphilales; family UBA1321; genus CAVURW01. The sequence goes on from CAVURW010000197.1 coordinate 5,451, forward strand.
TCGCTCCTCGATCCGGAGACGGGGCAAATACTTCAGGTTGACACGGGAAGCCGCGCGGTTAGAAACACATTTGCAACTTATAACCGGCAGCGCTTTGCAGAGTTCAACCGTTCCATGCGTCAGGCAGGTGTCGACGTCTTGGAATTGAAAACGGGGGAACCCTACAATCAAACGCTCTACAAATTCTTTAAAACCCGTAACCTCACCAAGAGATGAACCCTAACGACCCCAAAGAACAATTCAAACGCTCTCTCAAAAGGGCTGGTTTACTTATCCTTATGATGGTCGTGATGGCCGCCGTCCTAATGGGTTACTTGGTCTACACCTTTAAGAAGCTGCAGGACGAACAAACGCGGCCCGTGTATCTGGACGGTACCGAGCCGTCTAAATAACAATCTCTCATTGATGCTACTAGCGGATACCACTGCCGTCGCCTCGTCCGTCTCGGACAAGATGACGGACATCCACGATATTGAAGCTCCCATCTTCTACTTCACGGGCCCCTTTCTCGTGTTGCTTGTTGTGTTGGGCGTGCTTCTGGCTGTCGTGATCAGTGCTGCGACTTGGTTCCTCGTAAAGTATTTTAAGAAAGATCCGTTGCTAGAGATCTATAATCTGGCCCTTTCCAAGCTCGACTATGCGGCTACGCTACTGGACGAAAATGATCCGGAACCGTATGCGCGATTCATTTCAGAGACCCTGCGCGGCTACATCGCGGCGCGCTTCGGCTGCCCCGTCCACATCTTTACCACGCAGGAGTTCCTGATTCTGATGGAGCGCGGCATACAAAATCCACTCAGCCCTCACAGCAGACTTCTGCGAGAATTTCTTAACATTTGCGATCAACTCAAGTTCGCCCGGTACCGCCCTTCGCGACCGGAAATTGAGGCGCTTCATCAATCGGCCGTCCGTTTCGTTCTGGCCACCAAGCCGGAACCAACTGAGAAGATCCTATCGCCTCAGCAAAGTGCGCAGGCCTTCCATCTCGGCCAAACCAGTTAACGTTAATGTTCAACCAATTTCAGCTCGTCTATCCGTGGGTGCTTTGGTTCCTGCTGCTCATTCCGCTTCTGATTTTCATGAAGGGGCGTGTGGGGCCAGACGCGGCGCTACGCTATTCGGCACTCTCCCTTTTTGGAGGTCTTGCACGACCCACCCGCATCAACGCCGGCTCGCTCTTTATGGCGCTGCGTTACATGGCGCTCGGCTGTTTTATCGCCGCGCTCTCCCGTCCGCAAATGGTCTCGACCACCTATCAAGTGGAAGACAGCGGTATCGATATCATGTTGGCAATCGATCTTTCGCCATCCATGGAAGCGCTGGACTATATTAAAAATGGCCAGGAGTTGAGCCGCGTGGAAGTGGTTCAGGAAGCGGTCCGTAATTTTATTCAAGAACGGCCCAATGACCGCATTGGCATGGTTGTTTTCGCAGGGGAAGCGTTCGTCCTCAGCCCGCTCACGCTGGATCATGATTGGCTTTTGCAAAACGTCGATCGCCTTAAGGTCGGGCTGGCTGGCGATGCCACGGCTATCGGCTCAGCACTCGTGGTGAGTGCCAATCGTTTGCGAACGGAAAAGGCCAAGTCAAAGATCATCATTCTGCTCACGGACGGCGCGAACAATTCAGGTCGAGTCACCCCCATCGCCGCCGGTCGAGCCGCAGCAGCTGTGGGCATTAAGATTTACACAATCGGTGCCGGTTCCTCCCACAAGGCGAAATTCCCGTACAAGGACAACTACGGGAACATCCATTACACCTACATTCCGGTGGATATGGACGAAGATGCGCTGCGGACGATTGCGGAAATC
>CAVURW010000198.1:0-4951 GCA_963743595.1 uncultured Verrucomicrobiae bacterium
CTATATCGCGGAAACGGCCAAACATCACGAGCCCGTGTCCGTCGAAGCTTAAAAGGATTTTCTGGCGCTCGCCAGTCGGGGTGCTAGCGTTTGATTCAACCGGGTCAACAAACCTGGAAACAAAAGCTTTTGCTATGCGCTTCTACGGAATCATGATGGTCATTGCCAGCGTTACGCTCTATATCACGTTCGTTTCCCTCGCTAAGTCCATTACCGACCTGAATGCCGGTATGTGGTCGATGGGTTTTCTTTGCCTGGGTGTAGAGCGCATCCGGCTCACCAGCAAAAAGCCGGAGCCCGCTAAGAGCGCGCAGGCTTGACCGGTTGAGGCTGGATTTACAACATTCCTTACATTTTCCAGTCGGTTCATCTGACAACTGCCACGGTCTGTTCGCGCAATATGCGGGGATGGACGAGAATTCAGGTATTCCGGGAGAAGCCGCGATAAGCCGTGATTTTGAGATCGGGCAATCATGGACCTATCGAACTCGACCCGGCGAAAATCAATCCGTCCTGACGATTCGTGGTAAAGATGAGCACCCCATCTACGGGACCATCTTTCATCTGACCGTTTTGGACGTGGTCCTGCGTCCAGGTCAGCGCGAAGTCCCGCACCTCGCCATCTCCGAAGAGGCGCTGAACGCCAGTGTGGTGCATCCAGCTGCCAGAGGAGCCCCGCTCTCGCACTTCGAAACCGAGTATGCCGAGTGGTTAGCGAGATTTCGTGCAGGCAGGGCCAATGTCTACAGCGTTCCCGTCGCCGAGGCACTCACGGGAATCGAAAAGACGCAAACGGCGATTGACGCGCCGGAATGGTGGTATCCTATCGAGCTGATTCAGCCAGTACAAATCGGGCTGATGCTCGCGGCATTCATTTTCGCCATCACCGCCTTTTGTCAGTGGTACTTTGACGAACCCGACTGGTGCTCCTCCATTCGCGGGAGTTACATCCCGATCAAGATCGTCCGGCACATTTATGGAAGCACCCTCACGTTTGAGTCGGTTTCGCGCGACCCGAATTCGAGCGACATCGTTTTGCGAGGCACGTTCAAACCTGGAATTCCGTCGATGGATTGGAGCTTAGAGTTGTATGGGGAGCCGCCGAGACTCGCGCCTGTGTGGATAGAAGACATGGACCCAGATCCGCACAATCCCGCAATCTCCCGTTTTTTCATGAACGTGACCGCCCCTCAGAACAGAACGACTCGCCTGTTTTGGCATGTGCAGTTTCACGACAAGGAACATCAAACCCATCCACTCGAGTTCATCTTTTCGACTCCAGTGCCAGCGTGACGCTGGACCCAGGCAACGTGACGTTGCATCCAATAACCAGCGTGACACTGGACCCAGGCAACGTGGCGTTGCATCCAATAACCAGCGTGACGCTGGACCCAGGCAACGTGACGCTGCATCCAATAACCAGCGTGACGCTGGACCCTGTAGCGCCTCTCGCTTCACGATGCAAGCGTGACGCCGGTCCCAGGTAGCGCCTCGCGCTGTCACATATGCCTTTCTGCCTTTAGGCCCGAAGTGCTGGCTTCAACGTAGCCCAGCTCAAGGAGCGTAGCGACGCAGGGCTGGGTTATTGAAAAAAGCGACAGCAGGCTGTAGACCTGCGTCAAATCGTTTGATCGCAAACATGTTGACGCGGACCTTTAGCCCGGCTTCGTCCGACGGGAACCTGCTCACTGCCCAACCTAGTCGCAACACAACTTACTGCTGCGGAAAGATGTATTCCGGAAACTCGAAGTAGACGACTGCCGCGCCGCCGAGCAGCACAACCACCACCGCGATCACGATGGTCATCCAGCCGAGGCCCTTCCCCTTCTCTTCTTGCTCGCGCTTGTAATCGTCCTCGGTCCAGCCGGTGCGATCCACGGGCCCCCCTTTTTTGGCAGCACGACTCGGTCGCTCGCCGTCATCAGAATATCGGTCGTTCTCCCGGCCTCCACCTCGCGACCGATCGTCGTATTGAGACGCACCCTCTTGCTCACGCGATTGTTGTTCGCGCCGAATGCGATCCTCTTCCTCGAGCTCTAAGCGCCGCCGCTCTTCTTCCTCACGGCGTGCCTGGTCACGTGCATAGTAATCATCGTCGTCGTAGCCCATGAAGACAAATCTATAGGGAACGGATTGAAGTTGGCAACTTCAACATTGCGCGATTGAAACGTGCGCTTATTGCCGCGTTAACCACCCGACAAACCCACCGCTGGGCCCCAGTTCCAGGTGCACCTTATCCGCCGATGTCGCGGTCGTCTCGGTACGATTCAGTGCCGCGTCTTTGCCGGGCACATCTTCCAGCTTCACGAATTTATACTTCTTGGGGCCCAAGAAACTCAGCTCGAGATCCAGCGTCTTAGGATTCCCCGCGTTCATCACGCCGATGAACCACGAATCTCCTTTTCGGCGAGCGAACCCGACGATCTTCCCGATCTCGCTGCCGGGAAGAACCACTGTTTCATCCCACGTGGAGGGAATCGCTTTCAACACCTCCAGCGATGGGTTTTCCAGGTAGAACTTAGGGCTGTCGGCGTAGCAGAGCAGAGGCGAGGTGAAGACGATCGCCTGCGCCAGTTCACGCGTCCAGGTGAATCCGCGCGTCTCGTGTGGGTTGAACGCGGTGGGCGTGTAATCGGCGTGGCCGCTGATGTAGCGGGTAAAGGGCAAAATCGTATCGTGATTCGGCAATTGGGTCCGATGATATCGAGTTATCTGGTATTCGTGACCGCGAATGCCCTCGCGATTGATCTCGTTCGGCCAGGTACGGTCGCGCCCCGTGGGCTTCGTCGCACCATGGAAATCGATGGGAAACTGGAACTTCACGGCGTCGGCCAAAGTTTCATCATACCAATTCACAATCTTCAAACTGGGCCCGGGCGGGAAATCGATCTTCAAGCCGCTCACGCCGCAATCTTTGGCATGTTGAAAGAAATCGAGCCGCTTGGTTTGATCCGGAACATCCGAGTAACGGAGCCAAACGAGAATCTTCACGTTTTGCGTCTTAGCGTAATCGACCGTTTCCTTCAGCAACTGCCATTTGTCTTTGCCTTCAGCTTTCCAGCTCCCCCACCCTTCATCAATGAGGTAGTACTCGAAACCCAGCTGCTTCGTCCAATCGATCCACTGATGCTGTTCTTCAATTTTCGGTCCACCGGAACTCCACCATTGCCACGAGCAGCGACCGGGGACGATCCAAGTCGCATTCGCTAAATCCGGCGAGGGCGCAGGGCAGAGATTATGGACCATGTCGCTGTTCACGAGCGCGTTTAAATCCGAGGCCACGATAGTCGTGCGCCACGGCGAGGTGAGGTCGCCGTCGAGATTCCAGCCCATCGCGTCCGAGTGGAAGAATGCATGGAGCACGTGATTCCCGTCCGCTTTCACCGCCATGTCCGAGTATTGAACCAGGTTCGCTTCCGTAACCGTGAGGAATGGTCCGCTCGGTGAGAGCTGTAGGGTGGTAGGAAATGCGAGGATTGTTCCGGGAGCCAGCGCACCAACGGTTGTCTCCGTGTATTGTCCTTCATAGGAGCCCAGGTCGTTTTGGTACCAGATTTTCGCATCCTGCGGCAGACTCCAGGACGAGGACTCACCATCGACATGATGCGTGCCCGTTTCGGGAACGTGAAATCGGTAGGCAAAGCCGTCGTTATAAACACGGACGTCGAGTTGCCAACCGATCTTAGCTGTACCGCTTGTTATTGCGATCTCCGACTCGTTTCCGTGATTATGCGCAATCGGGTGAACACCCAGAGTCGGGTAATCTTCGTTAATCGCACTCGTCTTCGGTTCGCCGATCGTGACACCAGCGCCCAGATCCTGTTTATCGACCGAAACGCCAATCAGCGAAGGACTTAACACCGGCGACTTTTTGTACGCGGCTGAAATATTCAGATGGCCGGAGCCGTCGCGATCAACCTGAACAACGAGCAGGTGATCCGGACTCTCCAAGGAAACCGCGTGAGCAGCAGAGAGAACGGCAAAACCCAAAAAGGGCAGGGAAACGACGGTTGAAAATTTCATAAGTGTAAAGGCCAGTGCTGCAACAAACTTATGAACCGCTCAAAAGTTGCGTGGAAAATCGGCAGTTATTTGGCCGATGACGTCACGTGAAGCGCGGAATTTATCGAATAAAAAACGCTCGAGACGTGATGAACGTTGTCGAGTTGCGTGGCGAGCAAAAGTACACCGCCGAAGATTGCGATCAACGGCCAGTCCACTGCGTTCGGTCGCCGCTGCGGAAGTCGCTCGGAAGTCATTCCACAGACTACTTAGCGCCGTGAGAATGCGATTCCGGCGCGTGATCTGCGTGACCTTCCATGTGAGGCCCTTCCACGGCAACGTGCATCACTTCATCTGGCATTACCAAGGGGGATGCTGCTTCGGCCACGGCAACAAAAAACTCGACGCCTGCTGGAGAGATGTGCATCGGCACGACCGGCGGAACGTGCTCAGCGATGAGATGCTCGCCCAGGGACGAGGCCGCGTGGCCCATGGACAGGAAACCCTCTGAAAGCACATGGGAGGCTTCGGTCACTTCGGCCTGGATTTTGTCGTCTTCCAGCTGGTGATCCTTATTGACTTGGTTATGTTCACGCAACTCTTCGTCACCCTCTTTATCGAGGGCTACCAACTCGGCATCGCGTTCTTGCAAGAAGCTTGCCCGGTCGGCGACTAGAGCCGCAGCGTCAGCGGCGTTCTGGTTTTCCTGGCGGATCACCTCTTGTTCACGTGCACCAATGTCTTGATCTTCTGGCATATATTTAATCTCTAAGCCGATTGTTATGTCATCACGGACCGAGAATCAAGCAAAATTTGAATTTTCTAGGGTGTCCGTCAAGGGGAATGTAAGCTAATCCTCTCATGTCGGCGACAAAATTTCCGGAAGGAGCGGGGCGGCTTGCCTTTTTGGATGGAGTTCGAGGGTTGGCTGCCTTCTACGTGGTGGTTC
>CAVURW010000199.1:0-12888 GCA_963743595.1 uncultured Verrucomicrobiae bacterium
GCGCATAAATCCCACCCCTATCCTTGTCGTAGGTCGCATTGACCACCAACCGATGAAAATGCAGACCGGGATCACCCACACGACTGGCGTTATGAACAAATTCAGCAGCGATCAATTCCCCGGTATGTTTGGTTTCGTAAATGCGATTGCCCACAGTATTGCGCTTGGAAGCATCCCGTGTCGCCGCTACTTCGCGCTCAAACCCACGCCACGCTTCATCCACAATCTTTCGGATATCCCGAGCAATCTGATCATCCAAAGCAGCCAGAATCGCCACTGACTTTGGCGGGCTATAGCAAAGATCAAAATAGAGCAGCTCCGAACGACGAGCCCGATCCATCGATTTTTCCTCAAAACCCACCTGAGAAAAGCGACCTTCCAAAACCGCTGCCAATGCATCCCGATCAACCGCCTTACCTTCCAATCCTAAACGCCTGGCAAGTTGCCCACGCCAAACTCCCTCCAAAGAGGCTTCCTGCGAATAATAATCTCCCACCTGCAAATGCCTATCGAAATAAGCTAAAGCAGCCGCTACCGACGTTCCCTTACCTAAAGAAACCTAGCCAAGGTATAGAGTCGGCACTTGCCAACACCAAAATGAACCCTTTTGCCTCTCTCACCTCGAGTTTACTCCATTTTGAACCAGTTGGCGAACTTCGTAACGGTCGAGTGTGACTTGGCTCGGTCTGGTTCCGGCAATATCGAGAATGACCAGCGAGTTGGATCCCGCCTTTAGCCAGCACTCAGGCATGTACATCAAATGTGGCTGCGGAGATTCCCCAAGATTGTGTCCGTTCAGCCAAACATGGCCATCCACCAAACCCGTGGTCACCAGACCGATCGTTTCCCAGTTTTTTGGATGATAGTCAAAGTTAACTTTCCAAAAGGTGGGTAGGCCCGGAGCCGGCGCCCCTTGTTGGTTCCAAGGGCGGTCCATGAAACTGTTCCAATTGGTCACCCGACCAATTACGGCGGTCTCCTCCAATCCCTCCAAGCCTCCGTGGAATTTCCAGAGGGTTGGCGGGTTCGTTGGCCAAATCTCCATTTTTGGCTCAATCGTCGCCTGGTTATTCTCTTTGCTGGTAATCATTAGCGCTACGGTATTGGTACCCGGTTCTATCAGATCGCTCAGACTCCAAGGACTGAAGAATCCCTTGGATTCGCTGGGTTCGACCACCTGTCCATTGATGAAAAGCCGTGCTCCGATCGCTCCGTGTACGGCGGGAAAATAGGCGAAGGCCCGTGTCACGTTGGCTGGAATTTGGAAGGTCCCGCGAAGCCAAGTGGTTTTTTGTTCCAATTTGGTCTCCTTGGCCGACTGGATATAACTGACGCTTTCCCAACTTCGATCATCAAATTCGGGTTTGCTCAGCTCGGTCTCGGATCCGGCCATCGAGCTCTTTTTCCACTGCACAACCGTATCAATCGGCTTATCCGCTGTCGTATAGTCTCCCCAAAGTCCACTATAGGCCCGGGTCCCCACTGCGCCGAAAAATCCTCCCAGTTTGGGCCGAGGCCCAATCTTGACGAAGACGGCCAATTTATTGTCGCCCGGTTTCAACGCCAGCTTGTGGAAATCTGCGGGCTCACCGTTAAGAAAGGGTTGGAAATAACCATTTTCACCCATGATCTGCAAGTTTTCCGTGGTCGCCGCATCGGCGTGCAAGGTGGTCCGATACCAGCCATAGTGGTTCTGAAAGCTGTCATAATATTGCAACGGTTGCGGCCCCTGAGCTTCCAGCCACTTGTCGTCCGGATAGTTCACGGCTTTTTCAGCGGTTGCCTCGCGCCAGGCCCAATCCGTTAACTTCGGTAAGGGCTCAACTTCAATTTTATTCGCGACCACGGTCGATTTTCCGGTAGAGGCATAAACGGTCGCTTGACCGCCCTCAGGAGGAAATTCAATGGTTCCGTCTTCTCTCACGAAAGAGGCCCCCACAATAATCCGATCGCTAACCAACCAAGTCTGGTTGGCCTGAGCGGTATTCATGACCAGTAACTCGATGATTTTCCCGTCGCCAGAGTCGAGATCGATCTCCTTGACACCGGCGTCGGACGGATAGGTGAAACCATATTTCGTTTGCGCCCCCGGCTTGGTACGGTTCAGGGTCACCTCTCCATACTCATTCACCTCTCCGTAGCAAACCCATAATTCCTTACTTCCAATTTGATGACGTAAAAGGATGTTGGTTGAAACCGATTCAATTTTCGTTGCCGGTGTCCAAGGCAGGTTGAAGAGCAGAGTTCGGATACTGTGTGGATGAATGACCAGATTGCCCCCGCGGGGGAACTCCCCCATACCAGACACCGCCACCTTGGTGGTGTCATCAGTGGTAGGATCGATCCCCATTTTTCCACCCTGAGTAAACGCGTCGACAAAGACCACGGTCCCATTCGGACTCTGCCGCGGGGTGACTCGAACGCCCGGGCTGGTTCCTTTGGCTAAGTCCGCCTGGTAGGAACTGGTCGCAATGAGCGACGCAAAGGTTTGCGCAAAGTAAGCCGCTTGACGGGCCGGACCATAGAAATTATGAAATTGTCCCGCCTCTCCGATCGGGGCAGTATAGTCATAACTGGCATCAAGAGGAGCACGACTGGTCGCAGTCGCTCGGTGCCCGTTTAAAGCCAAAACATCCAAATCTGGATCCAGGTTGATCACGTCCGCGGAGTAACCAAAGTTCGTACCGCCGTGAACCACATAGTAATCGTAGCCTGCTCCTCCGAAAGCGATGATTTTCCAAGTGGCCCGCGTTGTTTGCCGCAGGGACCCCAAACTCATATCCCCGTATCGATTTAACCATCCGGTATAAAACTCGGTCGTGTACCAGGGCGAATTGCCCGGCGTAACGATCGAGTCTTTTATCGGTTCGTTGGAATGGTGCTCACCGGAAAAAAACATCGGAATTTCCAAGCCCGCGGCCCGAGCTTGCTCATACAGATGATTCAGATACGGATAGGGCTGCGTTCCGTAGCCTTTCGGATGTTCGTTCTCAAGTTGGACCAGAATGACACTGCCCCCCTTTTGAATTTGGTGCTTAGCCACGATCGCATAAATCTTGGCCATATGTTCATCAGCATATTTCAAGTACTGACTGTCGTTATCGCGTACAACCATATCCTTCTTAAGCGTCAACCAAGCCGGAAATCCGCCATGATCCCATTCTGCGCAGCTATAAGGGCCCACTCGGACGGTAGCATACATACCGAGTTCCTGGACCAAACTCAACCAGGCATCCAAATCGGTGTTATCCGAAAAATCCCATTGCCCCTCTTTGGGCTCGGAAACATTCCAAAATACGTACGTTTGGATGCAGTTCAAACCCATTTGTTTCGCTCGCCAGAGTCGATCCCGCCATAACTCCCTCGGCACTCGCGCATAATGAATTTCTCCGGAGCTAAGGTAGGTGGGCTTACCATTGATGATGAAGTATCCATCCTTCCATCCGATCCTACCCACGGCAGCGCCTATGGACGGAAACATCTCTGAGTTGGCCCGGGCTCCCAGTACCGATATAAATAATAACGAAACAATCAGCAGCCATTGGGGTGTTTTCATAGGGGAAAAAGATAATAATTCGATAAATGGCCAAGCTGTCATTTTGAACCAGCAAGGGCGAAAAATTTAAATCGGCTGAAATGCACCTAATCGGGTTTCGTTCCAGCGAAATGGAAGATGGAACACTCCAATTCGGAAGCTCGAAAAGCTCTTCAAGAATCAGAATCTTATAGGATTAATCCTTGATTGTATAGTACCCAACTGGGCTAATGGACGCTGTTGCCCGTGGCTAGGCTCTAGCCAAGTTCCCCAAATTCCCCGCTGCCAATTGAGGACTTGCCTCCAGCCCGCTGCCCAATTGACGAAGCATCAAAATATATCGGCTGTGCGTCGATTCGAGGAGAATTACGTTTTCCGATCTTGCGAAGTACACGGCTTGACTTAAATTCGAGGCAGAGTTACGTCGGCAAGGGTAAACGAAAGGCTGAAGGTTGTTCCTGGCGCACCGTTAAGTGGGGCGTCGTCAGTTACGTCGTTGCATGGTAGGTAGGGAGGTTGACCGGAAGCATGTCCTACCAAGGTTCGCTATTTTGTGGCCCTGTGATATCAAGAAAAGTAGTCTTGAATCGGAGAACGTGGCGGGGAGCCCAGCGAGCTTGAGCGTGATTTCACCCTTCTCGCCAGGTTGACAGTTGATCACCAGTTTCGCTCCACTGCATGAATCGTCTGTGTCGCGAAATCAAGGAAAATAGGGATGCGCTTACTATTTGGCCTCAGGCATTGTTGAAGTATGGTCAGTGTCAAAAGTGCGTCCCCGCTAATTTTCTGTATCTTGTCACTCGCGCTCACGATGATCTCGTCGGCACAGGTCGTTGATCTTCGCATTCACCAGCGCCTGGACGATAACTGGAAATTTGCTCACGGCGATCCGGCCAACGCCGCCGCGCCTGACTTCGATGACTCTGGATGGCACCCGGTGACTTTGCCGCATGATTGGAGCATTGAGGGCCGCATCGACCCGAAGGAACCGAGCGGCGGAGGCGGAGGCTTTTACCCAACGGGGATTGGTTGGTACCGGCTAAAGCTCGACGCCCCCGCTATCTGGAAAGACAAGCAAGTGCAGGTCGAGTTTGAGGGCGTTTATATGAATTCCAGTATTTACCTCAACGGGCAAAAACTGACGTCGCACCCCTATGGTTACACCGGTTTTTTCGCCGACCTGAAGCCGCAGCTCAAGCTCGGGCAATCCAATGTTCTTGCGGTGCGTGTTGACAATTCGTTTGAGCCGAATAGTCGCTGGTATAGTGGATCGGGCATCTACCGGCACGTTTGGCTTCACATCACAAACCCAGTGCATGTCGCCAACTGGGGAGTTTTCGTTTCGACTACCACCGTTAGCACGGCAGCGGCAACCCTTGCCATCGAGACCACCATGCGCAACAACTCGGCGCTGGCGAAAAACGCAGAGGTGGAAACAGAAATTTTGGGGCCCGGCGGCGATTCGCTGGCGAAAAATGACTCAACCGTTTCCCTTCCGGCCGGGCAGGAATTGAAAGCGACCTGCTCTTTGATGCTAAAAAGTCCACCATTGTGGTCGCCGGAGAAAACGCAACTCTGCACCGCAGTCACCCGCCTTAGGGTGGGCGGGGCCGAGATCGATGAAACATCCACACCATTCGGCGTTCGAAAGATCGAATGGTCCTCCGAAAAGGGGCTCACAATCAACGGTCAAACCTACAAATTGAAGGGCGGCTGCGTTCACCATGACAATGGAGTCCTGGGTGCCTGCGCGTTTGACCGGGCCGAGGAGCGAAAAATCGAGTTGCTGAAAGCGGCGGGATTTACCGCGATTCGCACTGCGCACAATCCACCATCGCCGGAGTTGCTTGCGGCCTGCGACCGGTTGGGAATGATGGTGATGGAAGAAGCCTTCGACTGCTGGGACAGAGGCAAAAGGAAGGGCGATTACTCGAATTATTTCAACGACTGGTGGCAAAGCGACATCGACGCCATGGTGCAACGGGACCGAAATCATCCCAGCGTAGTCTTGTGGAGCATCGGTAATGAAATTCCGGATGTCTTCGCGGATTCAGGCGGCAAAATTGGGCCGGCATTGGTCGCGCAGATTCATTCGCTCGACCTCAGTAGGCCTGTGACGAATGCCATCCTCGGCTGGCCTTTGAAAGCCGACAAGCCAGGCCCGGCGGACACCGATCGAATCAAGAATGCAAACCTGAACTGGAACTCGCTCGACATCGTCGGCAGCAATTACCACCTGAGCCAGCACGTGAACGAGCATGCGCAACATCCTGATCGAGTTCTAGTTTGCACCGAATCGAGCCGACCGGTGGGCGAGGCGGTGTTGACGCTGGGCAACCCTTTCGTCGTGGGCGACTTCATTTGGTCGGCGCAGGATTATCTCGGCGAGTGCGGGGATGCCCGCTGGTTCTATGAAGGCGACCCGACCGAGCCTCTGAGTCCTCCAAAGCCCGGCCTGGACGGGAAGATCGATCCCAACGCGAAGGGCAAGCCGGTCAACGCAGGCGCTGACGGGCTCTATCCGTGGCATGGGGCCAATACCGGAGATCTCGACTTGCTGGGCAATCGCAAACCAGCGTCGCATCGCTGGAATGTTGCTTGGGACACGGGCGAAAAGCTTTACATGGCGGTGCGTCAACCGGAGGACACAAATAAGAGGATTATAGCGTTGGGAGCGGGCTGGTACCCGAAGTGGGACAGTTGGACCTGGCCTGGGCAAGAGGGCAAGCCGATGACGATAGAGGTCTACAGCCGCTATCCGAAGGTGCGACTTTACCTCAATGACAATCTGATCGGTGAAAAGGTGCCCGCTAACTTCTATGCAGAGTTCAACCTGCCTTACCAGCCGGGCGCGTTGAAGGTGGCGGGGGTCGATGATGGTGACAGGGAAGTGGAAACTTATGAGCTGAAAACGACGGGCGACCCTGTCGCATTGCGTCTGGTTCCAGACCGCACCACGATTCACGCCGACGCCCAGGACATGTCCTTTGTGCAGGTGGAAGTGGTGGATAAAGACGGCCATGTTCAACCGAACGCTGAGGAGGCGGTGCATTTCGTTCTGACCGGGCCAGGAGCGATTGCGGGTCTCGGCAACGCCCTATTGAAGGGGAACGAGCCGTATCAGGGGACCGATTGCCATGTTTTCCATGGTCGTGCACTGATAGTTCTGCGCAGCAGCCACGACGTTGGAACGCTTGATCTTCACGCCGAGGCACCAGGATTGGAAGCCGCCGAGACGAAAGTACTGATGCAATAGGGGAGATCGCACCTTCATGCAGTTCCAAAAGCAATTTCTGAATTGCCGACAGCAACAAGGCAGTAGCCCGTTTATTTTTCAGGTGCTTTTTTTGTCGCAGATTGTACTCAAAATATTGACGATTTTTGCGCTTTAAATACCCGCTAGAAGCAATCTCAATTCACTTCCATTTCACGGTTGATTATGAAAGAACCATCTTCGCCCAGCATTCGAGGCTGTTCTTATACTTCACCACGTCGGCTTCCAGACGTGGTGGCTTGAGAGTCGTGGTATCAGGCACCGGGGTGGTCGTGGCCCAGATCAGCTTGGCGCCCGTCGCCTGCAAGCGCTTCACTAACTCGCGCAGGTTTTTCTCATATTGGTCGGGAGGCACTTGCAGGACCGGGGCGGTGAGGCCGCCGCTCATGATCTTGATGTCGTGCAGGCCGAAGTTGAAATGAATGACATCCCACTTGGCAGGCGTCTGGCCGGGCGGCGTGTCAACGGCGAGCCAAATGTCGAGGTCCTTAAGCCCCGCAATGGTCGGGCCCGAATTCGCGGCCGGACGATGGACGTTGGCCTTACCCTTGAGCAGCTCACCAATCTGTGCGTGAAGGCGGTCGTCCAGTCATATCCTCACCTGGCATCACCTTTCTTAAAGCGGAAAGCGCTTACAGCCTTTATGAGGCAGGATCGGGCGACACCCTGGAAGCCACGTTACCGACGTCAATCTCTATTTAAATTCACGGCCCGGCACATGTAGTTCCTACTACCATTATCTTAGAATCACGGAGTAGCGATCTTCAATCCTAGGACGGAAACTCCAGCCCGTTAAGCTTCGATCGGCCTAACCGCAAATGACGCCAGCGCGGACTGGAGTCCATCCGCTTCCGCCTTTACCTGCACGGCGCCGGGTGCAAAGCCGGCCCGGATGGCGACACGCATTAGTCCGCCTTCCGCCTGCAATTCGGGATCGCCTGGCGCATGGTAGGTGAGGGGCTTGTCCGGCGTAACGTAAAAGTTGGAGGAGCCTCGGTACGTTCCCGCACCGGTGACGGTAAACCGGATATTGTTGTCGGCCAGCGGGCACCAGAGTCCGTTCGCATCGACGACCTGCGCCGTCACCAGCACCGCGTCCGAGCCGTTGGCCGTGATCCTGAAGATCTCGCCTGACGGCTTGGTCGTGGGCGGCTCAACGGTTAGGACAAGGTGGTGCGGGGCGCCCGCCGTCGTACGCAGGTCAGTGCAGACCGCCCGACCCGCTTCGTCCAGGCCTACGGCTTTCAACGTGCCGCTTTCCCACGGGATCGCCTTCCAGGTGCAGCGCAATTTCTCGTCCGGCACGGCGGTTCCCTTGCTCACACCATTAAGGAAGAGTTCCACCTTCGGGCAGTTGCTCCATGCGTCGACGTCCTGGTCGCCCGACAGATTCCAATGGCTCTGCAACGCCACGCCCGGTCGGATGGAAAAGGGAACCCAGAGCGCGTTCTTATAAATCTGGTAGGTGAGCTTTGGAAAACGGTTTTGGTCGAGCGCGCACGAGCCGAGGGATTTCTGGTGGCTTTTTCCATTCAGGTAAGTGAGATAACCTTCGCCCGGCGTCTCCTCCAGCATCCAAGCGATCCACCCGGCCGCCTGGTCCCGAATATTTTTCTGGTAGTCGGTCACATAACGGTCGGCGATGGCCTTTTCGTCCGCGTAGTCGAATCGTGCACCGACGAAGGAACGGTTCTGCTCGCCCGTCGCCTTTTCCCTGTGGAAGTCACCGAAGTAGGCCTCCCAGTTCAGGCTCGGCGAGCCCTTCACCTTTTTGTAGCTGTTCGTGTAACCGATCATGATCTTGCGGTCGGCCGGAAAATAATCGGACTTGTCGCGGCTGCCAATGATGCGTGGCTGAATAAAGTCCCATTGGTCGGCGATGGCCATCGTCTCCTTCGGCGAGTACTGCGCCTGGCCGTTGTTTGATTCCCACGCCACCACTGAAGGATGGTTGCGGACGCGGATGATCATGTCGCGGTCGTACTCCTTCTTGTAGGTCATGGCCGGTTCGTGCTTGAGCGACCATTCATTGTCGCCGCTGTTCATCAGCACCATGATCCCGTAAGCGTCGCAGGCTTTCACCGTCTCGATGAACGCTGGCACATGGCCTACGCGCAGCAGGTTGGCACCGGAGTCAGCCATGAGCTTCACATCCTTCCACTGCAAATCCGCCGGAACGGCCGAGCCCAGCGCCGGATAAAGATTGCGGTGGCCGACGCCATTGAGCAGATGCTTCTTCCCGTTGACGTAGCAGTAATCGTCGTCCCAGGCGACCATCCGGATGCCGAGCGGGCTTTCCACCGAGTCGACCGGATGGTCGCCTACCAGCACGTCGCTCACGACGCGATAGAGATAGGGCTTCCCGTACGGGCTGTTGTTCGGCCACCAGAGTCGGGGCCGCGCCAGGTCGGTCGTCTGGTCGAAGAGGCTGGTTTCGCCCGGCTTTAGTGTGCGGGTCTCGCCCGGGAGTGTGGCCACGACGTCGCCGGAGGCATCCAGGATGCGCGTGGCCAGCGTGACCTCGGACGGGCCCGTGCCCTCGTTTTCGACATTGGTCTGAATGCGGATTTTTGCGGTCTCGTTCGAGGCCGACACGGTCCCCACATAGGTTCCCCATTGTTGTAGCGGTGAGTAGGAATTCGACGGCACATGCACCCGGCTCGTCGCATAAAGCGTCACCGGGGCCAGAATCCCGCCGCAGCCCATGCCAAAATCGATTTTCGTGCCGAATCCTGGCACCCGGTAAAAGCTCGTGCCCACGAAAGGCGGCGGTTTCTTATCGTGGTTGTAGCCCGGTTTCTCGCTGATGTTGCCAATCCGCACCGCGATCACGTTTTCCGCACCCAGGCGGAGGTCGTCGGTTACGTCGAGGACAAAAGGCAGGAAATCGCCCACATGCGTCACCTGGCCCGGCTGGGGGACCGCCGTGTTGCCCGGCTTGAACTTTCCGTTCACGTAGACCGCCGCGCCGATCGCCACACCAAGGAACTCGAGGAAAATCTTTTTGCCCGCATTCCCGGCTTCGAGCGTGAAACGGTTTCGATACCAGGCGTTGCCCTGGTAGCTCGCGCTGAAGTTGCCGTTCTGATAGGTGTCGAGATCGTTGTAGCAATGGGGCACGCCGACTAGGTCCCACGCCCGATCGTCGAAGTCGGACGCAGCGCGCGCAGGCGTGTCCGAGGGCGACGGGTTGACGGAAGCGGCCGCTTCCTCTTTCTGGAATCGCCATTGCGGGTTAAGCGGGAGCTCCCGCCGTGCCGCGCCTGGCCCCGTCATAGCGTTATCCGAAGCCGACTGGGCGAAAGCCCGCCCGCCCCAGTTGTATAGTGTCACGCCCAACCCGCCGAGCGCCACGTTCCTCAAAAAGTTCCGACGATTGGTACCAGTACTGTTCTGTTTCATTGTTTTGATTCTTTAACCCTCGGATCTTGAAGCTCCCGACTTAGTGTCGAGCATACTCGGAAACTACCTGATCTCATGGAATGACCTCGATGCCATCGATTTTAACGTCACCAGCCGAGCCCTTATGAAATCGAATGTGGATATAGCCGTCCGCACCGGGAACAATGTGGGGAAAATCCTTCACGACAGCTTTATCCTTGGCCCCGGCTTCCGCATAGATATCAAAGTCGGAAAGCACCGAAGTTCCGTTAATATCGACATTGAATTTCCGTTGCCCGGCCGAGGTATATTTAAACTCAGCAAAGCAATATTGGTTATGTCCTGTTGCTTCGTTCAGTTCGCCCCCGCCGGGGGGGGGGGGGGGGGGGGGGGGGGGGGGGGGGGGGGGGGGGGGGGGGGGAAAAATCCCTGCCGCCGTTCTCTCGTCCGTCGAAACGCTCGACGAGCTTCAGGACTGGCTCACGGCGCAGAATCCTGACGTCATCGCCGAATTGCGCGCGGCGCGGCGCGAAGACGTGGCCGGTAAATTCAAACCTTGGAAACCCCGCCACCTGCCGTGTCCTACCAAGTCGAAATAGGCGGCAAGGCCGACGCGCAACTCGCCGGGCTGGACGCCGCCATCGGCGCGGGCGTGGAACGCAAAATCCAATGGCTCGCGGACAATGCCGCTGGCATGGTGCATCGCCGGCTCGTCGGCATGCCGGAAGATTTGGCCGGACTCTGCAAGCTCCGCGTGGGCGATTACCGCATCCTCTACTGGATTTATCCCGCAAAAAAGATTGTCCGCATTTACCGCATCCAGCACCGTTCCGAAGTCTATCGTCACCTTTGAAGTGCCATGAAAATCAAAATGCTCCATCGCCAAAACGCCGCCGACCTGCAATGGCCGGCGACGACCCTGCCAACGCCGGCGTGCGCGATGAATTCCGGCTGGACACCTTCCCGCCCGCCGGCGGTGCCAGCAACAACGCCGCAAAGATCAGTGTGCGTTTGGTTACATTCATTTTCTTGATCATCTACATGAGGCATAGCACAGGACAACTAAATTAGGACAAGCGTGAACGATTCGGCCAGCCCGGCCAGCAGCAGGACGGCGGGGATGTCAAGCCGGGCCGGAGTGGTTAACCGCCGATGAACGCGGATGTCTGGAACAACATCAACTCGTACCAAGTCACCTCCACAGCAGCACCTCGCCCGACAGCGACCTGAATTGGCTCCGTTTTACCGGCCCCGATGGCGCCCCCAGGCGAAGTCAGCGCCCAGCAGTTGAGCGATGCGATTGCCGGCACGTCGGGCAATTTCAACAGCGTCGCCAATCTCAGCATGGCCGTTCCAAATCCGGCGACAATCGAGGACTTGCAAAACTGCATCAGCGTCATGGCCGCGAAGATTGACGAATTGATCAATGCGTTGCGGTAGTAGAACGGCCAGCAATCTGCGACACTCGTTAACGCCTTCAGGCTAAACAGGGTAGTTTCGTTTTTAGATGGATGTTTTCTCCAAAACGAAGCGGTCTCAAGTGATGGCAGCGATCCGTTCTCGCGGGAATCGCGAAACCGAATTAAAGCTGGCCGCGATATTTCGTACTCATGGTATTACCGGCTGGCGACGACTACAGCGGTTGCCGGGAAAACCGGATTTTGTTTTTCGGCGGGAGCGGTTGGCGGTTTTTGTGGATGGCTGTTTCTGGCATGGATGCCCGTACCACTTCAGAATGCCGCGTAGCAACGGGTCATACTGGAGGATGAAGATCGCGCGAAACAAGCGTCGAGATAGGCTGGTGACTCAGAAACTCAGAACTGAAGGCTGGACGGTCCTGCG
Organism: uncultured Verrucomicrobiae bacterium; assembly: GCA_963743595.1. Classification (GTDB taxonomy): domain Bacteria; phylum Verrucomicrobiota; class Verrucomicrobiia; order Methylacidiphilales; family UBA1321; genus CAVURW01. The sequence continues at coordinate 12,033 of CAVURW010000199.1, forward strand.
CGTGTGGCATCATCAGCTATCCGATGAACGCAAAGTGATTGGCCGCATTGGTGTGGCGCTTTTGGGGAAACGCCGGGATTGAAGTTCGCTCGCTGCGTCTGGTAAATACATCGGCACGATGGCCCGGAATATTATCAAGACAAGATCGCGCGCATCGGCAAAAACTACCGGCAAAGCGATTCGCGATTCGCGCGTTTCGGAACAACCGGCGGAATACGCTGTGCCGGGAGGTAATGGGGAGTTCCATGCCCGGATGGCCTCCTTGTTTTCTGGCATCGGCGGCGTGGATCTAGGTTTCGAGTTCGCCGGATTCCGGACAGTATTTCAATGTGAAATCAGCAAGTTTTCTTCGGCGATTCTGGAGAAACACTGGCCCAAAGTTCCAAGATTCCCCAACATTAAGGAGCTTGACCAATGCAACAATTCCTATTTCCGAAGTTTGGACAGCAGGATTCCCCTGCCAAGACGTCTCTCTGGCGCGAATGGGCCAAAGAGCAGGGCTTAAAGGGACAACGATCTGGACTCTTTCATGACTTTGCTCGCTCGTTGGCGAAGGACGCCCCAGAGTTGTTCTCCTCGAAAACGTTCATGGCCTCCTTCATTCCCACAAAGGAGAGACTTCCAAACCGTTATTCGAACTCTGGCCGAACTCGGGTATTCTGTCGGATGGCGCGTGCTTAACAGCAAAAACTTCGGAGTCCCCCAATCACGCCAGCGAGTCTACATTGTCGGTTGTTATCGAGACAGGGAGGTCCCGGAAAAATACTTTTTGAGTCCGAGCGCGGCAAGAGGGATGTTGAATTAACTCCAGAGTGGGGGCTAAATTGAAAACCATTCTGCCGCGAACAAAAACACA
>CAVURW010000200.1:0-10232 GCA_963743595.1 uncultured Verrucomicrobiae bacterium
CATTTACCGGTTTATTTCAATCCCGGCATCAATATGAGCGAGCGCTTTCACCCCAGCGCCGATTCCATTTTCGAGGGCTGCGATGTGATTGTCATACCAGTAAAAAAAGAGATATTGGCGGAGGTCTTAACGCGAATGCCCGATTATCAGACCTATATCGACGAGCATTTTCATGAGCTGGACCGCACAGAGCGCTGGGCTTTGTTGGTGAGGATTAAGACAGATTAAGAAAACTACGGCTTCACGGCTGGTTTTCCGATGAACAGAACGCCATCGCTTTTCGTAAGGACGGTACCGGATAGCTCCGTGGCATAACGAAGCACCTCATCTGCGGGGACATTGGTTAAAGTCAGCGACATTTTCTTGGTCTGATCCACGTCGGGATTGACGACAATATTCATGCCGCGCTGATCGGGGTCCAGCCGCTTCCACTCGGCATGGATGACTTCAATGGCCTTATCTAGGGAGAGGTCTTGGAAATCCACGCTGATCGGAACACCGTACCCGCGCGAGGCAGCGGAATTCAGGACTGTTGCGCCGGTGATCTTATCGAGAACGTAGGCGTAGGGCTGCTTTTCCAGAGTCAGGTTATTTTGCTCCGCAATGATTTTCAGCAACTGCTCGACGGTCATATCCTCTAAGGAAATCGTGACGGGCAGATCTTTCGCAGCCACTCCCACGACGATGTTCATCCCGCCTTGGCCGGGATTCAATTCCAACGCCTTTTTTCGAATAAAATCCACAACAGTGCGCAGCGGTGCCTGTGCAAAATCAACTTCCTTAATCGTCATTTGAGCGGGAGCGGGGGCCCCTGGAGATTGCCCGGTGGCGAGTCCCAGACCAGTGCTTGCGGTCAATAAAACCAGAAGGGCAATTCGTAAAAATGGTTTCATGCGGTTGTAAGTTTTCTGTAGAGGTAGCCTACCCTTTCTTGGTCCCGGAGCCACGCTGATAACGATGCTTATTTTCCTGCGGGATCAGACGCTTTTATGGGGAACGTTATATCTTTGCTAGCAATCGGATCGTGGATCGTGACTTGATTATTTTCGACGATAGGGTGTCGTTCCCCAAATGTTTCGCTGTCCGTATCAACCCGGCCAAGTCCGATATGAGGAAGGAAAACTCCACTTTTAGGATCGAAGTTAGGCTCAACATAGTACGAGTACCTATTCGCTTTTAGGTCTACTTCGAACATAAATTCGTGATTGTCGGTGAGGACGTAGTACAGCGGCCCCGCCGTGTAAACCGTCGCATGTTGATCCGGAAGATCTCGGTATTTGTCTAACGAGACTGGTTCAAATTTGTACATCACAAATGATATGACGTACGCGGCCAGAGCGACTAAAGAGATTGCAAGAATCCCCAAGATAATGAGAGCAGGCACAGAGATTCTAAGCTTCATTTTTTCGGTTAAGGGCCTGAATCTGGCTATCGGCCAACTGTACTCCAGATCATTATCGAATCGCAAGTTCCTGACCGCGTGCTAACAGTAGCGGAAGAAATGAAAACCTCCCTCGCCCTTGTCACGTTTCTCCTTTTGCTGCATGGCAAGGGATGTGCGGCTCCCGTCGTCTATCCGGAATATGGATTTAAGATCGATACACTTGTCGCTTCGAAGGAGACGCAAACGGCCAACTTCACGCCGTTGCTCCTCTGTTTGCCGATCAGCAACGGTTTTTCGCCAAACGTGAACGTCTTGATCCAGCCTTATAAAACAAACCCAAAGGAGTACCTCACGACGAGCGTGAAACAATTCGAGAGCATGGGCTGGCTGGTGATCACCTCGAGTTCCGACGCCACGTCCGCCGTCATTGAAGCGACCGCAACGATGAACCAAATTGACGTCCATTTCTACGTCCGGGCCATCGTCCTCAAGGATAAGGTTGTCCTGGCCACTGCGTCGTGCGCTGAAACCGATTGGCCGAAGCTGAAGGAGAAGCTGGTGGGTTGTGTGAATAGTCTGCAGCCTGCGGAGGCGAAATAGAGGCGGGAGAAACCGTCCGAATGCTGTATATTGATTTCGGCATGACCCACCACCACCCGCCACTCGATGCAGAAGCCTGGCTCCGTAAGAATAAATTCCGGGTCACCCAAGCGCGCATCGCGATTGTCCGGTTGCTCGATTCCAGCCCGGTACCGCTCACTCTCAACGATATTCACGCGCAGTTGGGCGCCGAAGGCGGTGACTTCGCGACCGTCTTTCGCTTTGTTTCGTCACTAGAAGAGAAGTCGCTCGTCGAAAAGATCGCCTGGGCGGACGGTTCCACACGCCATGAGATTCGGTGTTGCACGGACCAGGCGCATCACCATCATTACCTCATTTGCCGCGCATGCAAGAAGGTCGAACCGATTGAAGATTGTGTCGTGCAGGCGCTGGAAGATCAGATCGCTAAGGAGCGCGGTTACGTCGCCGTGAGTCACACGCTGCAGCTCTCCGGCGTTTGCCCGTCTTGCCAGAAAAATCCACCTGCTGAGACGCGATGAACCTGCGACTGACGCGAAAGGTTCTCTCGGAATCAAACCTGAGACGCGAATTGGAGGTTCGCGAGAAAACGCTTAGTCCCAATGATCCTGAGCTTGCCGATGCGATTAGTAATCTGGCCTTCAGGATTCGGCACACGAATTTCGCTGAGTCGAAAAAGCTCCACAAAAGGGCACTTGGTATTCGCGAGAAAGCGCTCGGACCGAGCCACCCTGAAGTAGAGAAATCGCTCATCGGACTGTCTCAGTTAGCGATCGACGAGGAATCATTTTACGAGGCCGAAGTTCTCTTGGTTCGAGCAATTAGCGTTCGAAAGAGTAGCGACAAATCGACCCCATTCGAGATTGCTTTTACCATCCAACAACTTGGGTTTCTCATGCAGCTCACAGGACGCCGTGCAGAGGCCGAAAGGCTGTTTCACGAAGCTATTACCACTTGCGAAAGCGGTAATCACGGGAACGACGAACTGCTCTTGCAGGAACTGTATCTCTCTTTGGCAGAACATCTGCAATGCGAAGGAAGACATAAGGAAGCCGCGGAGTTTTACGCAAAAGCGCATGCGACTTACAAGTCCCTGAGCGCTGGTCGGTCAAACATGGTCGAGAGATCGTTTTTCGAAAGATATTTTCCTATTGCTCGAAGGGTTGTGGGCCTCTTGACTTCGAAAGCACTATGATCTCCCGCCTCAGCACCCTATCGCAGCATCTCGTGAAGTTGTACGAAAAGGCGTCGCATCAGCAGCGGAAAAACGCCTCGACTGCGCTGTGCGTGCTGGCGGTTAAGCAGTTGAAATGGCAGGAGCCGGATGTAGAACAGGCGCTGGAGTTGGTTCGATTTACGCGGTACGATCAAGAGCTTATGCAGCGGCTCGAAGCGATTTCGTTTCGATGCGATGACGAGCACGTGCGGATCATGAACAGCACCGGCGGCGACATCGAAGAGGCCGAGACCTATTTCCGAAAATCACGCGTCGCCGATGCGTTGGTGGTTCTTCTGGCCGATGGTCCTGACGAAGTTCACGAAGCGCTCTATGAAGCCATTATGGCGATGGAAGATCCGGAGCAGGCCGTCAGCTCAGCCGGTGCGTTTTTGGAGACGTAAGCAGATGGACGAATTGTTTCCCACGGAATCGCGCACGTCGCACCAGCCACTCGCCGCGCGGATGCGCCCCCGGACGCTGGACGAGTACGTGGGCCAATCGCACATTCTTGGTGAAGGAAAGCTTCTGCGCCGCAGCATTCTCGCGGATCAAATCTCCAGCCTCATTCTTTTCGGACCGCCGGGCCTGGGAAAGACGTCTCTGGCGCATGTAATCGCCAACAGCACGCGGTCGCATTTTGAAGCCATTAACGCAATCGAATGCGGGATTAATGATGTCCGCAAACTCATCCAAATGGCGGTGCAACGTCGTCAATCGCGCAATCAAAACACCATCCTTTTCATCGACGAAATTCATCGATTCAACAAAGCACAACAGGACGTGCTCTTGCCCGATATCGAGAAGGGAAGTGTGCGGTTGATCGGAGCCACAACGCATAACCCCTCGTTCTACGTAAACGCGCCGCTGGTGAGTCGCTCGCAGATCTTTGAGCTGCGTCCGCTCGAACACTCAGACCTGATCACGCTTTTGCAAACAGCCATCCGCGACGTCGAGCGAGGACTCGGTTCGAAAGACATTCAGGCGAGCCCGGAAGCGCTCGAGTTCCTGGCGCGATTAAGCGATGGCGACGGGCGGCGGGCGCTCAATGGACTGGAGCTCGCCGCGCTGACAACTCCGCCGAATCCGCAGGGCGTTATCGTCATTGATTTGGCGATTGCGCAGGAATCTATCCAGAAGAAAGCTGTCGTTTACGATAAGGACGAGGATGGCCATTACGACACGATTTCTGCGTTCATTAAGGCGCTTCGAGGCAGCGATCCTGATGCCGCGCTCTACTGGATGGCCAAGATGATCGAGGCGGGCGAAGATCCCCGCTACATCACCCGGCGGCTGATCATTCACGCCTCCGAGGATGTGGGCATGGCCGATCCCACGGCATTGATGGTGGCCGTGGCGGCGCACCAGGCCCTGGAGATTGTGGGTCTGCCGGAGGCGCGCATCCCGATGGCCCACGCGGCGATTCACATCGCGTGTGCCCCGAAATCGAACAGCGCGGTGGCGGCGATTGATGCCGCGCAGAAGTTGATTCGCAACGAGCGAACGCAAGAGGTGCCGAAGCATCTGCGCGATAGCCACTATTCCGGTGCTGCGATTCTCGGTAACGGCACGGAATATCAGTACCCGCACGATTTTCCCGGCGGTTGGGTCGACCAGGCGTACATGCCCTATCGCGCGGAGCTTTATAAACCGACGACACACGGACGCGAGAAGATTGCTTTCGAGAGGCTGGAGCAGATTAAAAAGCAGCGCGGGCAATAAGCGGGTTCGCGCTGAAATGACTTGCAGATAGGTCCGTCGACGGAGGCGTCTTCATGGAAGCTTCATCAAATCCTCATTTTATTGTTGATAAATCCTAGTGGATTAATATGGTTTAACCGCTCTTCGGAGTGTTGTTATGAAAAAACCGTACCTGTTGTCCTGGACCCTCGGCCTGATCCTCTCTCTCGCCCCTGCCCATGCTGTCCCCAGCGATTCGTTGATCGATGCGCTCGTAAAAAAAGGAGTTCTTTCTGAGAAAGAAGCCGAGAGCATTCGCGAGAAAGCTGCCACAGAGCTGACCACGCCGGCATCCAGCGCGATCTCCTTTAATCGGGCAATCAAACATCTGAGCCTTTACGGCGATATACGGTTGCGAGCGGAAATGCGCGATGGAAAGTATGGCCCCGGTGAATTGAATGCGAATACAGGCACTCTCTACCCTTCCGGCGGAAGTGAAGGGCGGGACCGGTTGCGGTACCGGGTGCGCCTCGGGCTGCTCGGCGAGTTAAACGATAACGTTTTCTTTGGAGTCGGCGTGGCCACCAATCCGACCGGGAACGATAACGTCACGTTTGCGGATCAAGGCAGTGCCGGTCCGTTCGGGAAAGCAAAGGGCATTATTGGCATCAATAAAATCTACTTGGGTTGGCGGCCCACCGACTATCTTACCGTGGAGGCAGGCCAGTTCGATAACCCCTTTTATGGAACAAATCTGGTTTGGGATTCGCGATATAACCCCACCGGTTTCGCAGAGAAGTTCCAGAGAGATATCGGTGACTTTAATGTTTTTGCGAATGGGGGACAGTTCATCTACCAGGCCGCGCCGTTTGACGACAGTTCCGTTACACCCGGTTTGAACTACACCGATACGTGGATGCTGGAAGAGCAAGTCGGGTTCAATTGGAAAATCGACAAAGACGTCGACTTCAAATTGGCAGCGAGCATCACCTCGTACACCGGAACTCGAACGACGAATACGGCGAATAAATCGGTGGTCGGCAAGACGACAGTGACGACTGAAACGGAGACGGCTTCCGGCTCGACGGCACCGTTGGCCATCAGCGGGAATTCGTACCCGCCAAACGATTTCGCCGGGCCTTACGTGGGCGCGTTCTCGGATCCCTACACGAATAATTATGGCATCAATAACCTCCTCGTGCTGGATGTGCCGGGTGAACTGAATTTCAAACTGTGGAATGTGCCCTTCAAGGTCTTTGCCGACGTGGCCTGGAATCTCAGCGCGCACGGACGCTCTCAAGCTGCAGCCTCTGCGGTGGCGAATGGAACGGCTGTGACCGTGGGCGGAGTCTCGACCAACCTAGCGGGCGGTGGTGCAACCGCGACTTACCCGACCGCCGGTACGCCGCTGAATGCCAATGGCATTCCGATTGCCGACTTCACCTCGCCCTACTTGAAGAATCTAAACCGCAATAACTCGAATCAAAACATGGCGTATGAAGCAGGCTTTCAAGCGGGCGAATTGAAGAAAAAGGGCGATTGGTTGGCCAAGGTTTATTGGCTCGATCGCGAATACTATTCGCTCGATCCTAACCTTACCGATTCCGACGTTTTCGATGGACGTTTGAACTTGGCTGGCGTGGTGGTTCAAGCCAATTATAATCTCACTGACGATCTCACGTTCACCCTGACTTACGGCGAAGCAGGACGCGCAGATAGTCAATTAGCAACGCCGGGAATCGGTCAGAATCTGAATATCGATCCGGTCGATCATTACCGCATCGTACAGGGCGATTTATTGTGGAAATTCTAAGCAAAAAGTCCAATTGACCAGAACTCCTACGGAAACATATTGTATATCAAACGAGTAAGAGACCAAAAACAGTCGGTCGCCTGGCAAGATCAACGTATTGAGCCTTTGGCCTGGGAAGGAGGTGGGGCCTTCAGGGTCCTTAACGGATATCCTTTGGAGTCCGACAGAAGAAATTGCCCCTCAAATGAAAACAAAGTTCCGTCCGACCTTTGTAGTGGAGACTGAACCGCAGCCGCGTCATTGCTGGAGAAGGACGGAGATATCAATTGGTATCCTGCTTCGGAAATGGTCACTGGATACTCGCATTGCTGGATCATTCCCCAAAACGATCAAATGATACGATTCTTATAGCTATCGGGCAGTACTCCGTCGGGAGCGCTTTTAGGGACGGTCCAAGAATCGGTCTTCGGATCGTAGAGCTGGTAGTGACGAGGCCCCAAGGGCGGAGTATCTTCACCAAAAAGAATGGTGCCGTCACTGAGAGTAGCTGAGACATACATCGCCCGCGGGGCAGGAAGCGGAGACGAATAACGCCATTTCGTTTCCGGTTAGAGCAGCCATACTACCGTGAAGAGCAACCCGAACAAAGAGCAGATGCCAAGGAAGAATCGAACTCGGGAAATTCTCATTTTTCGAGCGTGAGCTCCATGCGGAAATGTAGTCATCAGATTGGCAAAGGCGCATATTAGGGCAAGGCGAATGTGTTGCCAATGCGTGCGATCTTCGCAATGACAACGGAACGATTTGCTGAACTCAAGTAGCGGTGCTACTCATAGGCATGTACAGCTTTTCTTTCACCAAGCGATCAGCGGCTTGTCTCGTTTTAACTGGTTCACTTTTTACCGGAGGTGCCTGGGCTCAGGCGCCAGAAACTCCTGCCGCACCTGGGCAACCGGACACCTCGGCTCCCGACGCTACGGCGACCGACGATCTCAGCAAATTCAAAACCGCAGATGACCTTTATTCGCATAGTAACGACCTCCGCAAAGCGCTCCACGGTGTGATGCAAACAGAAGGGCAGGCCGGAATTGATCACGCCAAAGCCTATATTACCAAGCTAAAAGCAGCACTGTTGGAGTTTATCAGCCGTTACCAATCCGATAGCCGCGCGTGGAAGTCAAAACTGGAATTGCTCCATCTGAGGTCGTTCGAGCTTCAGATCACTGATGGCGATCCGGCAACGTTAGAAAAAGATTATCAGGCTCTCGCCGATGACCCGGCCGCTCCTAAAGAGATTGCGACTGGGGCTTACATGGAGGTTGTTGGGCCAAAGGTCATGGCTCTTCTAAATGGAGACGCACCAACAGATGAAACGTGGAATTCGGTGGACAAAATCATCGCTGACGTTCGAAAGAAACTGGGCGACAAGCCTGCCGCATCGGAGGTCGTGGTTAATCTTTTAAACGGAGAGTTGAGAGCGATGATCGACGCCAAAGCAAACGATCAATTTAAAGCGCTCGTTGCAAAGTTGAAAAAAGATCCGAATCCCGATGTGGTTGCAGCCGCCAAGAGCGCGGAGCAAATGAAGACCACGCGCGACGAGATCTTCACGAAACCGATGGATCTCAAGTACACAGCGGTCGACGGCACTAAAGTCGATCTAACCAAGTGGCGCGGCAAGGTGGTTCTCATCGATTTCTGGGCGACCTGGTGTGGGCCGTGCATGGCCGAGATGCCGGACGTCATTGCGACCTACAAAAAGTTCCACGATCAAGGTTTCGAGATCGCCGGAGTTTCGCTCGATCAAGACAAAGATGCCTTGCTCCAATGCACGAAAGAAAATGAAATGGCTTGGCCGCAGTATTTCGATGGTACCGGCTGGGATAACGCGATTAGCAGACCCCTGGGAATCCAATCAATTCCAGCAATGTGGCTGCTGAACAAAAAGGGGATGCTGGTGACCATGGACGGCAGTGACGACTTAGCTAGCCAAGTGGAAAAGCTCCTGAAGGAGTAGCCGCCCTACTTGATCGGGTTTTTACGTCCGCCCATACTGCGTTTCAGGCTCTCGAAAAATCCTTCGGGAACCGGCAGAGGCTTAGCCGCTGTGATGGGCGGCTCCGTTCGATTGATGATCGTGGGATTCGGTTGCAACTGGCTCTTTAAGATGAGGCTATCGACGTGGCGAAGCCGTTGCGCGAGACAATGCGCCATCCCAAACAGCAACGATCCCCCGATGCTGACATGTTCGCTTAGAAAATTACGAAGCTCTTGGAGTCCCATGCTCCAAAGCATCGCTTCTTCACGCGCTCGCACGGATGCGGTGGCCGGGCCGGGCTCCAGGAGACTCACTTCTCCCAGGCACTCACCCGGTTCAGCATAAGCCAGCGTCATGTGAGTAAAATTGATCTCAGTAAACACCTCGAGCTTCCCGCTGATAACGACGTAAAACACATCCAGAATCGAGTTCTCTTGGATGACAATCGTGTCCTGGGGAAAGAGTTGGTATTTCCCGTATGTGGCCAAAATCGTGAGCGAGTCGTCGTTAAGACCGGACAAGACGCCCAGGGGCGGGAGTGCTTTAGAAACTTCCTCCCATCCTTGACCTTCTGGGGCACCCAGGGTGCCGTCTGGATTTAAAAACTGCGGTTCGCTCACGGTGTTACGTAAATATCACGAAAACCACGGGAAAACCAAGTCTAATAAGCTAACTGGCGGCAACGCGTGGATTCCCATTCTTCGGAACGTAGGGCTCCGTATGGTGAATGCGGGCGTAGTCGACGATCAGCTTTCGCTCGCCCACCTCCGTGTAGACTTCACAAAACCGGTGTCCGAATCGAATATCGCGCCAATTGTATTGGCGTTGCGTCTGAACCGAGGCAGGGATGGACGTATCGATGCACACCACCGATGTCACAAAAATCGTGTCGGCACGCTCATAATCGGCAGGCGTCCATCCGTAGAGAGGGCTGCGTTCATCGATGATGTGTCGGATCGTCAGGACCGCTGGAAATGCGATCAGTCGGTCGAATTGGAGCTCCAGTGGATAAAAACGGCGCAGCACATCACCTTCTGCGATCAGTTCGTCACGAATGACCATGAGCCGAAATTCCGCCTCAGCCATCGCATGGTGGCGCATATTGGCCACGCGCAACATTATGGAAGGTTTCGCATCAAACGGCCCGTGCACCAGGACGTTACTGAACGTGACCCGAGCGATGGGTCTGGAAAAGCGAACAAAGATGATGCCCGTGATCAATGCCATGCCGAACATGCCGGTCATGATCTCGATCGTCGAAACCATGTGGCCGTAGAGGCTGGAGGGATACATGTGGCCGTAACCGACTGTCGCCAACGTCTCGACGCTGAAAAAAAAGGCCTCTCGAAATGAACCGGCAGGCATCCCATCCACGCAATCTCCTCCGACCACGTAGAGGAGCGCAAACGCCCCGTTCACCGCGAAGTAGGTGAAGACGAGCAGCGCAAAGAATTTCGGCCAGGTTAGAATCAGGAGCCAATTATACAGATCGCGGAACCCAAGTGGCTCAGCATTGACCTTAAGGAATTCGGTCTCGCCCGATTTAACATGGATCGCGCGACGGGTATTCGGAGGCGTTATT
>CAVURW010000201.1:0-28111 GCA_963743595.1 uncultured Verrucomicrobiae bacterium
TGCCGTTCACCGTGACGGATGCGATTTTCTCCAATATCGGATCGTGAGCTTCAGAGCCGGGACAGTTCATCTTTGAGGGATCAACCCAATGCTTCTTGGCGATCAACTTGCGTTCGGACATTTCCCCGTGAAGGTCGTATTCTGGAAGGCTTTCAATGATTGCTTTGAGGTCGAGGATCCCTAAACCTTCTAGCTCTTCGGCGGGACAGGTAATCTGCGGAGATTTAAACCGGTTGGTCAATTCACTGTAGTCCTTTATAAAACCAAGAACTCTCCGTTCCACCTTCCTCTTATCGACGTTCGGAGGCATGTGAGAGGCTGGCAAAACTTCAGCAAAGAGACACGCTAAAATTGCTGGCTACCTTCGCTCATGTACGCCCCTTTCCAGACCTTTCCCCGAGGAAAGGAGTGGTTAGCTCCCTATGGCGTGCTCGCCATCGCCGGTCGGCAGGATGGGGTTGACTGCAGAGTAGTGGTCGATCTGCCAGACGGCACATCTCCGGGTTAGGGTATGGATCGCGTCGCTCACCTCGGACTCCCCAAGCCTCGCCTCGGGCAGCTTTGGCGATCCCGCGATACAGGAAGGCAATAAAAGTCAGCTTCGGACCGGGCTTTCGCCCTCTCCATCCCCCGGTTTGAAAAACCTTGGGGGAAATGTCGCCCTCAGGCAGCCAGCTGCTCCTTCGTCGCCCAAGGACCTGTTCCTGTCCTTGGAATCCTACCCGGAGGAAAGTGAAGAGAAAGGTAGGCGGCCGACTTCGGCGAGCTCTAGGGGACTGATCCTCTCGCTATATTGGAAGCAGGCGCAATTCTCGATGCTGCCCGTCTAACAATCCTGAGGGGACCCGATGACAAGAGTCACTCCCGCTGTCCGATTTCGCAGCCTGTTATAGCGTGTTGAGAACCCAATCCAGTTTCGCCACCAGTAACCAAAACGCGTAGTCCAATCGAGTGTCCTTAGTTCCATTCCGTGGTAATGTCCAGATTCAAGAGTTGCGGAATACGCTGTGGCACCTAGGGAGAAAAATCCCGAGAACAACGACCGTCGCGGCGACTTTGGGCGAGCACGCAGGTATCCGGAATCAACTTTTTCTCTTCACGGAGCATCAATGTGCCACTCTTGTACCTCTGAAGAGAGTTGGGTGTTCATCTGGGGCGCTTTGCCCTGACGGATGAGGTCGAACTGAGCGTTGAGCCAGTCTGTCAGCTCACTTCGCTTCTTGATTTGAGCCGTATTCGGCAAATTCTCGTCAATGGTGTAATTATCCGTACGCCATTGGCAGATGATCTCGGCAATTGATCGGCCTTTCAAAATTGGCTCAGTGACTGACTTGCCATTGATTTGCTTGTCCATTGTTGATTGCCCATCCGGAGAATCATCTTTCAAGGTCGAAATAAGAAAATCTCGGCATTCAGGGCGCCCCGCCAGGAACAGTCGGCGGATCTGATCTCCTGAATCCCAAGGGGTAGTCAAAAGCGCGGGCTTTTTGAGTACCTCACAGGCGAGGGAGATAACCTTGTCATCTTTAGTGGCCAGCAAAGTCGCCATACATTTTGGATAGTAAAAGCTTCCATCGTCAGCTTTCAGCAACGGTTGCAGTACAGCAATCACTTCGGATGTGCTCTGGTTCCCATCGCGCAAAAGAATTAAGGCCGACCAAAAACGCGTTACGCTATAGTCGGCAAAGGGCGGGTCTACTTCGCCAAGATAAACCGGAGCATCGGCCGGTTTGGGAGGTTTGGCCGCGTCGGCTGCAGCCTGCTTGTCTGTGTCTTTAATCCAGGTGCGGGCCTGATCCACAAAGCCCGGGAAACCCGACTGGAAACATATCTGCGCAACGGACGCCGTGGCTTTTGAATCCGGAAAATCCTTGGCTCGAGCGGCGGCAAGCTTTAGGAGATCTGGTTTCTTTTGCTCAACGGATTTTCCGGCGGCCTGTACGAAATCCTTTTCATCCTTCGTTGTCTGAATCGTGTCGGCGAGTAGATCAGAGGCCGACTTGCCAGCATGTGCGTCACACCACGCTTTAATTTTTGCGAGCGCGGCCTGTTTACCCGCGTCGTCAAGACCATCAAGACTTCTTAGATCAACCAACGTTTGCTGCGCAGCTTCATTAACCAGATCAGTAACGGGCCACGAGACGCGGTGGAGGGTTCGTCCGGGGTGAAAGCTCCGCCAGTAGCTATAAGTCGGAATGAAATCATCATCGTTAACGTAAGGGAGCAAAAGTTGTATATCGGCAGCCGTTAGCGACATCGCTTTTAGTTGGTTGTAAGGATTTATGACTTCGGTTCCCTGTGGATAAGACCAAGTCCCGGTTTTGGGGTTGGGCACCGGATCATGTAAGAGGGAAAATGGCTGTGCGTACTGAGCATCGGCATAAGAAACACCGCCCGGTTGCATTATTTGCATGCAGTTGAGCAGTCGGAGATGCGCCGCGAGAAAGGAGATTTGATCTTCTCGTTTCATACCCGCTTTCTGTTGCGCCCATTCGTCAGGCTTCGGCAGGGTAAAGGTTTTGAAATCGTCCATGTGCTTGGGTAACTGCGCCGCGAGTTCCTTGGCACGATCTTGATAACTGAAGTCGTCGAACATCGGTTTGCTAAGATGTTGGGCATAAGCAAGTGCCTTGGCGAAGTCGCGCTTCGATGAAAATTCATCCAGCATCTGCTGGTGGTATCGGTTGCCAAGCATGTCCCGCGTGGCCCAATCGATCCATCGATCATCCTTGGATGCGTCGAAACACGGGAAAAGCACTGCTGAGGCCGTGGCCTTGTCACCGCGCAAAAAACTCCATGCGCCTACCAAGGCTTCCGGCATTGTGATAAAGCCGGGTTCGAATTGCGCGGTCAGTCCCCCTTCTGGTGAAAGCGACTGGATGCCGTCTGAAGTACCTGCTTTTCGGATGGCTTCCAACTCTTTCGCCGTCGTGGCCAGCGAGCTTGGAGTCAACGTCGTATCCTTCTTTGCCAAAAGTTCTTCGAGGCCCTGCCAATCGAGTATCACATAATTGTCGACCTCCTTCCGTAGGAGCCAGCCGTGGCTCTTTACTGACTTTGCCCCTTGCCGGGCATTTGGATCTGTATAAACGATATCCAACCATTGGGCATCGCTCGGAATAGAAGAATAGACCCGATCCGCTATTTTTTGGATGAGCGAGCTCAGGGCCGGGCTGAGGGCATTTTCGGGCTTAAATTCCGGTGCTGGAGCAGCACCCAGTTGCTGGGCTGTTTTACGGGCGGCGTCGCGTATGGCGGAGCGGTAGGAATTTTCCAACGGGACGATGTCCGCTTTTAGAGTGGTCAATTTACGCAAGCCGGTTTCTTCAATGGCTCCCAACAAGACGTCTTGGTTGGGGTGTGGTTGAGCAAGGATTTTCTCGTAGACATCAATAACCGCTGGTGAATTGATGCGGCGCAAGAATTTGATTCCGGCGGCCTGACCATCCGGCAGCTTTTCTTGGTTGATCAGCCAAAGAGCGGCCGGAATGGCGGCATCGCCGCTGGCCGAGTCGCCGAACTTTTCCGACAGTGTCTTGCGGAAATCCCGGGCGGCATTCTCCGAACCACCCCCCCAGGCCATCGAACGGGTTGATTCTGAACGTCCGTTTGTTTCATCCGCCATGCTCTGTTCAAATAGTCCCAGCAGATACTGTCCGGCGTGTTGCGCCGAATCGTCTCCTTTACTCAGGGCCGCGAGCGTTTCGTCGTACGGAGGTTCCTTGGTTCTGTCCGAGTAATAAGTCGCAAGATCGTTAAACGCCTTCAATCCATCGGGGCCATCGAGGATGGGTTTAACATCGCCGTGCGCGGTTAAAGTGGAGCAGACGTAAATCGCGACGAGAGCCAAGCATCTACCCATACATAAAGGTATAGAGGAAAACACCAGAGTTGAAATCGATTTTAATTAAAAGTCGGCACACTCCAATCGCATCCCAAGATGCCATTGCACTTCGGATATCCACGCATATATTGACACACCCTTTCACCAACCGACTTTCTTCTCTGAAAACCAACCCATGTGCACAGCTTATCATAGATTTTAACTGCGATTAACTCACCGTCGCTGCAATCGCCAAAACCGCAGCTCTAAGTGTCGGCGATAACTTTTCCCAGACAGCAATGACCAATTTTAGGTCCGGCGAAACGGCCTGCAAATCGTGTGTGCCTATTTGTGTGCTTGCTTCTGTAAGTCCTTGTTGTTGCAATGCTTTATCATAGATTCGAGTCCTAGCGCGGCAGCTCTGAGCAATTTCCGGACCAGTCCGGACATGACCGGACGTTTCAGTCGTAAGCGCCTTATTTTCAACAACTTCCAACTCGTCTATTTTCGCGGTTTAGTGGTCAACGCCGGACCCGTCTGGACCTATCTCCGGCAAATCGGCTAAAAAGTGCCATCCAATTTATTACATGGATGTAATACAAGTGACCCGACATGAAATGTCTTGCGTTACGGGGCACGTGGTACCCCACCGGCTTCGATTCCTCTTCTAGGGCCTTGCCATTCCCGTCAGCCCAGGCAAATTGACGGGCCCATAGTTTTAACGCGATGTAAACGCTAAAATGCCGTTGATTAGGATTGCATTCATTTCACAACATTGTAACATCGATTTAAACTACTTGACTTATGGTTAATCAACTCCGTGCTTTCGTCCCACTCCTTTTGCTCTCAACCGTTTTTCTCGAATGTGCCCATTCTTCTCCAGTTCTGCAAAAGGCAGTTACTTTAGGGGATCCCTTGCATCCGGAGGGATTAGCGAATGCCATTTCTGATGCTCACAAAGCAGGCGCGAATGACATTACGATCAACCCAGGCACTTACTCCATACCTCTAAACGCCGCTGGGCAGGACTTGGTTTTCAGAAACTGGCAGGATGTAACGATTCATGCCACCGGGGTGACGATCGTTTTTATGTCCAGAAAAGACGATCCCCTGTACCTAGGCGGATGCAAGAACCTGACTTGGGACGGAGGAACCCTGGAATATGCTCATCCCGCTGCTACTCAAGGCCGGATCACGGCTATCGGGAGCGATGCAAAAGGGCAAACGTGCGATTGGCAGGTCGACGCCGGTTATACAGCGGATGTGAATCCTCGGGGATCTGCATTTGACGTGGTGGACGCCAGCACCCGTCTGCTGAAACCCGGAACGGGAGATTGGAATCCCGCATCATACGAAAAGCTTCAAACGCCGGGAGCTTTTCGGTTCCATTATTGGGATAAGCCCGGTTTTGCGGTAAATGATTGGCTGATTACTCGGGCGAGTGGAGGAAATAAAATGGCTCATCTGGATGGGTGCGAGAATTGTACTTTGGAAAACGTCACCTTTTGCAACTGCGGTTTCGCCTCAATGTTTGAGACAGGTGGGGGCGGCAATCACTTCTTGCGCTGTAAAATTCAAACCGGCCCTCGGCCTGCTGGTGCCACGGAAGATGAAATCGTTTCTTCAGGAGCTGACGAATTTCATTCGGTCGGGACGAGTATCGGCCCTGATATAGAAGATTGCAGTTTTACTGGCGTTGCCCACGACGATTGCATTGCCATTCACGGCAGTTTTGGTCGGGTGCTGAGTGCGGAAGGTAAGACAGTGGTCCTAAAGGGGGGAGGAGGAGATCCCGTTGTGGGTGAACCGCTACGATTCTCCGATACGCATGGTTTCTTTGGCCAAGCTCAGGTAACTGCAATCGAAAAGATGCCGGATGGAAACACCACGATTACCCTTGATCAAGATTTGCAGATTCCAATCGATCACAGCCAGGATAAAGACCAGGCATTGGGAACCAAGGCGAATAATCCGAACCGATGTGGTCGGGGATTCAAAATCTTGCGGTGCCGATTGGGGGATACCCGCTCGCGTGGGATTTTGGTTAAGGCCGATGATGGGCTTATTTCAGGGTGTGTGATTGAGGGTTGTGGAATGACAGGCGTGAGCATTGGGCCGGAGTTTTGGTGGGGCGAGGCTAATTACTGTTGGAACATTACCGTTTCTCACAATACGTTTCGAAACTGTTCAAAAAATAACGGAGATCAGGGCACGGTTTGGGTACATTTCGATGGCGCAATGGGGAACCGTAATATTCTCATCGCGGATAATCTTATCGACACCTGCTACGGACAGAACATTTTCCGAATCGAGGGGGCTAACGGAGTCGCCATCTCCGGCAATCAAATCAAAAACGCTTTTACCCTCAAATCTGGAAAGCCCGGAGACATCCTTTGGCTGAATCACTCAAGAAACGTGACTTTATCCGGCAATGAAGTGGATCATCAGGGGCTGTACGCCGGCCCGATTGTTCGATTGGACCCGAGTGTTCCTACCAGCGAGGTGCACCAAATGGATACAGGTATCGTGCTAAAATGAATGATTACTCGTAGCCGTGGTCGTACACTTTGTAAGCAACTACGATGAAGTCGCAAGTACCTCTCAAAGTAGTTCGGTTTTGGATCGCGCTAAGCGTAGTCTCCTCAACGCTCAAGCCTACGATTACTCCCAGTACCTCTATCGTTTGAGTTGACCAGATGCCCCCGCAACTACGATTCAAATATCTTTCCGTATTTGAAAGTCGAGTGCTGCCTATTTTTCATCCTATAATAACATTAAAAGATGTTGCGAAACATCATGATTTTCGAGGGCTTGGCTTACTGATTACTACGATTTAGATTCTGTCGTTGATCGCTTTGTTAAGTACGGTTCAGGCGAAGCTATCCTTCTTATCGAGTATCTAAAGAAAACTTTTCCAAAATCATAGACATTCACGTCGCCCGTATCGTGCGAGTCCCAACCCGCTCAATATGTTCGGGATAGATCCACATTTCGGTGTCGTCGTAAGAGAGAAAGAGGATCCATGTCTTATTCGCCCGACAAAGCGCATCTTGTATCTGGAGGATGACCCATTCCAGGTCTACATTAGACTCTCCAATAGTGTCTTCCAACGTGAACGGAATGGAACGCCGGATACGGCCCAGTGCCCAAAAATCGAAGTGTAGCGTTTCTTCCAGTTTAGCAGAGAGATTCGTCCGAATATTTTCAACCATCCAGTAACACTCAGAAACCAGCATCTCCTCGTTCCAGTCGTAGTCTTGGACATTAAATGGATGCTTCCCATCGAAATACCTGAATTCTTCTTCCGTAACCCATTTTATCTTTATCGAAGGAGTGTACAGCGTTGGATTGCTTGCAAAATCGTCATCCCAAGAGCGGAGCTGTTCCCGCACAAATTTATGAGGTGAATCCGCTTCGTAATACGAAATTTTTCTTAGCTTGGGCAGTACCGCGAAGAAGTCCAGTTGAGCCCGTTTTGTTTGCCCAAACGAAATTGAGCGCAAATCCTGTAAATGCAACAGCGGGTTAAGCTCAATTGACGGACTCAGCGTCAAGTCCACGTGAGTCAGTTTTGGGCAGTGGATCAAAGGCTCAACCGTTTGAATGTCTTCACCTTTTCCCATTACGTTCACCAATTCTGGATAACGCTGAACACTGTCAAGATCTCTGATTTGCTGGTTCCAGAAGAACAAGCCCCGAAGCTTTGGCATTTCCGGTAAGTCACGGACGGACTCCATGTCATCGACAAGGATCAATTGCTTCAAGTGCGGCAATTCACCCGCCTGCTTCAGAACCGGAGCCAGCGCACCAGCGATCGTGAGTCGCTTCAGTTGAGGCATGCGACGCAACAGTTCGAAGCTGCGAATGGGACAGTAGCCCTCGATAACGAGCTCTTCCAGACGGGGGCACTCCTCCAGAGGAGCTAAATCTTCGATCAAATTCCCGCCGATATCCAAGCTCTCCAGGTGCTGCAAGCCAGTAAGAGGCTCCAGTGAAACAATTTGATTTTGATTGCAGGAAAACCACCGGAGTTTCGTAAAGAGATCAATGTCTTGGATGCTCGTCGCCTGTGTATCCTGAATCGTAACGGAATCGAGCTCGAACAGCTCAGAATCTTTTACGCTCGTCCTATTCCTCAAATTCTTTATCAAAGCGGGATTTCTCAGCTTATTAAAATTGGGCCGATTGAGGTCCATACCGATATGCTAACCTATTGAGCAAGGCCGTGTTTTAGCGGCGGATCTTTTTGATCACGCTATCAACCGGGTAAATCCAGTAGAACTGTTCGCGTGCGAATTCCATGGGTCCGTATGCGGGGTTATAGCTGCGCAGGCTGATCCGGGTGGGGTCGCCACCCACGAGCGAGAATATTTTAAACGCGAAGCCCTCTTCGATAATATTCGCGACGACTAAATCTCCGTGGCGAACCGGGATGTTCGGAAGGATTACGGCCAAATCGCCATCTTTAAATTGAGGTTCCATCGAATCGCCCCGGAGTCGAATTGCAAACGCTTGTTTGTCTGAAACGACGACAGGGATGCGGTCCTGCCAATCGTCCGGGATGTTCTCGAAGGCCGTCGCGATGCCCGCTTGCGCCCAAGTAACAATGGGGATCCACGTGACGTTTTCCGTGTTTTCGGTGCGCGACTCTTTTTGTGGTCCCGGCTCTTTATCCCGGACCTTCCGATAGAGCTCTAAAAGGCGCTCGAGGCGTGTACTGGGCTTCTTTTTACCGAGCTCCAACTGTGAAATGTAGTCGCCACCGACTCCGAGGAGTTCACCGAGTTGGTACTGAGTGAGACCGGACTGAGAACGGAATTGGCGGAGCTCGACTTGAAAGGGTGTGGAATCTTGGGGCATTCGTTATGTGGATGTATATTGAATAAATCGGGTATTGGCAAGGAGTTACAACGGAGAACTACGATTTTTCTTGGATTGCGGTACAATTTAACGAAAAGGTTAAGCGGTTCTGAAAGGAGATGAATCTGGTGTAACCGCCTAAGTGAGTTATCTCTATGTAATGCAGAACGTTACGTGCTTTTTTCCTGATAAAAGTGGTTGACAGCGAATGTTGTTTTCATGCTGAAGCTGTAAAAAGACTTGATTGCAGAGGGGAGCTAATTATTCTGGAGACGTGGCCGGTAGGTACAAGAACTGCATTGAAAGCGAGAGAACGCGCATCAGCCGGCCTGATGGACGGCGTTCTTTGTTTTTGGGAACGTTATCTATTGGCACGTTGGGCGCTAGGGGGGAATTGTGAAGGGAAAACTTCTGAGGAAATTCGCAAAGAGCCAGAAGTATTTGATTCTTGCCGAGATTAAACGAAGCCAAGGCTTATCGGTCTCGCAGCTTTCCGAGCGCATTCAATTGTCTTACATGGGTGTGAAGCAACATTGCGTGGCGCTGGAAAAAGAGGGTTATCTCGATACATGGCGTCGGCCGAAGGGGATGGGTCGGCCAGAAAAAGCTTACCGGTTGACCCCATTGGCGCAGGAGTTTTTCCCGTCGGAATCGACACACTTTACGGGGGAAATTTTGGAGAGCTTAGAGCAGATTTATGGTCCTGCCGCTCCCGAGAAAATCTTGTTTCAAATCTACCAAAACCAGACCGTGCGCTTGCAGGGGAAGATCAAGGGCGTGACTACGGAGGACCGCGTGCGGAGCTTTGTGGCCCTGCGAGATTCAGACGGTTACATGAGTGAGTATTACTTCAGTCCGGACCTCCGTAAGCATCAGATCATCGAGTACAACTCGCCCTTACTGCCGATCATGCAGAAGTTTCCGATGATGGTGCAGCTGGACACCACGATGGTCGAGAATGTTTTGGGCATCAAGGTTGTTCGCGAGCAGGAGCAGGTGGTGGGCTTATATCGCTGCACGTTTACTCTGATGGATGGAACCGATCAAGGGGCGAATGGTGAAGAACCCAAGCGCGTGGACATCGTCCGCTCGACCCGCGTAAAAAAGACTGCGCGTGCGACGCGCCCGTTGCTGAAAAGTTGAAGGTTGTTAGTGTGATTAGCCGTTTTTTGCCCAGCGCTAACCCTCCGTTGGCGAAAGGTTAGCGTTTTTTGCTCTGTTCGGCTTTACAGAGAGGGAGTTGCGAGTACATTGTGAAGTAGTAAATCGCTCACAAATCAGGAGACCTATGAAAGAAGCACAACAATACACACTTTATAACGACACCGTGATGGACCACTTCATGAACCCCCGGAACATGGGTGAGGTGAATGAGGCCGATGGCGTGGGCGAGGTGGGCGCAGCTGCCTGCGGCGATATCATGAAGATTTCTCTGAAGATCAAGGATGGCCGTATCCAAGACGCTCGGTTCAAGACATTCGGTTGCGGAAGCGCGATCGCCTCCTCCAGCATGGCCACGGAACTCATCAAGGGCCGCACACTGGAAGAAGCAAAGAATTTCTCGAACCAAGAAGTGGTGGACGCCCTGGGCGGATTGCCCCCAGTGAAGATTCATTGCTCTGTTTTGGCGGAGGAAGCTCTCAAGGCCGCAATCGAAGATTACGAAGCGAAGCAAAAGGTGACGGCCTAGCATTTAAAGTGCTAGCTTCGATTTAGCCCACAAGGGGCGGCACATCGAGCGCTTGGGCGCGGATCGCCGCCTCTTTTATTTCGAGAACAAGGAGTACTGCGTATGGATAAGCGTTCCGTCTATTTGGACCATCAGGCAACGACGCCCGTTTTAGAAGAGGCGCTCCAAGCGATGTTGCCCTATTTCCGTGAGGCCTATGGCTCACCCTCAAGCTTGCATCGCTTCGGACTGCAGGTTCGGGAAGGATTGAAGGAAGCGCGCGAGAAAATCGCCAAACTCATTAATGCCGAGAGTGAGGAGGATATCATTTTCACCTCCAATGGCGCTGAAGCCGGTAACCTGGCGATCAAAGGCTTTGCTGACGCGAACAAGCGTAAGGGCAATCACTTCGTCGTTTCTGCCACGGAGCATCCCTCCATTCTAAATTCCGTAGAGTACCTGACCAAACAAGGCTTTGAAGTCACGTATGTCCCTGTGGATGGCGATGGCCGCGTCGATCCAGAAGCCGTCGGTGCCGCGATCACCGAAAAAACGATTCTTGTGGCCGTTCACCTCGTCAATCACGACATCGGAACGATTCAGCCGATTCAGGCGATTGGTAAAATCACAGCTAGTAAGTCGATCCCGTTCTTTGTCGATGCAGTCGCTGCGGCGGGTTGGTATCCAATCGATGTCCAGGCGATGGGCATTCAATTGCTTTCGTTAAGTCCCCACCGGTTTTATGGTCCGAAGGGCGTGGGCGTGCTCTATCGCAATCGCAAAGCGCGTGTGACTAGCCAAATTCACGGCGGCGTGCAGGAAAACGGTCGGCGCGCCGGTACCGAGAATGTTCCGGCAATCATTGGAGCGGGTGTGGCTGCGGATGTGGCCGCTAAAGAGCTGACGAAGCGGATGGAACACGCCACGCTATTGCAGAAGCGGCTCTATGACGGTCTCTGGCAGACAGTGAAGTTCATTAAACTGAACGGACCGGTTCCGGGACCCGATCGCGTGTGCAATCAGCTGAATCTGAGCACCGAGTTTATCGAAGGAGAGGGGCAATTGCTTCTGCTCGATTACCATGGCATTGCTGTGGCGAGCGGCTCCAGCTGTGTGAGCAAATCACTCAAGGTGTCGCATGTGCTTAGCGCGATCAAACTCGATCACGCGCTGGCTCAGGGCAATATCATCATGAGCTTGGGCAAAGACAACACTATCGAAGATGTCGATTATGTTGTCGCGACCTTCCCGAAGATCGTCGACCGCCTCCGTGGCATGTCGCCCATGTGGAAGGAATTTGAAGACGGCGAGATCGATTCCGTCATCTCACCGCTCGGTCGGGGGAAGTCGTTTTCGGATCACGCCGCAGATCTGTCGGGTAAAGATAAACATTAGCTGACGAGCTGAAATGCTTTCCACCGCAGATGTAATGGATCGGTTGAAATCGGTGCGGTACCCCGGCTACTCCAGGGACATCGTCTCGTTTGGCATTGTTAAGGATGTGCAGCTACAGGAGAGCCGCGTCCAGATTCGCGTGGTTCTCACCACCACGGATGCGTCGATTCCGGAAAAGATCCGCGAGCTCGCCACGGCTGCCGTGGAAACGATGCCGGGTGTCAGCGAAGTAGAGGTGATCATCGATGCGAGTGCTCCAGCGCCCGCAAATACGGCTGCGGGTTCGACCAGCTTGCCACAAACAAAGATTCCCGGCGTAAAAAAGATCATCGCGATCGCCAGTGGGAAGGGCGGCGTGGGCAAATCGACTGTGGCTGCGAACCTGGCGGCGGCTCTCAGGCGGGTGAAGAGAGAGGGCAGGGAACTGCGGGTGGGCCTCTGTGATTGCGATATTTACGGGCCCAGCATCGCGATGATGTTTGGCAGCAATGAACGACCGGAACAACGGTCGGATGGGAAGATCATCCCGATCGAGCGGTACGGCGTTCAGCTGATGAGCATGGGTTTTGTACTGGATGATACAACGCCGGCGATCCTGCGTGGGCCGATGGTGACAAAATATATTCAACAATTTTTAAGATGGGTGGATTGGCCTGCTGGCGGAGAGGAATTAGATTATCTTATATTAGACTTACCTCCGGGCACTGGAGATATTCAATTAACCATCGTTCAGACCGTCGCATTAGATGGGGCCATTATCGTAACTACTCCACAAGAAGTAGCGCTGATTGACGCGCGCAAAGCGGTGAGTATGTTTACTCGAGTGAATGTTCGAATTCTAGGTATTATCGAAAATATGAGTTACTTTTTGTGTCCCAGTGATGGCAAGAAGTATCACATTTTTGGGCAGGGTGGGGGGCATCGCGAGGCCTTGCGGCTCGGTGTGCCTTTGCTAGGAGAAATTCCTCTGGAGATGCGGGTTCGGGAGTCGGGGGATCAGGGGAAGCCCGTGACGACAGAAAATACGGAATCAACGGTAAGTGAAGAAATCATGAAGATCGCCAAAGAAATTGATGTTAAATGTTAGGAAAACCCTTATGCTTTGTAGGACCTTGATAGTGAAAACGTTATGACGCATGACGAGAAAGAGTGTGGGAATTCGTTTTTGAATTCGGCTTTATACGAGGAGTACCTCGCGGAGCGGGACGAGATTAAACGGCACAAATGGATCGAGAGCGAAAAAGTCGGCCGTGATATCGGCTGGGAAAAAGCGTTACTTGACTGGAAGTTCCACCACAGCGCGGGATGGAGACGCCATCGCCGGAACCTGAGAGGGATCCATTGATCTATCGGGTAGAGGAGGCGTCGGCCCATCTCATTTACAATCTGCTTATTGGGTTGGTTGCTCCGCGACCAATCGCTCTAGTAACAACCCTAAGCTCGTCCGGCATTCTCAACGCCGCTCCGTTCAGCGCTTACAATTACCTAGCCGTTGATCCACCTGTCGTCGGTCTGGGAGTCGCAAATCGACCCGGCCCGGGCCTTATCCCGAAGGACACAGCCCGGAATATTCGCGAGACGGGTGAGTTTGTGGTCAACATTGTCACCGAAGAAATTGCGGAGAAGATGAACCTCTGTTCCAAAGGATTTCCGCCCGAAATGGATGAGACCGTTGAAGCCGGTTTGGTCACGCAACCGAGCACCGTGGTAAAAGTGCCGCAGTTGGCTGAGTCGCCTGCCAGCTTGGAATGCCAGGAGATCACCACATTGGAGATCGGCCACAGTCGCGTGATTTTAGGGAAGGTCGTCGCCATCCGCGTTGACGATCGATTTATCGACCCCGCCGGGCCGTACATTAAGGCGGAGGAACTGCATTTAATCGGTCGGATGAATGGTCGCGGCTCCTACGTGAAGACCGCTGGAGCGTTCTTCTCCATGCCTCGGCCCAAAGAGTAACCGAGTCAAAATCGGGATATGCCCAAATCCTCGATTTTCAGCAGCCTGCTAATGCTTGGGATAAATGATGTCGATGGAACCAACCTCGTTGTCAGCAAAAATGTATCATGAGGAAGGAGAGGGTATTAAGGGTTCTTCTGTTCCCTTCATCTTATCGAGATTAATCCTGTGCTGCAGTGCGTCGGCTCGAGTAAATGGCGGCTTAGACCAGAGCGTTTTTAAATCGCCCAACAACTGATATTCAGAAAAACTTGTGTACTTACGGACAACGAAAGCTTTTGGGTCCAAAATGACTAACGAACTGAAACCGGGCATGCCGCAGTAGGCGATAATGCCCACCATATGATTACTGGCAAATATCTCTACAGGAATAAAGGAGATACCCATATCTGTGGTTCGAAGTTTCATAATCAAAGTTCCGTGGGCCCAGTTTGGAGATTGGGCTGCCCAAATCTCGGTTATTGTTGTATTGGCAGCCGTATCGCTATGTTGTCCAATTTCATATAGAGTTCCATCCTCGCTGATCGCTCCTCTGATATTGCTGTACTTATCGGGACTTAAAAAAGATTTGAGCGAGTAAGGTTCAAACCTAAAAATTGGCGCGTTAACCATGCTGGTAAGCGTTGCCCCATTCGGAACGCTTAGCGAAAAGCCGGGGCGATGTTCAAAAACAATTGTCGTCGCATTATCTTGACTGGCATTTGCTCTAGCGAACGTATCGCCAGCAGGGACTTTAGGAGCAATAATTCTTTTATAGACTGTAAAAACGCAGTCGTGATCAATTGTTTGGGGATCTGGCGAAATCCAGTCACCAAATGCTTCGATCTCAGAACAAATAAGAAACGGCAAACAAATAACTAGAAACTTTTTCATAATGAGGGTAAGGCGGTTACAGTGACTATACCATGGGATCAACCGCAACCAAAGAGTCGGCGAGTTGTCCAATCACTAATTCGCCGAATAGACTTCAAAAGTGAAATCGTCCGTGAAGGTGTCGCCGTACTTGGCCTTCATTGAGGGTGGAAACTCGTCGAATGGCCCCGCTTCTTTAATCGAGCTCATGCTAATCCCCATCAGGGTCGAATTGCCTTCGTACCCGCCATCGAGCGGGCTGACATCGACTTGCCCATTAGAATGGATCACCACGTGAACGCGGACGACGCCAATTGAGACGAGTTGCAACTGATCCTGCACTTTCGGTTCCCAAACCGATCCTATCGCCCTTTTCACCTTGGCCAAATATTGGCCCAACTCTGTTTGCTTGGCGGCGAGCGAGATGTGGTCCGTGATGCCTGAGGTATCGCCTTGGATATTCGCCTGCACCGTGCTTATTGAGGGCGGCGGCTGACCACCACCACCCGCTTGCTCATTAGGCGGCAAGACCGTAGCGGCGTCGAGCGGCGGAAGTACGGGGAGACCGTTTGGATCGACAAGTTGCACCGGCTTTGCGCGCGGTGCGGGATGCTCCACTGGCTTGGCCGCCTCGGATTGCTGTTGCACCACTGCTTGTTGCATTTGCTGATGGGCCTGACTTTGCGATTGGGACCGCGCCTGATTCGGGTTTTGCTGTTGCGACGGCTGCTGATTCCGTACCTGGGCAATCGGCAGGCGGGTTTGCGGGGAAAAGCGTGTGTTGGTCACGTCATTGGAATGCGCGCGTCCGCTGATGTCGGGCATCAAGGTGTGAACACGCGGAAAGGGGGAGTTCGAGGCAAGAACGCTGTTGTGATCGGCCTCCACGGGGACGTTCGGATTTTTCGGCGCATTCGGATCATCCGGAGTGGTGGCATAGGAATGGGGCGACACAAGCGTCACATGGGGCAGCTGTACTGGAACAGCGACTGTGGCTGTGTGCGCAGGGATGAGGCCTAAGAGCAACAATATCAGGTGGTAGAGGAGGATCAGCCCGATAACGAAGAGGTGAACGAGAACGGAAAGGAGCACGAATAGCATCAGCAGTCGTGTCCTCCTTTTCTCAATTTCGGCCTCTTGCAAGTACATTTACGTAACCTAGCAAATTGCTCGCTTTTTTCCCAACTTTCTCTTTAGCAAGGGTTTGCCGTCTCTCCGAAGCGTAGAGGTGAAAAAAAATTAGCAAAGTGGGCCGTGCAGATTTTTTTTGCATCGGCGGACGCATTGCCTAATGTCTTGGCATGACCAGCCCAGTTCGCAATTTCATTTTACATCATTTTCGTCATTTCAACTCTGCTGCTTTGGTGGATGCTGCCAAGGGTTACGAGAACCATCTCGCTTCAGGCGGTAAGATGCTGGTGACTCTGGCAGGCGCCATGAGCACCGCAGAAATCGGCCTCTCGCTGGCGGAGATGATTCGCCAGGATAAAGTTCACGCCATTTGCTGTACCGGGGCCAACCTGGAAGAAGACGTGTTCAATCTGGTGGCTCACGATTTTTACGAGCGCGTGCCGAATTATCGCGACCTGACTGCTGCGGATGAAGAAGCGCTTCTGAGTCGGCACATGAACCGGGTAACCGATACTTGCATCCCCGAGATGGAAGCGATGCGCCGAATCGAGTCCGTGGTGCTGGAAGAATGGGTGAAGGCCGATAAAGCTGGCGAGCGCTATTTCCCGCACGAGTTCATGTACAAGATATTGGCTTCCGGCGTATTGAAGAAGGAATATCAAATCGACCCGAAACACTCCTGGCTTCTCGCAGCGATGGAGAAGAATCTGCCGATGATCGTGCCGGGCTGGGAAGACTCCACTCTTGGCAACATGTTTGCGGGACATGTCATCAGCAGCGATGTGAAAAACGTCCACACGGTGCGCACAGGAATCGAGTACATGACGAATCTGGCCGAGTTTTACACGAGTTTAACGAAGTCGTCTTCGCTCGGTTTCTTCCAAATCGGCGGCGGTATCGCGGGTGACTTCCCGATCTGCGTGGTGCCTATGCTCCACCAAGATCTCCAGCGGACGGAAGTTCCCCTCTGGGGCTACTTCTGCCAGATCAGCGATTCCACTACCAGCTATGGATCTTACTCCGGCGCAGTGCCGAATGAGAAGATCACCTGGGGCAAACTGGGTAAGGATACGCCCAAGTTTATCGTGGAATCGGATGCATCCATTGTCGCACCGCTCATTTTTGCATACCTTCTCAATTGGTAAGTGCTATAAGCTCACCTGGAAACGTTACCATGTCCGATCCGAACAATCCCATTCCTGTACAGCCGAACCAACCGTTTCTATATCCTCACCAGATGGCGCCGCCACGTGAGAAAAAGAAGATGGGCTGCGTGGCGTGGGGTTGCATTATCTTGGGCATTCTCGGTGTTTTAGGTGCTTTGGTTTTCGGTGGCGCGATCTATGTCGGCATACAGATGATTTCAAATATAGCCACAGGTAAGTCTGAGGAGACGCCGGTCTATGAGGGCACCGATGCGGAACGATCTGCGCTCCAGGCGAAGCTGACGCGCCTGAAAACCTCGTTCGATAACTACACGCTCGATTCCGAAAACTTCAATGAGCAGGAGCTCAATATCCTCATCTCCCGCTTCCCTGAACTCAAGAAGCGCCTCTACGTCACGATTTCCGATGGCGTGGTTCACGCCCAGGCTGTCGTGCCGCTGGGACTGATTTCGTCTTACTTCGGTAATTCAACCATCTCGTTACAAATCGATTCGATCCCAACGATAGCCGACGGCAAAGTCGATCTGCAGTTGAAGGCGATCAAGTACGGCGATCACCAGCTCGATTCCGCAACTGTTTCGACGATTGAAGACAAAGTAAACGATGGCCTGAATAAGCACATTCACGACGACGACGACCTGCGAGCCACCATAAAACACATCAAAGCTGTGAACGTGGATGGTAAGCAGATTTCCATTACGACTCAGTAGTTGTACGGGCGATTAGGGCGAAGCCTTCTCCCATTGGTTTTTGGGTAATGGCTTCTCGTTGGCCTCTCGATCGCTCAATCCCGCAGAATACGCTGCAGTCGCTCCGACTAAAATAGGTGCCCGGACATCCAACGAACAATCGAGTGAATCGCGACGATCAGTCCGATCAATGCGAAAAGCATTACCAAAACGCGCATCCAAAGTGACGCCTGAAGTACCGCCTTTACGTCGCCAGATTTCCACGCAGCGTATCGCGAGTCGATTACAGGCTTTACCTTCAAATAATCGGACTCGCTGAAGAGGATAACGCGAGGCCTCGGGACCTTGAGAGCTACGGAAACGTCGTTCCAAAAGCGCCCACTCGACAGAGGAAAATAGGCCTCCACGAACGCATTTCCATCGCTGTTCAACATGTCACTGGAAAAGATCGCGGTGCATTCCTCATCGTAAAGTTCAAGGAGTGATTTCTCTCCTTTTCGATAAGCCTCCAGGGCTGGACCACTCCTTTTGAGAAAGTCATCGCTGAGCTTCTCGTTCTCGATCAACCACTTCAAAATGTACAAGACCCATCCGCTCGCTTCCGCTAACGACAATTCTCCTGAGCCGACATCACCCATAGTATCTTCGGCCTCGTCGTAAACGCGAATTTCTATGCGAGAATTTTCCATCCGCCCCCGGGAAAACTATTTTTCATCAGACACTTTCAACGTATTCGACCATACAGGAAACCGTTTACCGGTACGTGAAGAATCCCACACGAACACATTGCATACTAACCCGGTCTTAAGAGCTGCTTTTAGACTCACTTCATCGTTACTGTCATGCGGTCTATAGTGATCTTCAGTATGATCGCCTGGGGATAGTAAAAAGAAAGAATAGGGGTTATTTGTTGGATGCAACGAAATGAAAGCAGGTGGAGCGGTATAAATATTTAGTGGTTTATGGGAAAGCGTAAACAGTTGAAAAATGTCTTCACCCCGTGAAGAACAGCCGCCAAACGCATCAAACCAATTCCGTCTCCTGGAAATAACAGCCACTTTGGAACTGGTATTTTTCAGGCGATAGACAACCTCTCCATTTTCATAAGTCAAACTCACCTCTATACCGGTGGTATCGATGGTGTTCTCTGAGTTCCACTGAATATGCCCAGCTGCAACAAAAAACGCAGTTAGACTCAGGAGAATTCCCACAGGGCGAAAACTGTTCGTCTGGTGTTGAATGAGATTCTCATACTGTAGGTAAAGTGATGAATTCCCCTACAAATCGTTCCCCCACAGAGAACGATCCTTCTCGTCCAACACCTTCATTTTGAGCGGGTCGGTCGCGCGAACGCCCCGATGGGCCTGCAGTTGCTCCGTCGGACTGAGCCAGCCATCGCGATGCTCGCTAAAACCGCCGCCGGGACCGAGATCGACCGCCTGGCGAACTTCCCAGTGTAAGTGCGGCATATTCAGAACCGTGCTCCCCACCATCACCACGCCCACTGTTCCGATCTTCTGCCCTTTTTTCACGAAATCGCCCGGCGCCACATCCACCGTGCCGAGCTGCGCGTACATGATCTCCATGACGGGCGGCCAACGTCCCGCCGGCATCCGGTAACAGATCATCACCACTTTGCCCCAGCCATTTTGAAAATCCCTGGCCACAGAGACCCAGCCATCTGCCACGCTATAGACGGGTTGCCCCTGCGTTCCATTGCCAGGTGCGGTCGCCCAATCCTCGCCCAAGTGTTGCTCCGTTAAGAACGGGAGCGTCACCGTTGCGCCGTCCCCGTCGGGCGGGCACATCGGCGTCACCATCCCATCGGCCTCGGGCAGATTCGGGAAGACGTAGGTGGCGAAGAATCGGGGCCACTCGATCTGCGTCGTCACCACGGTTCCAGCGGAAGGCGGCCCGGTAAACCGCCAAGATTTGCTCCAGACCAGCAGTTCCCACAACCCGGCCATCCACGCTACCAGAGCCAGTAGGTGGATCACGCGTCCCCGCAATATCTTCATGGCACCACTGTAAACCGGAGAGCCCCTACTTAACAACTGTACGACTTAGGGCTCAACCGAATCCCCGATTTCAATGCCAAGGTTCCGTGCCAAACGAATCGCGTCGGAAGGCAGGCTCTTGTGGCGATCCAGAATTTCCTCGAAGTCCCGCAGTTGCATGTTGCCGCCAGTCGTGCAGACCATTACGCCGCGCTCGCCTGCTGTCAATGCCAAGACCGCCATTTCCCCCATGCGACTGGCCAGCAATCGATCGTAGTGCGAAGGTGCGCCGCCGCGCTGCACATGCCCCAGCACCGTGAGCCGAACGTCCTGCTTCACGATTCCCGTTTCCTGGAGCTTCTTCATGAATTCGGAGCCTTGGCACACACCTTCGGCCACGATAATGACGCTGTTGTTGTGCTTATTCTTAAACCGCTCTTGCAACACTCGCGCGATACGGTCCACGTTCATCCGAAACTCCGGGATCACCGCAACCTGCGAGCCGGTGGAGATGGTGGTCATCAGCGCCAAATACCCGCTCCCACGACCCATCACTTCCACCACGAAACAGCGCCGATGGCTCGCCGCAGTCGCCTTAATCATGTCGACCAAGTAAATGATCGTGTTCAGCGCCGTATCGACGCCGATGCCCATATCGGTGCCGTAAATATCGTTGTCGATTGTTCCCGGAAGACCGATCACAGCGAACCCGCGTCGATGCAGGGCTCGCGCGCCCTTCAAGCTACCGTCACCGCCCACCACCACGAGGCCATCGATTCGATGCTTGCGCAACAATTCCATCGCGCGCAATTGGCCAGACTCTTCCGCAAATTGCGGGCAGCGGCTCGTTTGCAAAAAGGTCCCCGCATCTCGAATTTTGCCGGAGACGGCGAGTGTATCGAGCGGCACAAACTCGTCATCGATCAGCCCTTGGTAACCGTTTCGAATCCCGAAAATCTCGATTCCCTGGTTCAGTCCTGCTCGCGTAATTGAGCGGATGGCCGGGTTCATTCCCGGCGAGTCCCCTCCCGACGTCATAATGGCAATACGTTTCATGCTTCTTCTTCTCGGCGATAGTATTGAGAGGCCTGCGCGTTTGGTCCAATGAAAAAATTGCTTTTGCGAACTCGTCTGCGGGATACGCCGAACGGCTAAAAGATCATCGCAGGCTGGTGAAATAGGAGTAATTTGTTAAACAAACTGAATGGAACCTGATCCGGCTTTAGAGAAATCGAAGGAAATTGTACCAAGTGCACCAGCGACTCTTAAAGCACGTCGACTTGGCTTTTTAACCGGAGCCATTTCTATTCCCGACGATTTTGACAGTATGGGTAGCAATGAAATTGAAGATCTTTTCGCTGGAGGCGATTGTCGTCCCGAATAATCTAAGCTTTTAGGAGCAGATCCCTCTCCGTTTTATCTGGCGTGCCACACGGACTCTTATACCCTGGGCCAGCGTCACGGCATGCTGTTCAATTCCCTCTCATTCCTCCTCGTTTTCCTTCCCGTTAGCCTAGTCGTGTTTTACTCGTTGGGCTTTGCGAATAAATCGTGGAAAACGATCTGGCTCGTCGTCGTCTCATTCGTTTTTTACTCGTGGTGGAGCAACGGCTTAATCGTTCTGCTCTCCG
Source organism: uncultured Verrucomicrobiae bacterium (assembly GCA_963743595.1). Lineage (GTDB taxonomy): Bacteria > Verrucomicrobiota > Verrucomicrobiia > Methylacidiphilales > UBA1321 > CAVURW01. The sequence goes on from CAVURW010000201.1 coordinate 21,170, forward strand.
GCTCCATCCTCTTCAACTACTCGTTTGGTCTCCTCATCAATCGACCGGGGAACTCCGACAGCACAAAAAACGCGTTCCTTGCCACCGGAATTGCAGGCGATCTGCTACTGCTGTTCTACTACAAGTACGCATTTCCATTGCTGAACTGGATTTGCTCGCTGGGGATTTTTCAAACGCCGGATCACCCCTACACCCTCGCGCTGCCTCTGGGCATCTCCTTCTTCACGTTCACGCAAATCGGTTATCTGATCGATTGCCGCGCCGGACTCGTTCAATCGGCCAAGTTCATCGATTACTGTCTCTTCGTCACGTTTTTCCCGCACCTCATTGCCGGCCCGATTTTGCACCACAAAGAGATCCTCCCGCAATTCGCCTCGCCCAAAGCATTCCGGCTGGAATCGCAAAACCTCGCGGTCGGCTTCACGCTCTTCTTCATTGGACTCGCTAAAAAAGATCTCATCGCCGATCACTTTGCCCTCATTGCCAACCCTATTTTCAACTCCGCTTCCGACTCGACTTTTTACTTCAGCTGGATCGGCGCACTCTCCTATTCGCTTCAACTCTACTTCGATTTCTCCGGCTATTCCGATATGGCCATCGGTCTGGCGCGAATGTTCGGCATCAAGTTCCCGGCCAATTTCGATTCACCCTATTGCGCCACATCGATCATCGAGTTTTGGCAGCGTTGGCACATGACGCTTACCCGCTACATCACGCTCTACCTCTACAACCCCATTTCGCTAAGCATCTCGCGCTATCGAGTTGCGCATGGCAAGGACATCTCGCGTCAGGCGCTGAAAACCGCGGACGGATTTCTGAGTCTCATCGTCGTCCCCACGCTCATCACGATGACTCTGGCGGGCATCTGGCACGGGGCAGGCCTGCAATTCGTGATCTTCGGCACGCTCCACGGCGTCTACATCATCATCAACCACGCCTACGCACTCTTCATCCGTCATCGACTCCCCGCCATTACCGGATTCACGTTGTTTCCGACAATGGCGCAAGTGCTCGCCACGTTCCTGGCGGTCCTAGTCAGCGAAGTCTTTTTCCGAGCCAACTCCGTCGATGACGCGCTCACCGTTCTCACGGCGATGTGCAACTTAACGCCTTCCGCGAACGAAGCCGCCTCCGAGCTCATCATTAATGAAGACCTCATCCAAATCGCGGCCTGTTTTTTCATTGTCTGGACCTGCCCGAACAGCCTGCAGATTCTGAGAAACTACGAGCCTACCGTGACCAAGCTGAGGTCAAAGCCGCTCTTCGCATTCGCGTGGGCCCCGACTCCCTTTTGGGCCATTGCCACCGCGATTCTGGCGTTCTTCGCCTTCATCTGGGTGGCAGGCATCACCGATTTTATCTATTTTCGATTTTAGTTCTCCGATGCGCACTTACCTCGTCATTTTCTCCGGCACGTTTCTAACGCTCTTTTGCTCCGTGTGGATCTGGTGTGTTTTCCATCCGATGAACTACCTCTCGGTGGGGTATCCGATTGCCAAAGCGAAGTTGAAACTGCTTTACGAGATGAAACCGATCGACGGCCTCGTCGTCGGGGATTCGCGAATCGCCCTGGGCCTGAACCCGTCTCGATTCAACGATAACGTACTGAACTTCGCGGTCAATGGCACCTGTACTGCCGAACACTTTTTCCTGATTCGAAAAGCGCTTACCGTCACGCATCCTAAATACGTCATCCTCTCGCCATCGCTCACCTCGTTTTACCGCGATAGTCTCTTTTACGAAAAAGCGAATCTCATGAACGAGCTCTTTCCGTATGCGCTTAACGACGAGCTCCGGATCGCGTCCCGACAGCACAACGACGATTCGATTGTCGGACCGATGTCGCCTTTCGATATCGATGTACGCCTGAAATTGTTCCTGATCTCAATTCAGTTCCCGTCCTATCAATCCTCAGACCTGCTAAAAGCTCTGGTCGAAAATCGATTCAAAACCAATACCGCCTCCTACAGCTACACATCAGAGCATCGCGGAATCGATACACCGTTCTACCGCGAAATGAAGTCCACCCCGGCGGAGGATTCCGACGTATCGCTGCATCTCACGCATTTCCAACCTCCGCCGCTTTTCAGCGATTACTTCAATCAAACACTGGATCTCCTTGATCACCAGCACATCGAAGTCTATTTCATCGCAGCGCCACACACGAAGCGTTCTTGCGACGAAATCAGCCAAACGGTGAAAGATGAGTTTAAGAAGTATCTCGACGCCGAGGCGGTGCGCCACGCCAATTTTCACGTGGTCGGTGGGTTGTTTGATACCTGCCCGGACAATAACTTCAGTGATGAATCGCATCTCAACTACCAATCTGCTCTCCTATGGTCAGACCAAGTGGCCCACGAATTGAATAAATCGATCCCATGAACCAAGAACAGATTCTTCAAAAACTGACCCAACTCATTCGCGACCTGCTCAATGACGATTCCATTGTGCTGACGCTGGAGACGACCGCCGAGGATGTGGAGGGCTGGGACTCGCTCAACCACATCAACATCATCGTGGGAACGGAAGCGCTGTTTAAGATCAAGTTCCAGACCGCGGAAACGGAAGACCTGCGGAACGTGGGGCACTTCGTGGCGCTAATTGAAAAGAAATTGGCGACGAAGAAGGCTTGACGTCAAACACTGGCGTGTTTCAAGACGGTTACCCAACTACTTCGAAAAATCCTGAATCAACTTGTCGATCGCGGCCCGGCTTTCGCCTGTTTTCTGCTGAATCCGGCCGATAAGTTCCTCGTGCTTACCGTCAAGCAACGTCAAATCGTCGTCGGTGAGCAGTCCCCATTTCTGTTTGAATTTCCCTTTGATAATGTTCCAGTTGCCCTTGATTTTGAGTTCGTTCATTGAGCCAGCCTAGAAACCAAACCTTCTGCGTACGATAGGGTGAAACCCTACCCGATTTAGATGGGGCGATCACCCCATGTTCAGGCGGGGAGCATCGGTGGTTCACTCCAGGTGCTAGCTGACTCCAGGTATGACTAAGCTCTTCCCCCTTTTCCCTGTCTGTAACTCCCGCCTGATGAGAGCGCGGGCAAAATCATGAAGAGTGCCGCCCAGTTCCTTTCGGATTTAACGCGAATGGCCCGACGTTTTCTCGAGGAGCTTTCCAGCCTCGTCCACATGGGTCGGGAAACCGTTTCGGAATTCATGGAGCGCATCGCCATGGGGCGCTCACCGGTGACGATGGAACAGCTCTTCTTTCAAACAAATCGCGTCGGCATCGGCTCGATTCCTTTGGTCGTTCTCGTCTCGGTCTTCATCGGGTTATCCATGGCACTACTTACCGGCTATCAACTCCAAAAATATGGCCTGATCACCTTGATCCCTGCGGTCGTTTCCGTCTCGTTCACCCGAGAGATGGGACCGCTCTTTACCGGCATCGTCTTGGCCGCACGAATCGGAGCGGCATTCACAGCTGAATTGGGCGCGATGACGGCCTCGGAAGAGGTCGATGCCATTGAAGGCATGGGGATCGGCCCCCTGCGTTTCCTGGTCGTCCCCCGCTTCCTGGCGATCCTCAGCATGACGCCTTGTCTCGCGCTCATCTCCACCATCTCCGCGATTATCGGTGGGGCAATTATCTCTAGTGCTATGCTGGGTTTAAACTACAGTTTCTTTTACGAGCAAGTCGTCTCAAATCTCCTGGCCAAAGACGTTATTTCTGGCCTTGTGAAGAGCATCTTTTTCGGCGGAATCGTGGGATGGATCGCCTGCTACAAGGGCCTCGCGGTTCGCGGCGGCGCGGTGGGAGTGGGCACTGCCACGACAGCGAGTGTGGTCAATTCGATCTGCGCCGTGATCGCCTGCGATTCCATTTGCAACCTCGTTTTGATCTCCTTCTTACCATGAGCGCTTTACCCGATCCTATGCTGGAATTGAAAGGCATCAAACTCAGCTTTGGCAGCAAGGTGATTCTCCGCGATATCAACCTCTCCGTAAAAGCCGGGGAGATTCTGGTGATCATGGGCTCGAGTGGCACTGGGAAAAGCACGCTGCTCCGCCTTGTCCTGGGTCTTTTAAAGCCCGATACTGGTTCAGTCCTGCTCCACGGAGATGACATTCCTAAATTGACGCGTCCCGAGCTAAACCGCATCCGAAGGAAAGTCGGGATGGTCTATCAAAATGCAGCATTGGTCAGCTCCATGACGGTGAGTGATAATATCGGGTTACCGCTTCGTGAACTCTCGGATAAAAAAGAGGACGAGATTCGATCCATTATCGATAAAAAATTGGAGTTGGTTGGGTTGAAGGATATTCAGGATAAATTGCCGGACGAGCTAAGCGGTGGCATGGCGAAACGCGTCGGGTTAGCCCGAGCCTTGGCTCTCGATCCGGAGCTCATCCTATTTGACGAACCCTCCGCTGGCCTCGACCCCATCAATAGCGCTCTGATTGATAAACTCATTCTCAGTTTAAAGAAGGAACATCACGTCACTTCAATCGTGGTAACGCACGAAATGACCAGTGCTTTTTCCATTGCGACACGAATGGCGATGTTGAACGAGGGTCAAGTACTGAAAGAAGGCGCTCCCGAAGAATTCAAAACATCGGGTGATCCCTTCATCAAAGAGTTCCTTTCGCCCTACTTGGCAAACGAGAGTTAAATCATGCAAATCCATAAAAATGAAATCACGACAGGACTTTTGGTCCTCGGAACTATGGCAATCTTTGGGGTTGTTATCGCTTACACCACATTGCCCGGCGTCTTAACGCCCATGAATACTTATCGAATTTACTTCGATAACTTGAACGGGCTAACGATCGGCGCGCCCGTGTTACTGGGGGGGCGACAAATCGGAAAAGTGTCGGCGCTTCAGTCCCCTGTACCCTTAACCAAGCGTCCGGTTGGACACGCGGATTATGAAGTCTCCGTGGATGTTCAAGTCGATCGCAGCGCGCGTGTGTACCAAAACGTAACCCCGCGCCTGCTCCAGCAAGGCCTGATGGGTCAGGAGGTAATCGATTTTGTACACGGCGATGAGACTAAGGAACTCTCCCTAGACAAAGCGGAGTTTGTTGGCGTGCGAACTCCCGATATTTCCGAGGCGCTCGCGGCCAATATGGACCGATTGACCGGAGAGAACTCCGACTTGGCCCACACCATTAAACACATCCAAAAGATAACGGCGGACGACTCCGATTTATCAGTGGGCATCAAGAACTTAAAGACAATCACGTCTGACGATTCTGATCTTTCTCAAGCGATTAAAAACATGAAAGATCTCATTGGTAAACTGAACGATACCAAGGTAACGCAGATCATTTCCAATGCCGAGCAACTCAGCGAAACCTTAAAACGCGAACCGTGGCGGCTCCTGTGGCCCAGCTCAAAGTCTTATCACGGGGATGTGGACCCAGATGCGCCGGCTACACCAGTTCACCAAGAACGGGATGACGCCAAACCGTTAGCTATAAAACCCATTCCGCTGAAGCCGAGCGTTCAAGAAACCAAGAAACCCTCACCCAGCTACCCTCGACAACCGTAGTTCCCCACGATCAACTTCCTTCCGTAAGTCCCAATTGAAAGGCTCCATGAAACACAAGAATCTCTGTGCCGTTGTCATCTTTGCAGGCGTCTGCATGATCGGTCTTGGTATCGCCATCACTCTTGCCCTTAAAAAGGTAAAGTAAGGTCGAGCGGAATGCTCAGCGCAGACTAAATCGCGCTGAGATTCAAAACGGCCCCGCTGAATTCAAATGCCCGGCTCACGACAAGCTTGCCGTCGATTAACTCACAGCAAATCGAACCATCGTGGAATGATCCGCTAACGGTCCACGTTGCCTCTACTTTCGGTAACTCGATGACCCACGGCATAAACGCGCCTTTCTTAGTCGCAAACTGGTGTAGGACAACGAGGCAATTCTTCCCGGAGTGCCCAAGCCGAACCACCGATTGACGCCCGGTGGGGTATCTCCAGGTCGATTCGATATCCTGTTCCAAGGTGCTGCGCCCCCGCGACAAGACGGGCACGGCCTTTGCATATTCCTCTTCCCCTTTACGAACGACATCCCACTGCTCTTGCGATAACCGATCCATTTCGCCCGAGAGGCACATCCGGCCCAGAAACGTCGCCGTCAGCGAGTAGGTTAGCCGTTGAATCGAATCCGACGTATGCAAGACGGCCCAGATCAGCGATTGCTGGGGCAAAATCAACCGTTGTAGGTTCGCCGCGATTATTGGAATTTCGGTCAATTCATGGGCATCGGACGACGAGGAGACGGCTGTTCGCCCCATCATGGAACGCTCCAACCGATGCCCGCCGGACGAACAATTCTCGATCACCAAATCCGGGAGTTCACTCCGGATGCGATCGAAGAATCGGTAAACGCCTTCCACGTGCTGGCGAAGTCCCTCACCCTGCGATTCCGCTCCATCGCACCCCAGGCCGATTGTCTCGTTGTAGTCGACTTTCAGGTAGCCGAATCCGCATTCTTTAATTAACCCGATCACGAGCTCCGCCAAGTGCTCCTGTGCAGCTCTCTTCCTCAAATCCCAGAAGCGCCGACTGCGCACCGTTAGCGGCACTCCATCCCGGTGAAGCAGGAGATCCTGCATTTGAAACGCTTGGGAACGCGACCCGCACGTCTCCATCTCAAACCAAATTCCCGGGATGAGTCCGCGCTCACGAATGGCCTGCGCAGTCGCCTTCAAACCCTCGGGAAACAGCTTCGTGCTCGGCACCCAATCTCCATGCCCATTATTCCACGAACCCTCGCCCGTCTTGTACCATCCGGCATCGATAACCAAGTAAGCGGCCGTCGAGCGATTCGCCCGTAGCGACTCCGCCACCTCGATCATCCGCTGGTGGCTCGGATCCCCCCAAGTCAGACACCACTCATTCACCATCACCGGTAAGCTTTGCTCCGGCTCCGGAAGACGCTCCGTAAAACCGAGTTGAGCCTGCACCATTTGATGGCAGAGATC
>CAVURW010000202.1:0-7056 GCA_963743595.1 uncultured Verrucomicrobiae bacterium
CAGACGGAACTCGCTCGGCAAACGTCCTTTCTGTCTTAGCTTCGGTCTGAAATGTTTAGCTTCTTGAAAAAAACGATCGAGTGTAGTACCTAAAGGGTGGTTGTAGGCAATTACGCCTTTACTCTTAAGAGGGATACCTGTGGGCAAGGTAAGCGGGTAAGCTTTTCGGGGTAGAGTTCAAATCAAAGCCCATTATGCCAAGAACACCTAAACGACGGGAAGAGAGTGGTTTTATTCTGCTCGCTTCGATCTTGGTGATATCGCTGCTCACGATCGTTTTGGTGTCATCGATGGTTCTAATCCAGATTGAGCAGCAAAGTGCGGCGAGTCATCAGAGCCAGCAAATCGCACAGCAAAATGCGCTATTTGGTCTGAGTCAAGCACTAGGCCAACTCCAGGAGGCAGCCGGCCCGGATCAACGGGTGACGGCTCGGGCGGACATCCTCAGTTCCACCAGCGCAATACGGCCTTCCTCGAACGGATTTGGCCAGGATAACCCCGCTATCGATGCGGGCCAGACGTTCTGGACCGGTGTTTGGAGGAACTCGTTAAACGACTACAGCGGCCCCTATTCGGCTCCATTCCTTTACTACGATACGCTGCCGAATGGGACGACGAACACCAGTTCAACAGGTGCCACACCCAATAGGAGAGCGCTGCTTTCATCTGGCAATGTTAACTGGCTGGTCTCGTGGCCGCAAACCAGTTCACCCGACCCGACGTCCACTTTGGCCAGTCAAAGCATCGCGGAATCGGTCGCTGTTGCTTCGCATATGAATGTAACCAGCTCGGGCAATTCTAACCTTTCCGGCAGCGCAGTCTCTCAGGTCATCGTGCCTATCATCCCAATTTCAACGCAACCCGTCATCGGAGGATCTGTGCGTCAGGGTGGTTTTGCCTACTGGGTCTCTGATGAAGGGATAAAAGCCAAAACGAATATTCCCGATCCCTATTTAGCAAGCGACCCCTCTACGCCTGCAGGATACCTCGCCTCGGCAGCGCATTTTATTGCCGCGCAGAGCCCCGCTGTGAATCAGTCGCTAACGTTAGATGCATCAGGAAATAGCATCGGCGCCCCAGCGCTATTCAATTGCCCTTCCGCAATTGACGTGAGATCGAACTCCGTTTATGCCCCAACACTGGAGGCGATGGGCTATGCCGACACGACGTCCTCGACATCCACATGGCTCGATTTCCAGTCAAATGGTGGGATGTATCAGGCCGATTTTACCGTGGAGAGCTACGGAGTTCTTGCGGATAATTTCAACGGTGGGCTGAGAAAAGATTTAACAGCTGCACTCGAAAACCCGCTCATTTACCAAAGTCAATTTTCGGATAGCTACCAGGGATCCTATAACTTGGCTAAATCCGAGCCTCAGCGAAAGATTTTCAGCATGAACGCTCTGTACGCCACAACGCCCCCATTGGTAACAAGTTGTGACGTGGGTAATAGCTGTTACCTAGACGGAATGCGTTGGGATTCGCTCTTCTTTTATTACAATCTCTACAAGGCGCGCATGCCCTCTCCCTCCTCCAGTAATCCGGGTCTGGGTCCTAATGGCATAGGAACGCAATTCTCCTCCAATTCCATTCCCATGATCGAAACGCGGTTCTATCAGGAGAGCGTTTCTGGCTCACCTTCGCTGCTGCTCGATCCGATTCTCCCGAGCATCGCGGCCTATTCCATCAATGTTTCCATGCAACTGAATCAGTTGGTAGCGCCCAATCTCTCATCCACCCCGCCGACTCCCGGGCAATATGACCTAATGCTTTCTGAGCAACCCACCATCGTTCTCTACAACCCATTCAACGTACAATTAACTCAGCCCTTTTCATCTGGGTGGTCCGATTTTGTCCTCGCTGCAAACTTCAATTCGACCACTTCGGCAAGTCCACAAAATTGGAACGGCTTTCAAGTAAACTCGCCCGGAACCACGTTATTACCGAACACTTCTGCAGCGGGGACGGCGTCCTACACCTGTGCGGGTAGCTTAGGCGGAACCGCCTTTGCGTTTTTCCAGCCGATAAGCCCGAATAACCCTGAGCCGATCTTGCCCGGAGAACTCCGTGGCTACGGGCCAGTCGCTTACCCGCCGAGTTATAGCCAGGAGACCTTTGGTCTGACCTACTCCCGGTGCACGAATGTGGGCACTTGGGGAATTCCCTATAACGGAGGGCCGTTGTTTGCCTGTTTTGTTCCTTGGGCAGCGGGTATTACACCGAATCTGGTTTCTGCTGCCAGTGCCTCGTCACAGCAAGAAGAACTCAGTCTCAGTCCAAATCTTCAAGCTCTTCCAACTGATTCGATTTATATGGTCGGAACGAGTCAGTTGATTTCGAACGATACCGATCTGGCGATGTACAACTACCCGGCCTGGCCCCGCAATCCCTATGATACCAGTCATCTCTATAGCACCGATTTCGCACAACCTAACTTTCAAGCGATTTCGTCATCCGGAGTTCAGAGCCCGGAGTTGCTCGGTACTGTGTCCAACTTGACGGGCGCGCCGGTGCTCATTTCTGCATTTCAGGACCGTTTACCTGGCATAAACGCGAGCATTACCCAGGTCAATTCATCCGGGGTTTTGAATCCGCTCACACTGAGTGCTCCGTTCTTCGGGTCCGGCGCGGCTACCATGAATATCCTGAATACCGAAATCAATGGGTATTACCGGGATTATAGTCACACCGGAAAACTGAATGGGCTAGAGAGCAGTTTCAGCGACATTCAGGATGCAAATCCTCCGGGCCAGACGCTTCAAACGTATTGGCAATGCGGTGCCTCCGGCCAAAGCGGTTCTGTAGGTGAGGGGGGCGGCGGTGCTAGCGGAAACGGCTACAGGCAATTAGTGATTAAGGATCTTCCAAGAGGCCCCGTGATTTCACTAGGACAGTTCAAAAATATGAACTGCCGCTATTTTGCGACGACGAACCTGAAACAGGGCAGTACCGATCCTCAAAGTTTCAATCGGCTTTTCTTTCCCTTCTACCCTTTGGGAGGCTCATACCCGGCGGAAATCCCGCTGACCGTTGCATTCGCCTCACCGCCCGGAAACACACTGGCGGGCACGATCGCGCTGATTGACTCGAATTTCCTCGCGAACGAGGTGCTCTTCGACAGCTATTTTTTATCGACGGTACCTCCTGCGCAATTCGACACAGCGAGTGATGCGAACAATTGGCCAATTCCGGCCGCCACGTTCGCCACGACTGCCGGTGCTCAAGGGTATATCAATGCCAATGAGCCCCTTCCCAATTCACGTCTTGTTTTCTACGCCAGAGCGGATAACCCGAACAGTCCTGCCAATTCGACGAGCCCAAATGCCGCAGATGTGCAATGCGCAAATTCAGCTGCTGCTAATCTGCGCAAACCAGCTGCGAACTTGCTTTTGAATGGCGCGTTCAACGTGAACTCAACATCAGTCGCCGCTTGGCAAGCTCTGCTGAGCAGTTCCAGCGGTCAGAAGCAAAATCGAGTGGGCGTCTACAATGCGGGCCTTAACAACTCGAGTCAGGCCCTTCAAGTCGTCACTTTCGGAGCAGGCGCTAATCCCTTTTTGAATTTCGCTGCTCCCATGACCACGGACCTCCCCAGTTACGCGGGCAATGCCCCATGGACGAGCATCGTTAACGTGAAAAATGCGGATGTTTACAATTTAGCAAAAAACATCGTTTCTCAAATTCAACTACGCGGGCCCTTTATGTCCTTGGGCGATTTTTTAAACCGGCGCTTGGACGCTTCCAGCGGCCTCGGCAATTCCGGGGCACTTCAGGCGGCTATCGATCAGTCGAATGCCAATGCAGCGATTGAAACTCTGGCGAACGGAACCGCTCCTGCAGGAGTTTCCAATTGCCAGGCCCCGTTTACCACAGGCGGGCCCTCGAATTATACGCCATTTCCCGCTGGGTTCACGCAGACACAAGCCCCGGCAACCCCCACCAATTCAGCAGCGGGGATTCCTGGCACAATAAACCAGCCGGATTTGGTTCAAGCAATCGCACCCGTTATCTCGGATCGCTCGGACACCTTTACCATACGTGCCTACGGAGAAACCGTTCAGCCCGGCACGAGTCAAGTGAGCGCATCTGCTTGGTGCGAAGCGGTTGTCCAGCGTGTACCGGAATATCTCTACGCAAACGAAGACAACGTAGCCGCCAATGGAAATTTCTCGTATGATGATCCCACGCCGACGGTGGCGAACACTGACGGCCAATCGGGATTGAGTCTCGCGAACTATGCGTTTGGCCGACGGTTTAAAATCATCGCCTTCCGCTGGTTAACTAAAGATGAAATTTAGCAAGATCCTCGTTGCCTCAGCACTCTTCCTTGGGGCAACACTAGCTCTTCAGGGACAGACCTCAGGACACTTTTTTCGCACCTTGGCGTGGCAGAATCCGGTTTCAAACCTCTTCTACTCGCAAGAACCTCCTCCTACGGACCCGGCTTCCGGAACTTCTACTTCTACTGGGTCATTTGTAGAATACCCCGTAGAGGTTCCGACAGTCGGCCGCTCAACGCCCTACAAGTTCGACCCTTCCAAACCGATCTATTTTTTTCTGCACAAAGAGGCCGCCCGAATTGTTCTGGCCACAGTGGATGCCCATGATGAGCCGATCTTACCGCTGCTCTTTTTTCAAAAGGAAAAGGGCGAGAGTTACAGGGTCACCGTAATGCCGGATAACGCAAATCGATTTCCGGGCGGAAATTTCCGAATACTTAACCTTAGCCATTTAGCCGCAGACCTCACCCTTTCCGATAAGGCGGTGCATCTGGAGCCGAGAGACAATCGATTGCTTGCACCAAGTTTCCGGAAAGAAATCGGTGCAGTTCACATCAGTATTAAGCTAACAAGCGGGCAGACCGTGTACACGAACAACCTACATTGTCAGGAGGATCTCCGCTACTTGCTGTTTCTCGTTGATGACCCAAACAACCCAAACTCCGTAATTTTTCTTCGACTGCTCGACAGCACGACAAACGCCGTTGAGCCCACGCCCCCGCCGAAGACGTGACCTGGGAGGTTGCTGAAAGCACCGATTTAGTGTCCATCGACCGTAGCAGTTTGCTGCAGGAACAACCCGAGGCCGCCAAGGATTGCTAATAACCACCCTTATGGTAACTTGTTCCCTCACGCTATGTCCGAAAACGATTCCCAGGTTACCTTGTATGACACCACCTTGCGCGATGGCTCGCAGGGGGAAGGCATTCATTTTTCGCTCTCAGACAAGCTGCGAATTGCCGAGCGGCTGGACGAATTCGGTATGCACTACATCGAAGGTGGCTGGCCCGGCTCGAACGTAAAGGATGAGGAGTTCTTTAAACAAGTCGGTAAGTTGAACCTGAAGCACGCAAAGGTCGCCGCATTCGGGAGCACACGCAAAAAGGATTCCAAGGCGAAAGTCGACACCCAAGTGGCAATGCTGCTCGCGGCCGAGACCCCGGTGATCACGCTCGTCTGCAAGACTTCCGTTCTCCATGTGACCCGCATTCTGGAGACCGATTTGGAAGAAAATCTGGCGATGATCCGGGACACAATTTCGTTTCTGCGCGAGCATGGGCGCGAGGTGATTTTCGATGGCGAACACTTCTTTGATGGCTACAAACTGGATGCGCTCTACGCGACCTCGTGCTGTCAGGCGGCCGTTGAAGCTGGAGCGAGCTATTTGGTTTTATGCGATACGAATGGCGGTACTTTGCCCGATGAAATCCGCGAGATCACTAAGACTCTTTCAGGCCTGGTGGGACCCGGTCGCAAACCGGTGCGCCTCGGGATTCACACGCACGACGACAGCGGCTTGGCCGTAGCCAATGCGCTCGCGGCGGTCGATGCCGGTACGCTACAAGTTCAAGGAACAGTAAACGGTTTCGGCGAACGCACGGGCAATTGTAATCTCGTTACGGTGGCGGCAAATCTGCAACTGAAAATGAAACGGCAGGTGGTACGTCCCGAGCAACTCGCCCAATTACGAGATCTCTCCATCTTCGTCGATGAAGTGGCAAATCAATTGCCGAACCCGCGCGCGCCGTTCGTCGGCAGCACCGCCTTTGCACATAAGGGCGGGATTCACGTGAACGCCGTAAATAAATTGCCGGAGAGTTATGAACACATCCCGCCGCACTCCGTAGGTAACGCCCGACGTGTGCTGGTGGGTGAGCTAGCCGGTCGAATCAACGTGGTTTTGAAGGCGCGCCAACTCGGTTTTGATCTCGACGATAAATCGCCAGCTGCGGTGAAAGTGTTGGAGCAGATCAAGCGACTGGAGGCTCAGGGATATGAATTCGAAGCAGCCGATGCGTCATTTGAAATGTTGTTGAAAAAGGCGCTGGGCCAATTCGAATCGCGTTTTGAGCTGGTGGAGTACGATGTCACGATTCGCAAGCATGGCGTTCATCATGTGGACGATTGCCACTCGCGCTTGAAACTGCGCGTAGGCGATCACGAGGAGCATCAAGTTGCTGACGGCGACGGCCCGGTGAATGCCCTTGATGGGGCGATGCGTAAGGCGTTAATTCCCCATTTTCCGGCGTTGAAGGCGCTGCGTTTGGTCGATTACAAAGTGCGAATTGTCGATTCCGGTGCGGGAACCGCAGCGAGGACCCGCGTGCTTATTGAATCGAGCGATGGCGATGTGAATTGGACGACGGTCGGGGTCAGCGGCGATATCATCGAAGCCTCATGGTTTGCGCTGCTCGATAGCGTTGAGTATTTCCTCAGCAAGCGCAGTTAAAGTCGCCCGCTGCTATTTCTGATTCCACGGAACAAAAGAGACCGTTCCGTCTGGGAGGCGAATCGTGAACCCACACATCTGCTTACCCATAACCGGAAAAAAGCTCTCACTGGTGTGACTAAACTGCCAGTTGCGCCCCTCGCAAGATCGTCGAACAGCCCCTCCACGATGGGGTGTCCGCGTGTTCTTTTGCTTCCGAGTAGGAGGGTTGGATTTAGACATTTTAGGAGGAAGTTTACTGGTTAAATTGCTTCAGCATAAACGCTGCCAACCCGGCTAGTTTTCGGTCTAAGCTTGGGGAGGCGGTGAAATCTGTTTCAATATGTA
>CAVURW010000203.1:0-12409 GCA_963743595.1 uncultured Verrucomicrobiae bacterium
CGGTTCCGCGACCTCCTCCTTCCTGAACCCCTCCGGGATGTACTTTCCGATTGGGTCAAAATCCGTGACCTGACCAAAAACCTCCCGACAATCACCAATCGCGCCTGGATCGAATTCGGACGCTCGGAATTGCTTTTTCCCAGTAAGAACGGGCTGTCGTACAACAACTATTCGTTCAATCGTCAGTTGTTGTTGGCCTGCGGCCGGGAGCGGCTACCGGTGATCACCGCCCACGGCCTGAGACATTCGTTGGCCTATCATCTTTTGAACGACAAGAGACGGAACTTGAGGGAAATCCAGGAGATTCTGGGACACAAGTTGATCGGCACCACCCAGCGCTATACTCAAGTCGACCGGGAGCAATTAAAGGCGGCCGTGAATTCGGTTGGAATCTTGCCATGAGCGCACCGAGATGGCTGCCCCGCGCCGCCACCGCACTCCTTGAAAAACTCACCGTGCAGGTTCTTTTTGCCCTCGGACGTGCCGTTTCAGTTGCAGAACTTCGACAGACGATCCAGGCGGCCCTACGCTCTCAACCCGACGAAATCAACCGAGAGGCTGCCCACGTTTCAACACACGATCTGCTTCGAACCATCGTCGCACTCGAGCCCCACCTAGCTCAAATCGGCCTTTCGATCGTCACCGCCAACGACACTGTCCTACCATGAAAGCTGCATCAGAAAGAAGTTAATTCGACGGGCATGGGCTTTAATATCGATGCAGGCAAGGACCTCAAGACAGGTGGTCGAAATTGTGCAACACGGGGGATTCGGGATTAGGGTGCTCAGCAAACACACACACGTTCTTTGTCGTAGATCCCGAAAACGGCAAGCGTGCTGACGTTGCCGAACGATAATCTGCTCTGAACCCAGTGCCCGCTCCGATAGGGCCGTACATATCCCCATCCTTCTCCCAGTTCCGGTAGGCTCTACTCTTGTTTGCCCGAGAGGACCTCCTCAAGGCGAGCGACAAGAGCCGCGCGTTTGGCTGGCTTGAGCGTGTCAAGGTTCTGTTGCCGCCAGAGAACGGCAGGCAACGCCTTGGCGTCGGGGACAGCCAGTAACGGCCATTCTGGCTCGGCACGTTCGAACGACACGAGAAAGCGGCGATGCTGGTCGGGCATCTGCCCGACCAGCTCGGTGATCATGGTTTCGCGTGTCGTCAGTAAATCGTCCAGCGTAACAGGTTTGTCCGTCATGCCTTCAAAGACACGCGCGAACTCGGGGGCGATATTCCTGCGCGTCGGGGCAAGAATTTCTGACATGGGGCGGTCGTGACTTAACAGATAAACAATAAAGGCGCGGCGAAGTTCGTCGCCGATGCCTTCATTGGCAAGTAACAGCATTACATCGAACAAATCGCGCGGGTGCTGGCGGTCGAGCGCCGCAACCAGCTTTCCGGCATAAAGGTCGGCAAAGGATACAACGGCGATTTCGGCAAAGCCGAAGGCACTTTCGACCTTGGGCGAAACCGTGCGGCGTTCGGGAGCATAAACGCACCCACGTAATACCGGCGTGACTTCGATTTTAATCTGAACGCCTTCTAAGCGCACCACAAGCCGCGTGACGGCACCTTCGATTAGCACTTCGTTGATATGCGCCCTGGGGAGCGCGTCTTTCAGCCTAACGGCGATGAGCTGCATAGCCCGGTTGATGGCGGCAAGGCTTTTGGCACGGGGCGCTATCGGCACATACGTCAAATCGATGTCCACGGATAAGCGGGGCATGTCACGTACGAACAGGTTAATCGCTGTGCCGCCCTTAAGAGCGAAACAACTTTCCTCGGCAACAGCAGGCAAGACGCGCAACAGCAGCGCGACTTGCTTACGATAAAGATCAGCGAAGGCCATCGAACAATTCCTTCGGCAAGGTTACGTTATAGGTGGAGTGAAGTCTCCCATTCTCAACGAGCGAGCGCTTGCCCGACCCAAGATCGACGGCTCTTTTATCAAGATGCTTGAGCCAATGGTGAGCATGACGGTCGGCGAAGACGAAAAAGAGGCGGTTGACTTTCACATTATGACAGGCGGCGAGAAGTTTTTGTAGGCGTTGCGGACTAAGATTGGTAAGCCCCTCGAACAGCGTGTCTATATGGTGAAAGCTTTCGCGCAGTGGCAGTTCGTCGAGCCATTGCAGGATTGCCAATTCTGGCGAGGCAAGTGTTAATGGCCAATTCCATTGTCCCCAGGTCTGCGTTACAAAACTCTCGGACGGCAGGGAATCCGGAATCCCGAAAAGCTTGCCGTTCGCGTGATGAACGAATGCGACATCGAGCGAAAGTTTCTTCAACCAACTCGGCAATGGCTTTGGGCCGTAGAGATGAATTTCTTTCGTCTCCTGGGGCAGGTAATGGGCATAGCCTTGCAAGTCGAGTGCAGTCTTGCCGCCGACGGCTGGCGCGGTGCCGGAAGGATTGTGCAACTGGAGTGAGATAACGGCTTGCTGCCAACTCATCTTGCCTTGCGGGCGGCGATAGACGCCGCGCGCAGGCTGTT
This sequence comes from uncultured Verrucomicrobiae bacterium, assembly GCA_963743595.1. Taxonomy (GTDB): domain Bacteria; phylum Verrucomicrobiota; class Verrucomicrobiia; order Methylacidiphilales; family UBA1321; genus CAVURW01. The sequence goes on from CAVURW010000203.1 coordinate 2,495, forward strand.
CCAGCCAACCGGAGGAAACGTACTGGCTGCGGAGCGCCGTTGAATAGCCTTTGCTGGACAGCCAAGCCGCATCCGCCAGAAGCCCTTCGGGCAAAAGGCGCTCAAGTTGGTGTAGCTTCTCATATTTTTGCGTAGCCATGCTTTGCAAATTACCATCTTTATAAACCAATAGCTAGTTTATGATAATGGAGAAAAGCTAAGCAATGCTTAGCATTTCTCGATGCACTGCAAATCAATGAAGAGGGTGGGATCGGCCTTAGCTCTTCCTCGTGGCTTGCCCGTACACTCAAAGAAAAACGGGGCGCCTGCGGGGGGTGACGGAGAACGGCCAGCATGGCCTGTCGAGGAAGGAGAAGGCTTTCCCCTTCCAAACCCACCCTCATGACTAAGGCTGCCTAACGCTCATGCTCTGGCCCGGCGATGACTGCCGGTATAAAGCTGATTCATGGTACAGAGCTATAATTGAAGGAATAATCGGCTAAAACTTGCGTCACAGAGTATTCCTCATTCCTATAGTTCATCCTTTCCCGCTCAGAAATTAGATGGAGGTTCTTTTTTGAACGTGACGAAATCACATACAACAGCTTTTTTGCGCTGTTTTGACTGTCCGGATCGTTGAAATGAGGGACAAATCCCTCTAATAACGCGTATGCAATGACACACTCATATTCATCACCTTTTATACCGTGAATTGTCGAGACGGTAATTCCCTTACGCTCTTCAAAAACCCTTCTGAACGAGGCTATGTCCGCAATAAACTCGCTCCCATCACTTTTCATTCGGAGGATTCTTGCCTGAGAGCTATCAAAAAAGGATTGGTAGTGTTCCTCCAGAAACGGAACGAGGTGAAAATCAATTCCAATAAAATTGAAAACGCCATCAAATGCAGCTTTTAGGTAAGCTAGTCCGTCCATCTCCAAAATAGTTAGTGAGTTGCATCCCCTTAATAACTCCTTCTGAGAGAATCGCGAAACATCGACGCCTCCGTTCCGCAAATCCTTCAAAATATCCCCCGCCCAGCGCAGACGACGAACATACATCTCAGGAGAGGAAGTAGTGAGAATGATCTTGGATAGCTTATACCAGAAGTTCTCAATATCGCGTGAAAAAGGTACTAGACCCGGTCCGTTAAAATAAAACCCTGGAAGGGACGATACCAGCCTTCGAGTCATGTTCCCCAAATGATTCCACCAAGGTGCCAGAACACAAATTTCATGGGGAGGTATTTGCCTCTGGTCGATATTATAACGAATGAGGCGAACAATCTCCTCGGCAAGAAGCGACTTTGCCACGCTATCGTTCAGAGAAACCAGGCTCGGATAATCCCGGTTGTGAGAAGCCGATTCGATTTTTGTTTGGTATACGTTAAAATTACTGAAATAATTCACAACTATTTCTGGCGATCTATAGTTCTGAGACAAATTCATCTCATTTAGTTGAAGGTTCGCCAAGCAATTGAATTCTACTGCGGGCATTGGATAACCGCCAAGTGATTGGAAAATAGCTTGGTTGGGGTCCCCAACAATAAATGTTTTCGAGCTTCCCTGTCCTGTTTTTAATATCGAAGCAATTATGTGATATTGAATTTCTTTAGTATCCTGATATTCATCAACTAGAATAAACGGAAATATTTTTGAGAGCACGATAGGAATGGACGGATTATCGCGCAAGAGTTCATAAGCATAGAAAAGTATAAGTTCGAAATCGATCTGCCGTCGTTGCTGAAGCAACGAAAAATACTCTTCTAATATATTAATTATGTTATTCCGTTTTCTGGAGTCGGTGCAAGCGAGAAAATAGCCGTCTGGTTTGAAGTAAAATCCACAATCCCAATAGGTGATTCCCGGCTGCTGATAAGCCCGGCAAAGCTCAGTGAGTAGTTTTTCCGAATCATATGAATTTATTATTCGAAATCCATTCTTTAAGTTTTCATGATAGATAGCGTAAGGTCTGAGTATCCACTCTAGGCAGAACGCGTGTATTGTTCCAATCCAGAGGTGCGACGGATCGACTCCCAGCCGCTCGATCCGCTCATGAATCTCCTCCGCAGCGCGATTGGTATAGGTTATGGCGACAATGAAATGCTTCGTTGATTCTAACCGGGATAACTCATAGGCAAGCTTGTAGGTGAGAGCCCGAGTCTTTCCACTACCTGGACACGCAACCAAAAGCACATTACCGGGACAACCTATTGCGGCAACTTGCTCTTGGTTTAACTCGGCGTCCGTCCAAGTGAACATATCAATATAGCTGTAAAATGCGGTTGATTTTATCTGCTCCGAAAGTCGTCCGGATCGTTTGGCGGATTCCGTTGAAATCCAGATCGCCAGTCCGGAAGAGATCCAGTTGCACCTTAAAACCTGCGAGGACTTCCGGGGCATGAAGTTCAACATCTTGAATGCAACGTATCCGGTAGCTCAAAATGTTAAACCATGATTCGTTCGTAATGCTCTGAGTCGCAAATACCACCGCATTTAGAATGTAGTCCGGTATGATCGCCTCATGGTCAATCTTCTTGCCTAATAAAATCGCAAACCATCCTTTGCCCTCCTGATTGGCCATTCGTAGAACCCTACGACCGTATTCGCTGATATTTCGTGATCCGAGATCACGCTTTGCTTCCTCGATGGTAGCTTGGTCTTTATAAATCTCATCTACGATACTTGTGACATAGGCGATATTGCCTACAGAAATGAGATTTACCTCAAATGTGTTCGGCGCAAAAAATGGTTTAACCCACTCATTGCTTCGTGCAAATTCCTCCAACTTTGCCTTTCGAGCCTCCCCTTTCTCCTGTGAAGCCTTACAACGGGCTTTGTAGTTTTTCTCTCTATCAGGCTCCCCTGGAACGGGAGTGGTGTCGACGATAGAACTGTCGTGATCTGTAATAATGCTACATCTTTTGCGAATTCGAGTATCGTGGAATAATACCGCAACATTCTGAAACCCTGTGCTTCTAATATTGATTAGACTGATTCCTAGTTCGTCGATGCTGACGCCTAGAACCTTTTTAATCAGAATTGGAATTAGAATTTCCTCAGCATCTCCTTCTACTAAAATTACACTTTTCGCAAACAGCAATGTGCTTCTTACCGCATCAAGGTATCTTTGAATATTCCCAATCTCTGTGGAGGTTAAATTCGTGGCAGGCTGATACGCCTCGCAGAAGTTCGAGCGTTTCCCTAAAATATTGATATTCTTGACGTTACTTACCTCAGAAATGTGAGTCGAATGGGTCGAGTAGATGATTTGTGTTTCCGTAAAATTCAATTTGTCGAAGAGGGTCTTCTGTATGTGAGTATGGATATGAGCTTCAGGTTCTTCGATTATCAGAAAGTTCGCAAATGACTGCCTCGCCCTCTGATATTTGAACTCCAGGAGTTTAAGAGTTAGGTAAATGAGGTTTGCTCCTCCCAGGCTCAGTTCGTGAATGGTGCCCTCATAGTTTTCCTCTGACTCGCCCACATATAATTTCAGCGATTGAAATAATCTGTCTGCTTCGTTAGAGAGATCAGACTTAATTGAAAGAGATGTTGGTGAATAGGTTTCGCCGACCGCTTCTTTGATAGTGTCAGCAATCTCGACATTTAAAGTGTGAACATCGGGGAGCTTCGCAATTAATTCATTCAACTCATTTACTCTGTCGCTAATGGGTGCGAAGACATCGCGATCCATCGTCCCGCTCTTGCTCTTTAAAAGAGTCAAAAGTGGATTTTTACGATTGTCCTGAAAGTCTGCAACGACATTTCTCAGGGCCTGGATAAACGTAAAGGATATCTCCTTTGAAATTGATAGGACGCGCGGCAGCGGTAAACCGACGCTCGGAAATTCGAGTTCTTCAGGAAATATAGCTTGGTGGAAATCACCAACAACCTGTTTGTAGAACTCTACATGGTTAAAGTCTGCCTCACTTTTACCTGTGAATATCGTTTCATAGTCAGCGATCGTGATGCCAGCTTGAATTCTCTCAAGACCCTCATGATCCCCAGCCGTTAACTGCGATAGTTTTAAGCGAATCGACTTATTTGGGCGAAAAATCAGGTTGTATGTAGCTTTGGCAATAGGTCCATCGGTCACCAGATTTCCCGTCCCATGGAGAAACAGCGACTGACTCGACTCGTCCTGCGATATTTCGTCAAATTCAAGACTTAGAATGATCCAATGGCCCTGCCATTTGCCCAGTCCCCGATGGAAGTCTGTTTCATCGAGGCGGTATGCCGAACGAATCAAGTTTTCATCAAGCATCAACCGCATGGCCGTGAACACATTGGTCTTTCCTGCTCCATTCTCGCCAATAATTGTGTTGACGCCTTTATTGAAGTAGAGGCTCGTGTTGCGAAAGTTTCGGTAATTTACAACGCTGAGCTTAGAGATGTGCATGAAATTTGTCGTTCCCTATTACAAGATAATACATCTTAACTAAGGAGCACAATTTGGCAACTCAACATTTGGCTTTTCTATGTATTCATAGAAATAAAGCTGTGTTCTTTGAGCTATCGTAGTTGCTCCGTCGAGTGACGACTGATCTAACGCTCGATATCTGGCCCTGGCGGTCGCCTTTCAGGCGGTTCGGCCTCACGCGCGGCTTCTCTTGCCCACTGTTCCCGCACGGCTCCGCGAACGGTCTCCAGGCTCTTTTCCGGCGTGGGATGAGACTTGGCAAACTCCTGACGCAACCGTTGCCCAAGTTGGCGGAGACCGGTTTCAGCCTGTGTAGGTTGGTTGGGCATAGGGTTAGACGACGAGGGATTGCGCCAGGTCGAGGCAGCGCGAACCCTTCATGCGAACATTATCGTAGGAGAGATTGATTTCCTCGGCAATAAAACCGTAATCGAGGCCGAGCACATAATATTTCCACAGCAGGTTGTGACATTCCCGCTTACTGGCGGTTAGTAATTTCATCGCATAGTCGAGGTCAAGCCGGTCGGCGGCGGACATCGGCGCGGCTTGTGCGGACTCGTCGACCAATTGGCAGAGTTCTTGGCGACATTAAGTCTGCCCGGTCGGCGGCCTTGTCGCGGAAGAAGGATCATTCAGTTTGTTCCGCGCGATGCGGTAACACCAGTCCCAAAATTCCTTGTTGGTGCTGCCGTAAAATTTACCCATGCCGGAGGCAATGGCCTTGAGCACTTCTTGTAACGCATCTTCGGCTTCCTGGTGCGCTATCAAACCCGAAGACAAAAAAGCGCAAGGTTGGTCCAATCCGGCGAAAGATTTCGTCGGCGAGTTTTAATCGTTGGTCAAGCTTTTCGGTGAAACGGTAGTAAGAAGACTCTTGTCCTTCAATAGAGTTCACTCACCGTCTGGTGAGGTGGCTTTCTTATCATGCTTTTGAAGCTCCAGATACATCTGAATTAGTTGTTCGTCAGCTTTCGCACAATGAATGATTGTTCGAATCAGTTTACTATCGTCGACTTTGATGCCATGGTTGGCTACGAAAATTCTCAATCGATTCAGACAGTCCTTATCACCTGAAAACGACCGGTAACGAACTACTGACGCTGTTGGAGTTCCAGTTGGAATCGGGACCGAAGGTGAAGCTTTCTCTTGGAGCTTAGAAGGCTCGGACGTCGAATCGTTCTCCCTTGAATCTGGACTGCCCGTTAGAATAGGTCTCCAAACTTCAAGCGTCCTCATAAGGATGATGTAGTCCTGTTCTTCCATCCGGGGAATACGAAGTGTGCCACCTTTCAATGGTAGATCCAAGTAGGGTGGATTGACAACGGGCGGCACAGAAGCACTAAGGATGTAGGAGTGGTTCATTCTGGTCAAGACTAAGAATGTACTGGTGTGGCAAGTATTCCCGGTGAGGCGGAGGAGTTTCTCCGAAATAGGCTTAGAGTACTCAGGCAGAAGGCGGGACTGACCCAGGAGGCCTTCGCTGCTCATGCTCAATTTTCCTACAAATACTATCAAGGCATTGAGCGCGGGCAGTGGACGAATCTCCGACTAAAGACCATCGAAAAGCTCGCCGATGGTTATGGAATCACTATCTCGGATCTTTTCTCAGTGACCGTTCCTGAGCCGCAGATTCATTCGGCAAGGAAGTCGTGACAAAGTACGACGCCGCTGAGCCACATAGCTTATGGTACGGACCGCTACCGTGGCAGCCGATGCCACAAGTGCCACTGATGCTCGTGGTTGCGCTTTTAGCTTTTAGCTTGTTCTACACTTCTCGAATTTCATCCAGATTATTGGCGACCGATTTAATCCTCTGAATTAAACCGGAATGTCTAATAGTTTAAGCGCGTGCAGTATTGTTGCTCGGTAGGGGGTTTTCTTGTCGTCGCCTAACGGTTGATGTCGAAATGCTTTTGCTCGCCCCAAGCCGTCCAATACTTTTTCGAGTAAATTCATCGTCCCACGGCATTCGCGGATACTACAAAAAAGCGTTGATCTTAACTCGGCAATAGAGTTTTCGTCATTCAGCACAAAAGCGAAACCCTTAATATTTTCCTCATAATTAAGTCCTCCATCTCTTCTTTTTCTAGAACGACGTTGAATTTCGATAAAATGAATATAGCGACCGTGTACACCCATTCGGGCGCAGAGTACGCCCCTGGTTACTTTTTGCAGTGTGTCATAATAGAGCCAGTGAGGCTTCACATCCTCGGGCTGCTCCTGCTCGGCGAAGGGTCTAAGTCTAATCAATTGGCATTCTTCAGCCGACGAATAGCCAAGACCATCAAACCACTCGACGACATTAACACTTTCAGGAAACTCCTTTTGTAGCGATAGCATCGCCTGCCACATCGCTTTAACGATTCCGCAGGTGGCAATCGGTGTTTGCGCAATTGATACGTGCCCCACACCCTTGCCAGTACCATGGTGTTCACCTGTTGAATAACTGTTAACATTCGGCAAATACGTTGTGCAGGTGCCTGACTTACCCCGCTCGTGCCATGATTCGAACGTGGCTCGACGTTTGCCAATAATCTCTGCGCCGGCATCCACGATTAAGGAGCTGCCTGTGCCGCGATCTGGTTCTTTATGACTCTCTAGCTCGATAATATTTGTATTGCGTGTCCGTATCGGGCTTCGGCCCACAGAGTCCGTCGGTTTTTCTCCAGACTGGGCTTGTATCTGAACAGCCGTTTCTTTTTCGTTCCTAATCACAATTCCGTCGTCCGGCTCAGTTCTACCTGTAACCCTTAGTCCAAGAAACGTCTTTCCGTTGTCGATCCATTTGCCCTGGACTCGAAGTTTTGCAGGCCCTTCAAACCATGGTGCGGCACGTATGAACCCCGACCCAAACTCGAAGTCTGCCTCAAGCCGTGCATAAATTTCCTTCGCAGCCCTCTGAGTGAACTTGTCGTAAAATAAATGAGCCATGAACACCTTGTCATCATCCCGAATGAGTTTACGAAGTTTAACAGCCCACTCGCCCTCCGCCTTCGGCTGCTCAAGAGGTGCAAACAATTTCTCTTTTGCGACTTCCCACGAATATAATGTCAAAACCCTCAGGACTTCGTGCGAGACAGCGTAACATCGCATAAAGAACTCTGCGGACGGGACGATTAGCTTTTTCCCATCACCCACTTGAAACTCTAATAGCCATGTTTTATCTGACGGAAACATCAGTGAATAGTCACAGCTAGGGATTAAAGCCGAATTAGTCCTACAAGAGGTAAACCGCCAACCACAAGTATTATAATCTACGTCAAACACCTCGCTTCGTCTGAGAACATCGCCTACACATTCGCCGCTCTCCAAAACGGTGCCAATCCGAACAAGTGCGAGATGCGATAGATCTGCCTCGATTACCCTCCAATCCCCTAAGCTCCAGGTAGTACTTCCTGAACTTAGTCTGCCATTCAGACAACGGCAAATAACCAATATTAAGGGAATTGACTCTGCATCAACGTTCCTTTTAATTGGCCCATACCACCAAACGACCAGCCTTTGCTTGTCCTTCATTTTAGGAAAGACAAGGATGCCTTTTTTAAATTCTGTCACCTCAACCATGAATGCTCTTAGTGGCTTTCGCAGGCAATTTTTCCACCCATAACTCGCTTTGACAACATTCGAGAATCAATTACAGCACACACGCATATTGGGGTATCTAAACCTCATTCGACCACAGCTTAGAGCTTACCAAACTGCAACCGAATTCGCATCTATTTCTATTTTTTCGCATCTTTTTCCAGAAGTGACATGTGCCGCCGATGAGTCCGACATCGGAAATCGTGTGATGCGGCGAGCGAAATGGACGGTGCACCACCAACGCTTGCTCCGGCTGCAGAAGCCCCGCCACGCTATGGATTTTAGTGGTCTCGAGCGCTTCGTCGAGCGAGAGCGGCGGGCAGATACCGGGGATTCGCTTGGCGATCATCGATTTCCCGCTGCCCGGCGGCCCAATCATGAGAATATTATGGCCCCCCGAAACGGCGACTTCGATCGCCCGCTTCACATGCTCTTGGCCCTTCACATCGGAGAAATCGAAATCGATTTGTTCGGGATCGCCCAACCGTTCATTCGGATCGACACGAATTGGTTCGATCTCGATCTTGCCCGCCAGAAAATCGGCGGCTTGGCGAAGGTTCTTGATCGGGTAGACATCCAGTCCCGCCACCACGGCCGCTTCCGCAGCACTCACCGAAGGCAGCAACAGCCCCTTCTTCTTATGCTTGCGCGCCGAGAGAGCGATGGAGAGCGCTCCACGCACCGGGCGGACATCGCCATTGAGTGCCAACTCGCCTACCACCCAGTAATCCTCCATTTTCGGCGCGGAAAGCTGCTCTGCCGCCGCGAGAATTCCCAGAGCGATGGGCAGGTCAAAACTCGGCCCCTCTTTCTTCACATCCGCCGGTGCCAGATTGATCGTCGTCCGACCGTACGGATGGCGAAACCCGCTATTTTCAATCGCCGTCTTCACGCGATCACGACTCTCTTTTACCGCCGTATCCGGCAAACCCACGACCACCACCACCGGCGAACCGAACGTGCAGTTGGCCTCCACCTCCACGGCAAACGCGTCCACACCCCACACCGCAGCAGAAAAAACTCGAGCCAACATTGCCCAGGCAGAGAACCAAGTTTTAGAGGGAGTGACGAGGAGAAAACGGAGGTCGCCTTGAAGGCGGAGGTCTTGTTTTAAAAAAGGAGGTTAAGTGTTGCCCTAGGCCGATGTATAAGGAGTAGCCATGGAAGCACGGAGCGTTGAAGCCATACTGAGGGTGTTGAATGAGGCGGGTGTCCGCTATGTTATCGTCGGAGGATTCGCGGTGAACGCGCATGGATACGTTCGGTTTACCAGCGACATCGACATCGTTATCTCGCTCCAAGCCAACAATATTTTGAGTGGGCTGAAGGCGCTATTTTCGATCAGCTTTCGCCCCGCCATACCGATTTCGCCGGAAGATTTTGCGAATCCCGAAATTCGAGAGATTTGGCGAGTCGAAAAGGAAATGAAAGTCCTGCGGCTCTGGAGCGATGTCCACCAACGCACACCGATCGATATTTTTGTTTTCGAGCCCTTCGACTTCGAGTCTGAGTACCAGAAGATCAAGGTTTTAGAACTTAGTCCCGGCATTAAGGCCCCTATTGTGGGTCTTGAAACGCTATTGGCGATGAAACGGGCGGTCGGACGTCCTCTCGATCTGGTCGATGTGGCAGCGCTTGAAGATTTAACCCGACTCGAGCACACTTCATCCGATGATCAAGCCTTTGACTAAGGAGGAACTGTATGCACACCCTGGGTGGAAGAGTTGCACGTTCGAGGGGGCGAGGGAGGATGTTCTGTTACGGGGTTCGAAGTGGTCTCTACGAGAAAAAGTGGAGTGGTTGGAAGGGGCTGAAACTTTAACGCTTCGGTTGAGAGCTGCACGGCTCGCTGGAAGGAAGAAGAACTCTGGCAAGCCGGACTAGTGTGGATCGACTGAAACATTGAAAAAATTAGTCACCCATGCCCTTGGT
>CAVURW010000204.1:0-8422 GCA_963743595.1 uncultured Verrucomicrobiae bacterium
TTGATTCAGACCGACGCTGGCCTGTTCATGGGTCGATTCCGCGGTGAGCTTGCCCAGTGCGGCTAAGCGCCCCGCCAGATCGGGATGCGCACGAATCAAAGCAACCTGGCGTTCCGTATCCGCCAGACGAACGGTGGCGCTCAATTTCGACTCGAGCTCTTTCCGGCTGCCGAACGGACGGCCTTTCCACGTGTCAAAAGCGATCCAGGGCGAGTGTTCGTAAATCGAACCGATCGCCGCGACAAAGCTCTCGCCGTCGAGCGCATTGAGGTCCTTGATGGGAAGCCGTGTCATGCGAGATCCTCGGCAATCATTTCTTGTACCAAAACCGGGTGAAAAAGATGTGGACACCAGAGCAAGAGCCGGTTTGTCGTATTCGGCTCGGGTGTTCATGTGTCTCTTGGCTTTAGGCCCAGCGGGACGGCCTCAACGTAGCATGGGTCGCAGGTCAACGTAGACCGACCGAAGGCCCAGGTTAAGTGCCCATACAAAGCGGGCTGAAGGCACGCGTCTCTGTTGCGACTAAGGTTCGTGATCAAACATTTTGACGCGAGCTTACAGTGTGTCTTAAAAGCTTATAACCACAACTACTTATGCGAGTAGGAGCTTCGAGCATAACAGAACTCATAGCAGATGAGGGAGGTTGACAATCTGCCATGAAAATATATGGCGACAGAAATCTCAAATGGCAAAAAGACGGTGAAGTTATACAGTTCGGTGAATCGGGGCAACGCGATGTTCCAGCTTTCGTATTACGAGGGCGGGAAACGGGTCCAGCGTAACTTTGCCGATAAGGCAGAAGCGAAGCGGGTGGCTCGGACAATCGTGGGTGATCTGGCAATGGATGGGGAGGCGGTTGACAAGCTATCAACCCCTGACCTGGAAAGCTATGTGGCGGCGCGAAAAGTTCTGGCTTCAAATTATGCGCTACATGTGGCGGTGGCTGAGCACGCTCAGGCGGTCGGGAAACTGGGAAAGTCGAGTTTGCAGGAAGCCGCTGACTTTTTTTTGCGGCATCATCGCAGTGAAGTCGGGCGGGTACCGCTGGCTACTTTGTGCGAACAATTTGTTGCCTCGCGGGCTCAATCGGGCTTTTCAGCTAAGTATGTGAGCACTTGCCGAAGGCACCTCGATTTGCTGTTGAAGGGATTTCGAGGTGACAGTCTGAGCGACCTGAGTACCGAAGCCCTTGATCGGTGGCTGGGTGGTTTAGCTCATTTGGGGCCGACTTCTAAAAATAATGTGATGAAGAGGCTTGCGACGTTTGGTAGTTGGGCCGAGAAACGGGGTCACTTGATAAAAGGGGCTGCCCCTTTTTTGGGGATGATTCGTTACAAGGAGCCGAGAAATCCCGTTTCCATCTTTAGTCCTGAGCAAATGGAGAGTTTATTACGGGCAGTTCCTTCAACAGTGATCGCGTTTTTGGCTTTGGGAGCCTTTGCTGGATTGCGAGCTGCGGAGTTGCAACGGTTGGAGTGGAGCGATATCGATTTGGAGCGGGGCTATGTGACGGTGGATGCCAGCAAGGCCAAGACGAGGCGGCGGCGTTTAGTTCCGATTTCAGAGAACCTTAAACTTTGGCTTCTTCCTCTGAAGGAAAGTTCCGGGCCGATTTGCCTGCATAAGTTGCCACAAGTGTTTGCCCGGAGATATTGCAAGGGACTCAAATGGGTCGAGAATGGACTGCGACACTCGTATATTTCCTATCGGTTGGCGATTCTTCACGATACGGCGAGAGTAGCCCTCGAAGCGGGTAATTCGCCTGAAATTATATTTGGGCATTACCGCGAGTTGGTGACACCGGAAGCGGCTCAGGCGTGGTTTAACATCAAGCCAATCAAAAAGTAGTTGGTAGTTGTGAGCGGTTTGAAAAATTGGACTTCAAACCGCTCTCACTACATTTCTCTGAAAGCGATCATTAAGCCCCTCCATTTTGCTTATAAAACATCCGCCGCCTTGGGAAGCTAATTTAAATTACGATCCAGTCGTTATTCAATCATGATCGACGGGTGACAACCGGCGATCTCGGGTGAGACCGACAAACCGCGCGATCCGGCGACCTCCGGGAGCCGAGCACACCCCGCTTTTTGTTTCCCGAGCCCCGCCTCCTTCTGGCTCGGGAACAAAAGCGGCTAATTAAATCGGCGCAGTTTCCGCAGGGGGCGTGACAGGGGCCTTCAGCCGCGTAAGCGGCCCTGGCGCGACCCCTGCTCACGAGCGTGTAAAGCCGACCGATCTGTCCGAGGTTTGGGGAGGCAGATCGGTGGGCGGCGCTCGTAACCTACCTCCTCGAGATTCGCGAAGCGTATCGAGCTGACTAGATCAGCTGCCTTCGCATTGTTGACGCATCGTTTCATCTTTCGGGAAAGGCAATCACGCTTTGACGCCGCTTTGTTGAGGCATGGTTCAGCGGTGCTGCTTTCCCACTCAGAAAAGCGGCATCGGCTTCAACTTTGCGGCTACCATGCTCGAATGGTTCCCCGTTTCTAGTGAGGCTTCGTTCAAGTTTCGTTTGAGCGCAGAGCTTAAGCCGAAGGCTTAAGCAAATGTCTGATTGTCGGCAGGGTCGAGACCGAAAACCAAACCTACAGTTTGGGTTTGAGGGCTTCCGAGCAGGTCGACAATTCGTGCTGCGTTCGCGAGGTGTTGCTCAACAAAAAGGCTTGGACTTGCAAAGAGGTTTTGTGTGACAAGGCATTGCGAAACGGGAAAGGGTCGATTGTAGGGAGACGTGTGGTGCAACGGGCAACGGTGATGGGTTGCTTGAAGGTTTGGGGTGAAGACCCCATTCTAACAACGGCCAGTTGGGTCTACGTTTTTGACATGACACCATACAATGCCACAGTAGCCACCTTTAACACTCACGAGTCTGCCGAAAGTGCGATTAAGGAACTGGAAAAGTCCGGTTTCGACATGAAAAAACTTTCGATCATCGGACGGGATTACCACACGGACGAGAAGGTAGTGGGTTACTACAACACTGGGGATCGGATGAGGTATTGGGGCAGCCAAGGTGCATTTTGGGGATGGATTTGGGGCCTTCTATTTGGTTCCGCCCTTGTCGTCGTGCCAGGAATCGGACCGTTAATGCTTGCCGGACCCGTTGTCCTATGGATTTTCGGGGCTATTGAGAGCGCAGTTGTTGTTGGCGGTCTCAGTGCACTGGGGGCTGGGCTCTATAGCATCGGCATTCCAAATGACAGTGTTCTGCAATACGAGACTGCTATCAAGAGTGGAAAGTTTATCGTGATGGCCCACGGAACCGAAGAAGAAGCTATGGCGGCACATGAGGTATTGGTACGCAACAAGCCCGTGTCTTGGTCCCAACATACGCTTTCTATAAAGCCCTCCTAAGGGCTTGAAGGTTCCTTGCGGAAACGAACCAATGACGTTTGAGGGTAAATTCATTCCTAAAATGAGCCCCTGAGCCCACCCCGAACAACATCATCCATCCTTATGGCGGTCTCTACTACTAACTTGGTCTCTCAAAATCCAATCCTATCGGTCGACGTCAGCTACAAGGAGCTGACCGAGTTGGCATTGGATCTGCGTTGGTCGTGGACTCACGCTACCGAAAAGATCTGGCAACGTTTGGGGGGTGAGTTGTGGGATTCAACTAAAAATCCGTGGGTAGTTTTGCAGGCGGTCGGGCCTGAAAAGCTGAGGAATCTTTTGGAGGACAGTTCGTTTACTCAAGAATTGGCCGAGTTAGTACAGGCTAAGAAATTAAGGGGTGAATCGGCGACGTGGTTTCAAAAAAGTCACCCGAAATCTCCCCTGAAGCAGGTCGCCTATTTCAGCATGGAATTCATGCTGAGTGAGGCGCTGCCGATTTACTCCGGTGGTTTGGGCAATGTCGCAGGTGATCAATTGAAGGCATGCAGCGATCTTGGCGTGCCGGTTGTGGGGGTGGGGCTCCTTTACCAACAAGGTTATTTCCGGCAGATGATCGATAAAGATGGCAGCCAACGGGCCATCTATCCATTCAATAACCCTGGGCAACTTCCCATCACGCCCTTGCGGCGGGAGAACGGGGAGTGGCTCCGAATTGAAGTTGAGCTTCCTGGTTGCTCGGTCTGGTTGCGGGCCTGGCAAGCGCAGGTTGGAGAGGTGCGGCTCTATCTTTTGGACAGTAATGATGTGGCGAATCTTCCAGCTCATCGACTCATTACTGGCGAACTTTACGGTGGCGGACCGGAAATGCGGCTAAAACAGGAATTGATACTCGGAATAGGAGGGTGGCGTTTACTCAGGGAACTAGGCATTCGACCCGATGTTTGCCACCTGAATGAAGGGCATGCCGCTTTTGCCGTTTTGGAGCGAGCCCGGTGCTTTATGGAGGAATCGGGGCAAACCTTTGAGGTGGCCTTGGCAGTGACTCGATCGGGCAATCTTTTTACCACCCATACAGCTGTGGCGGCAGGGTTTGATCGATTTGAGCCAGAGATGATCGTGAAGCATCTGGGCGATTACGCCGAAACCCGATTAGGACTCACAGTTCATGACCTCCTAGCCCTGGGGCGGCAAAACGCTGACGATTCGTCCGAGCCATTTAACATGGCTTACCTGGCCATTCGTGGAAGTGGCGCCGTTAATGGTGTTAGTCGACTGCATGGTGAAGTGAGCCGAACCTTGTTTTCGTCGCTCTTTCCCCGTTGGCCGGTGAGTGATGTGCCCGTGACACATGTGACGAATGGCGTACACATGCCCACCTGGGATTCTGTTGAAGCTGACCAACTCTGGACCGAGGCATGCGGCAAAGATCGTTGGTTGGGCAAGACGGACCTCTTGGGTAAGAGTATCCAGACCGTATCGGACACAAAAATCTGGGAATTTCGTACCGCTGCTCGAACGAAGCTAATTGAAAAAGCCCGCAAACGGCTCACTGCCCAATTCGCGGTGTCTGGAGCCGACCCTCGAGAGATCGTTTCCGTAAATAAGCTTTTTGATCCTGGTGTGATGACTCTTGGATTTGCCAGACGCTTTGCCTCCTATAAAAGGCCCAATCTTCTGCTTTTAGACCAGGAAAGGTTGCGTCGCCTTCTCACGAATCCCGAACATTCAGTTCAACTGATGATTGCAGGGAAGGCCCATCCCGAGGATCAGGGAGGGCAAGATTTGATTCGCGAGTGGATCCAATTCATCCGTCAGCCCGAAATCCGTCCCCACGTTATTTTCTTAGGCGATTACGACATGCAGTTGGCCCAGGAATTGGTTCAGGGCGTGGACGTTTGGATAAATACACCGCGCCGTCCCTGGGAAGCGTGCGGGACCAGCGGCATGAAAGTGCTGGTAAACGGGGGCATCAATATCTCCGAGTTGGATGGCTGGTGGGCGGAGGCTTATTTTCCCGATCTGGGATGGGCCATAGGAGACGGCGCGGAGCACGGCGATGACCCAGCTTGGGATCGAACAGAGGCTGGGTTGCTCTTTGATGCACTGGAACATGAAGTCCTACCAGAATTTTATGATCGCAGAGACGGAGTTTCTTCGCGCTGGGTCGCCCGCATTCGGGAAAGTATGTCCCGCCTCACGCCCCAGTTTAGTGCAACCCGCGCCGTGATTGACTATACGGAGAAGCATTACGTTCAGGCTGCGAGCGCCTACCAGATTCGAGCGGCTCATTCCGGAGAACGAGCCAAGCAGTTAGCCGCCTGGCAACACAGCTTGAAGGAGAATTGGTCTAAAATACGCTTTGGAGAAGTCAGACTGAAAGCGGAGGCCGAACACCATATCTTTGAAGTGGAAGTTAATTTGGGTGATCTGAGCCCAGATTCAGTCGTGCTGGAGATGTATGCAGATGGAATTGTGGGCATGGACCCAGTCAGGCAAGAAATGAAGCTGGTCAGTGAAAAGAGCAGGCAGGCTTGCCACCTCTACATGGCCGCAGTTTCTGCCCATCGCCCGCCCGTCGATTATACGGCACGAATCATGCCGAAGTGCGAGGGAGTTCTCGTTCCTTTAGAAGCTTCGCAAATCCTCTGGCAGCGATAATAACGTGAAAGCCATCCTGACTCTAAATGGAGGTTCATCGAGCATTCGGTTCGCCGTGTATGAAGCCGATGAAACGGTTCAAAAGGTAATCAGCTGCGGCAAGATTGAACGCATCGGGTCAAGCGGGGCAACTCTTATTGTCAGGGATACTGCTGGAAAACATTCCGTCCCAATACCGATTGATTCGGAACAACCTGTTGAATTTCTACTGGGTTGGTTAGAATCCCAGCCATTCTTCAATTTGATCGGGGCCGTTGGCCATCGAGTCGTTCACGGAATGCTGCACACGGAACCGATGCAAGTGACTCCCGAACTCATGGAGGATTTGCGGAGCGTGATTCCCTTCGATCCCGATCATCTGCCTCGCGAACTGGAACTGATGATAGCCTTTTCAAAACGGCATCCCCAAGTGCCACAAGTCGCCTGTTTTGACACCGCGTTCCATCGGACCATGCCGGCAATTGCCAAACTCCTGCCGATTCCCCGCCAATACGTTAAGCCGGGGGTGGAGCGGTACGGCTTTCACGGCCTTTCCTTCGGCTATCTGATGGAGGAACTGTCGCGGTTGGACCCTGAAGCAGCCACGGGCCGCGTTATTCTGGCTCATTTGGGAAGCGGTGCCAGTTTGGCTGCGGTGAGTAATGGGAAAAGTGTGGATACCACCATGGGATTTACACCGGCTGCGGGCTTGGTGATGGGAACACGCACGGGTGATTTAGATCCCGGAATGGCCTTCTACATGTTTAAGACCTACGGCATGAATCCAGAAAAGTTTCAATCCATGGTGAACCACGAATCAGGGCTATTCGGAGTTTCTGGAATCAGTTCAGACCTCCGGGACTTGTGCTCCCTTGAAGCGACCGACGCCCATGCTCATGCAGCCGTGGAGCTCTTTTGCTACCAAGTCAAAAAGTGGATCGGATCGTTCTGCGCTGTTTTGGGAGGGTTAGATACAATCGTCTTTTCGGCGGGTATCGGGGAGAATTCACCCGCAATTCGCTCCCGAATTTGTGAAGGACTGATTTTTCTTGGGATCGAATTAGACCCAGCTCGCAATAACAGAAATGACGGTCTGATTTCCCTAGAACAAGGGCGCGTGAAAGTACGCGTCATCGCTACCAATGAGGAGCTGATGATCGCTCGTTCGGTTTCTCGAATCCTGGCCCGGTAGGGTTTTACCCCATCGTCATGAATCACTCCGACCCGTAGCTTGATCCTCACGTATAAGGTATCCGCAATCTGAGCAACCGTCTGTTCTAATTTCCATAACCAAACCAAGAAAGCAAGTTACCATGCACACCAAAACATTAACGCCAGATGAGCTTCAGAAAACAGACGCCTATTGGCGTGCGGCAAACTACCTTTCGGTTGGCCAGATTTACTTGTACGATAATCCGCTGTTGAAAAGGCCTTTAGCGCTTTCGGATATCAAGCACATGCTCCTGGGGCATTGGGGCACGACTCCCGGCCAGAATTTCATTTACGCCCATCTCAACCGAGTGATTAAGAAATATGACCTGAACATGGTCTATGTTTCTGGTCCTGGGCACGGCGGGCCCGCCATCGTCGGTAATACCTACTTGGAAGGCAGTTACACGGAGGTCTATCCAGAAATCAGTCAGGATGAAGCTGGTCTGCGAAAGCTCTTTCTTCAGTTTTCGTTTCCGGGCGGGATTCCCAGTCATGTTTCGCCCGAATGTCCTGGTTCGATGCATGAGGGTGGCGAGCTTGGCTACTCCTTGAGCCACTCGTTTGGTGCGGTTTTTGATAATCCTAATCTCATCATTTCCTGCGTCGTCGGAGACGGTGAAGCGGAAACGGGACCTTTGGCGACGGCTTGGCACTCGAATAAATTTTTGGATCCCGCCACCGATGGCGCAGTTCTCCCCATTCTGCATCTCAATGGCTACAAGATATCGAACCCGACCATTCTGGCCCGTATTACTCCGGAAGAACTGGAGCAACTCCTACGCGGCTATGGATGGAATCCTCTCTTTGTCGAGGGAGATGAACCAGCCCTCATGCACGAGACCATGGCTACAGCGCTCGATGCGGCAATTGAACAGATTAAGAAAATTCAAGATGACGCCCGCGTCCATGGAAACAAAGTTCGTCCCCGCTGGCCGATGATCGTGTTGCGGTCGCCGAAAGGCTGGACGGGACCGAAGATGATCGATGGAAAAAAGGTGGAAGGAACCTTCCGCGCTCACCAGGTGCCTCTCTCGGATCCCGCCGAACATGTGGCGCACCTGAAGCTTTTAGAGGAATGGCTTCGCAGCTACCGGCCTGAAGAATTGTTCGATGATGCCGGGCGTTTAAAACCAGAGCTGGCTGACTTGACACCGAAGGGACAGAGCCGAATGGGATCCAATCCTCACGCCAACGGCGGCCTTCTTTTAAGGGATCTACGCATGCCCGACTTTCGAGA
>CAVURW010000205.1:0-7266 GCA_963743595.1 uncultured Verrucomicrobiae bacterium
GTCGACCAATTGCTGGCTCGGTGTTGATCGGCGCGCTGGGCGTACCGCTTTATCTTTGGGAATTGACCCACATCCACATCCCGAAACTGAAAGTAATCGTCATACTTACCATCCTCTCCGCCATGGGTTTGCTGTGCGGTCTTCTCGTTTACTGGCTGCTCTGGGCATCCAAGAATCGAAGCTTCTTATTAGCAATGCTCATGGCGGGAATTTGCGCACCGCTCTTGTTCTTAAGTCATGTCTATTTCATCAAGATGTATTTTGTTCAGGTGATGGGCGAGAGCGACGCGGACTTGCCTGAGTTTATCGCTGATAACCAAGTCGACCCCGATCTCTGGATGTATTGTGCACTCGGTTTCGGGTACTTCGGTTATTTGGTCTTCCTGCTAGCGTGGAGGGAAAGCCAACTGGCGTGGTGCGCTCACTGTAAAGCGTGGATGAAACGCGATGTATGGCGCGTTCCTTCCGGTAGTTCGCGGGCATTTATCCTGGCGTTTTCCAGCGGGGATCCAAGCCTCATCCGAAAGGAAAACTACTGCCGAGCGCTCTACCAACCAAATACCATGATCACGGTGGAATACTCACCGGTCTTTCGAGGCGAGCCGAACCGTATTTACGTGAGCATCAGTGAATGCCTCACCCACTCCATCTACGCAGTGCCCGATCCCAACAAGAGCGCTTGGTACCGAATGCGATTGACTCGGGAGGAGGTCGAGCGCGTTATGCCGATGGTGAAGTTTGTGTCGAACGAATAGTTCGAACACAGTTTTAACTCTCCTGCTCCAGTTCGTAATGCTCGGGAGGGATGCCGAAGGTCCACGCCACCGCTTCTCGGGCGGTTGTCATCGTCGGGGGCACTCGCAAGAAATATTCTTTGGCAGAGCCATCCCGCTCCGGTGTCGAGTTAATAACCTTCACCATAAGGAGGGGTTCTTGGCCAGGAATGTTTCTCTGGTACAGCACACCATAATCGTCTTTAGAAATCTCCTGGGCACCCGTCTCTCGGAGGTAACGCGCTGTGCCATAACGTTCGGTCATGACCCGGCGAATCTCCGCATTCTCGGATGAGTCGATTTCATCCACCGTAATTAAATCGGGTGACTCAAAGACGTGTGGAGGAAGGTTAACTCCGTGAATCGCATAGACATTCCAGCCATCGGGATAGGTCACGGCAGGCCCGTTCACTGAATGCAATCGCCCCTGGTCATCACGCAGGAGCGATGTCGGTCGTTCCGTCACCCAACAGATGTTCTCGTAGGGAAAAATCCAACCTGCGTTTTGGGCAATGGCGTTCAGACCTTGCAATCTTTGCGTGTCTTCCTCCAGGTGAAAGACCTCCCGGATGTAATCGAAATAAGCGAGTTCATCGACTTGGTATTGGCTTCTGGCCCACTCGCGCCAAGCTATGGCCGATTCAATATTCCTGTGAATTTCAAGCAGGGAACTTCGATTCCGCAAATTCGAGCGGAGGAGCTCAAGTCCGTCATGATAGAGGCGATCCGTTAAGCTCTCGTCAACGACTCGAAATATATTAGAAAAGAGAAACTCACTCGTCGATTCGCCCTGGGAGACGCCCTCACTCTGCGATAATATGGTGGTGAAAGTCCGCTGGAGATCTGCGCTCAACTCGCTGAACCGAGAACGCTTGGAGGGGGCGCTAGCAGCAAAAGTCGCGCATGCGGGTGAGCTGCACCAAATGATCTTTTTTGGCGGCTTTTGACCGGCTGCAACGTAGGCGGTCATGATGCCCTCCTCGGCTTTAGCGCGATTTGCCGGTTCGCACGATAATCCAATCTTCATCCAACGATTTACAATCTCTGCTTCTCTTCCGGCGCGACGGGTCTGTTCATAGGTGATCCTCGGTGACGACATACGCCGACTCACGATTCGGTCGTAATGTGCATGGTCCAACTCGCGAACTATGGCCCTTGCTGTGGAACTCCCCCGTTCATTGCACTTGAGCAGGAATTTGGCGCTCCCATCCTCATCTGTCGTCTTAACAATGAGGATGTGTGTTGGATCAAACTGATCGGCGTCGTCCAAAATATTTTGATATATAATTCCAAAGTCATCGTGCGAAATCTCACGGCAAGGTGCTTCAGATATGTATCGCTCCGGCCCATAGCGCTTCAGTAACAATGTGCGGAGTTCTAAATCAAACGCATCGGCAATCAGTTGCGGAGTCATTTGTTCCGGGGCTTCCACGGCATAAGCAGGGACGTGATGTCCTGCAATGGCATAGACCCGGAAGTCATCCCGAAAGAGAATTGCCGGGCCATCGAGCGAGTGATTTCGCTGGAGAGCATCCGTCAGAATGACTGCGGGGCGATCAGCGATGATGCACACATTTCCGAATGGCCAAAACCACCCGGCGTTTTGGGCCAAAAGGATCAGGCCGCGCAGAGATTCCGTCTCTTCGCGTAAGTTCAGGACTGTGCTGCAGTAGTCAAAAAACGCGAGCCAGGAGGAATCCTGCTGACCCAAACAGGCGTGGTCTAAACCATCTCTAACAGTTCCGTGATGGTCCGCGACAGGCCCAGCACTTTCACCCACGAAATCGGCGACGCATGACCATGCGCTGGCCCAGACTGCAGGAGACTCTGGGACCCAAATGGTTTGAAGAGCGCGGCGTTTTGGATCTTGCGGTGAAATGGGCACGCCCCCCGAGCAAGCGTGTGAGGCGATCCGTGATCGTCTCAACGGGATTCTCCAAGCACGAATTGATCTGGTCCCACACCTCCGATTCAATCCTCGATCCTATTGCGGCCAGTGCGCGGCTCCGCAATCCACCCCACATCGCGCGGTGTAAGTTGGCCCCAATATCGTCCGGAGCCAAATTCAGAAGAAGGGCCCGAGCCATCGATCCGCTCCGGGGAGAGCCGCACCAAACGATTTTTCTAGGAGGAGGATATCCCACGGCAGCGTAGGCGAGCCGAACACCCTCCTCGGCCCGAGTGCGGTTGGCGGGTTCGCAAGACGTCGCGTGGTGGGTCCAATCCCGCTCAAACTCGGCCAGCAGAGCGGCTTGCTCGCTCGTGAGAGTGCTGATTTTCGGCACGGCTAATCCTGGACAATGCGAATCTCGTCGGGCGTGTATTCTCGCTGCCGCGTCATTCGATAAACGCCAGGCTCGAGAGCGATGGGCGAGTGTTCCTCGTGCGTGAGTTGAACAAGCGATCCTTCCACTTCAATAAAAGTGGCGAGATCGGTCTTAAATAGCCTGACGTTGCCGGAGTGAATAGCGTGGTTATGGCCCGTCGATTCCCCATGGGCGAGAATGACCGGCCCCGTAATCGATTCCTGGATTGCAGACTCAGGCAGGGCATCAATCCGTTCGAGCAGAATATCGCCCTGACGAAAGAGTTTCGGTTTCATACAGGCCGAGAGCGTGTTCCGTTTTAGAGGAAGAGTCGAGATCGTATGGGCCTGCTGCCTACTTGAAGAAGGCGATGTACTGAATGGCTTCGTGGTCTTTGGTGGCCTTTTATTCGCTTAGAGTTAGAGTTAACTTCTGGTTGAATTCCTGACGTGGGGCGGTGTGCTACACTAGTAAAGAGCTCGTGAATATATGACCGGAAAACAACAATCCTCTCCAGTTAATGCCGGATTTAACAGCTTTCTGACGGGCATCAAAGACCGCAATTGTGCAGCAGGCTGCTGCACAATTACAAAATAGGACCAATCTAGTCTCTGCCTACTAAAGGACGTGCTTGTTCTTGGAGCTGGGCATGTAAGCGATGGTGTAATACACCCCGAGCGCGAGTAGGATCAGACCCCACCAGATGCCGGCGTGGTACTCCGCCATTTTCAGGCCGGAAGGAGAGTAGTACTCCATGACGCCGCCGATGGTGACGAGCACACCGTAGATATCGAGTTGGAGACCGATGATGAACCAGATGGAGAGAGCGTGGGAATTGTTCGAGAGCATATTAAAAGAAGATGATGTTGATGATGATGGTGGCTATTCCGACGATGGCTGCCCAGAAAGCGGGGCGCTCGAACAGTGTGTAGTTTTCTTGGGGAATTTCTGTGCAGCCCATGACTAGGCCTTTGAGTTCCGCATCCGTTTTGGGCTTGGTGAGCAGGCTGACAACCACTGTGACGACGACCACGATCACGAACGACCAGAGCGCTTGGTACATGTCAGCAGCGATACCCGACGCATACTTGGAGAAGGCGATGTATTGAATGGCTTCGTGGTCTTTGGTCGGGTCGAATTTGATGCAGAGGAACAGAGAAATTGAACCGAGTGTACCGGCTAGCAGACCCCAGAACCCCGCATAGGCAGTGGCCCGTTTCCAGAGCATGCCCAGCAATACCGTGCCGAAAAGCGGCGCAATAAAGAAGCTGAAGAGAGCCTGCACGTAATCCATCACGCTCGGCGCAAATTTACACAAATATGCGGTGCCGATGCTGATGACAACACCCACGATGGTGGACCAACGGCCCATGCTCACGTAGTGCTCGTCCTTGGCGTTCGGGTTGAGCATGTCGCGATAAATATCGTAGGTCCAAACGGTGGTGAACGCACTGACGTTACCAGCCATCCCTGACATGAAACCGGCAATGAGCGCCGTGACACCGAGGCCCAGCAGACCGGGCCCACAATAGCGGGCGAGCATGAGTGGGAGAACGTCGTTGTAGGTGTGGAGCCCGGGATTCGCGCTAGCTTGATCTTCACCCACCAGCGGTTGATCGAGAACCGCCAAACCGAGAAGCCCGGGCAGGATGACGATGATCGGAACGAAGAGCTTGAAACCGGCACCGATGATGGGCGCCATTTTAGCGGCTCGCATATCCTTGGCCGTCAGGACTCGCTGAACCACCAAGAAATCGGTCGTCCAGTAGCCCATCGAAAGGACGGCACCCAGACCGAAGACGATGCCGATAAACTCAATGTGCATGTGGTTATTGGCGGGAGAACCCAGACCGGCCCAAGCATGGGTGAAGTTCTGCGTGACCGCTTCTCGATTGGGTTCGTTCACGATATCGGGGTGGGTCTTGATCAGGTTATCCTGAATGCGTTGAACCATTCCGCTCCAACCGCCCGTCTCCATCAAACCGAGAATGGGGATGAGCAAGGCACCAAACCAGATGAGAACGAACTGCAATACTTCGTTGAAAACCGCCGAAAGCAGACCGCCCGTGGAGACGTAAACGGCCACACAAAGCGATGAGAGAATCAAGCTCGTGTTGAACTCCCAACCGAGAATGATATTGAGCACCTTAGCCGTGAGAAACATGTTTACGCCGCTCATCAAAACAGTCATGAACGCGAAGCTGATGGCCGAAAGTCGGCCTGCTGCCGGACCGTAACGTAAAGCCAGGTAACCGGGGACGGAATGCGTTTTACAGATGTAGTAGAACGGCATCATCACCAGACCCAGGAAGATCATCGCCGGAATGGCTCCCACCCAGTACCAGTGAGCGGCCATGATGCCGTGTTGATAGGCAGAACCGGCCCAACCCATCAACTCCAGAGCACCGAGATTTGCGGAGAGGAACGCTAGCCCCGCCACCCACGCCGTCATTTCCCGACCTGCCATAAAGAATTCTTCGCCGGTCTTAGCGAACTGCTGAAGGTAGAACCCGATTCCCAGAACGAAAACGAAGTAAACGATGATTACCAGGTAATCGAGCACTCCCATGTGGACGAGGGGAGATGCAGAGGCGGTGGCGGTGGTGGCTTGGGCCAGTAGAGTAAGCATAATAGAGAGACTTAAAGGACGTGCGATTGGCTGAGCGACCGACTACCGGACGCCGAAGATGTACTGGATGTGGTTATGGTAGGTATCACCGGGGTGAAGGACAGCGGAGGGGAAATTCGGTTGATTTGGGGAATCGGGGAAGTCTTGGCATTCCATGCAGAAACCGGAGTATTGGGGGTAGGCCATTCCATGCTTGCCCACTACTGACCCATCCAGGAAGTTGCCGGTATAGAATTGCATGCCGGGCTGATTGGTCTTCACGGTCAACGTACGGCCCGAGGTCGGCTCATAAACCATGGCGGCGGTGCCCCAATCGTCGCCCTTGTTCAAAACGAAATTGTGATCGAAGCCGACCGGTTTACCGGTGAGCTCGTGGATGTGTGTGCCGATTGCGGTCGGGTTACGGAAATCGAAAGGTGTGCCCGCGACATCCATGAACTTTCCGGTGGGGATGAGGGTTGAATCGACCGGTGTGATCTTGTCGGCCTTGATTTGAACCACATGGTTGAGCACTGACTTGGTCGTTTGGCCTTGCAGATTGAAGTAGCAGTGGTTGGTCAGATTGATAACAGTGGGCTTATCGGTCGTCGCGGAATACTGGATATCGAGAGAATTGTTCGATTTGAGCGTGAAGGTGATCGTGACCGTCAAGTTGCCGGGGTAACCTTCTTCGCCATCCGGGCTGGTCCGTGTGTACGTGATGGCAGGCTCCGAGTCGGAAGAATCGACGTGGGACGTGTAGAGGTACTTATCAAAGCCGCGCTTGCCGCCGTGTAAGGAATTGGGGCCGTTATTCACAGCGAGCTGGTAGGTCTTCCCATCAAGGGTGAAATGGGCTTTGGCGATGCGGTTGGCATAGCGGCCGGGGCTGGTGCCGAAATATGGGGAATTTGTCAAATACGGGCGAACCGTGCTGTAACCGAGCGTAACATCATCCAGCTTGCCATTCTTATCCGGTGTAACGATGCTCACCACAGTAGCACCAAGATCAGAGATGGAAACCGACATCCCGGACGCATTCGTCATCTGATGTAAATAGACCGGAGTTCCATCCTTGGTTTTTCCAAAGAGGACGGATGAAACGGCGGCAGAGGCCGAGAAGGAAGCAACGAGTGTGCAGCCAAAAATGGCAACAATTAGTTTGGAGGCGAACGATTTGGAAAGCATGCTGGGAAAGTAGAGCAAAAAAGGCGATAAACGCAACACTTACATATCGCGAATAAGCACACGCGCTTCTGCAACGTCTTTCTGAATCTGCGCAGAAAGCAGTTCTACAGAGGAGAAACGCTGTTCCGGTCGCAGGAAATGAAACTGATCAATTAGCAGCTCCTGATCATAAAGATTTCCAGAAAAATCGAGTAAATGAACCTCCACCGATGGCATGTTTGCAGCCGATACGGTAGGGCGCAGGCCATGGTTTAAGACCCCGATGTAGGTGGACGTTACACCGTTTAATGTCAAACGGACGCGGACGGCATAAGTGCCCATTGGGGGAACCAATTGCGGTATCTCTGAGAGATTTGCTGTGGGAAAACCGATTGTTCGACCTCGGGCCTGA
>CAVURW010000206.1:0-11520 GCA_963743595.1 uncultured Verrucomicrobiae bacterium
GCCGTGACTAAAGAGGGAGAAACGACTCCCAGCCCAATGTCGGTTAACGACGTGGATGAATTGATTTTCAATAATCCCGCTCCAGTGCCGACGGGCGAGGCTTCCCTCGTTTACAATGACGGGACTATCCTCCTCGGGCATCTGGTTTCAGTCCAGGATGGTCATGCGACGCTGGCCACCTCCTTCATGGACACGCCTCTCTCTGCTAGCTTAGACGCTCCGCGGAACTTGATCGTTCGGCTCGGCCCTTTCCCGAATCGCAGAACAGACGTTTCGAAAATGGATAGGTTAGAGACGGGTGGCAAAACGATTTATGGCAGCGTCGCTTACTCGGGAGAACCTTCTTTTCGCTGGCTCCTCGTTGGTGGCGCAAATCCGGTGCGTTTGGGCGATTCGCTGGCCTTTCAATTATCAAAAACGGACTCCGGAAAGGTGCCGCCCGATCCGAACCCGTCCCTGTTTTTCATGTCAAATGGCGATGTCGTTCCCGGTAAATTGCGCTCAATTAGTCGGCAGGGCGTGGAGTTTGAATCAACGTTTACTGACAGCCAGAAATTTAAGAGCGAGCTCGTGGATGGAATTGAATTTCTCTCCGGTCCGGGCCCCGCTCTCAAGGGATTTGACGACCCCGCCTGGAAAATTATTAAGGGCGACTCGAAAACAGTTCAAATAGACGGCAATAAGCTAACTTTGTCTTCGAAAACGGCGATCTCCTGTCCCATGGATTTTAAGGCGTTTTCCTTTAAATATTCGCCTGCTCAGTTCTGGGGAATACGCATGCGTCTCTTCACATCGGAGCAGCCGAGCTCGAGATCGCTCAACCTTTGCATGT
Organism: uncultured Verrucomicrobiae bacterium; assembly: GCA_963743595.1. Classification (GTDB taxonomy): domain Bacteria; phylum Verrucomicrobiota; class Verrucomicrobiia; order Methylacidiphilales; family UBA1321; genus CAVURW01. Next base: position 833 of record CAVURW010000206.1, read on the forward strand.
ACAGTTACGGACAACAAATCGCTGTTTACCAAGAAGTGGGCGATGGAAATAGAAGTGTAAATCAGGCGAACCAGATCGTCAAGCCAGGGGCGGATGTTTCCGTAACTGTCCGCTTTAGCGATAGTCAAGTGGAGGTGATTGCCTCTGGGGAATCGCTGCTCAAGGTCCCGGTCGAAGCCTCCAACTACGGTGGTTCCAAGATGATTTTCGAGAGGATGGCGATGTTCGAAAACCAACCTAACAATCCCATGTTCGACTTTTCTTGCGAGCCAGGACTCAATTTCATCCCCAAATTTGATCCGAACCTGAAAAAACAGCTCCTCACGGTGCCTCGTATGAATCGAGACGACCCGCCTTCCCACGTTTTATTGGGACGAAACGGTGACTCCCTCCGCGGCGAAATCGAAGCCGCCACCGACGCTGCATTCCAGTTCAGGTGCGGGATGGAAACCGTCGATATTCCACGCAGTCGGGTGACATCCGTTATCGTCCTAAAGCCCGTAGATAAATCAAATGCGACCGACCAAGTTTCCGCAGCTGATCAAATTCTCGACACGAAAATCGGAGGCGGCTTAGCGCAATCGCGTATGAGCTTTGGCCAGATGGACTTGGGTAACTTGGTGCGTTACCTCTGCTCGCAATGGATGACCTGTAAAATTCGCCCGCCAAAAAAATCGGTCGTCGCCGCCATCTCATTTCAGGGGCAAAGCACTGTTCGTGCTGTTCTGGACCGTATATCTACAGTTTACAAAGTCACCTATCGCGTGGAGAAAGATGGCAGCATCGACCTGGAAAATAGCGATCCAATCGGTGATCTTCCCAGTCAGAGCTTCTGGGTCCATCCGGAGAAGTTTCCGAATACTGACCTCAAAGATCTGCTCACCTCTAAGGGAATCACCTTTCCGACTGATGCCACTGTGGATCTGGATACAGGAAGCGGATTGCTCACCATACGCAACACGCAGGAAAACATCGACAAGCTTTCGGCGCTTCTCGATTCCGACTTTGGCGGGAAGCTGGGTTCGCAACCGACTTGGTTTTCCCTCGCCAGTGGAGCGCGAATGAGCCTGGGAGTGAAAGCGTACTCTGCTGACTTTGTACTCGGCGATAATCCCTTTTATGGCTCATGCAAAATTCCCACATCGGAAATTGTGAAGATTAGCTCGCTTCCATTGCCTGTGAATGATCCGTTCAAATGGAGATTGGTCAGTGCTCCTGAGCCCGTTCTGCCGGTAGGAAATGGAAGTGGCAGCTCTGCTCTGCTCGGGACAGCGGCCAAAGTATTTGATGCGCCTTTACTGGATGGCGGAAAATTCAACCTCGCCTCATTCACGGGCAAAGTCGTGGTGCTCGATTTCTGGGCGACCTGGTGCGGTCCCTGTGTTAAATCGCTCCCAGAATTGATCGCAACAGTCGGCAAATTCCCGAAAGATAAGGTCACGTTAATCGGCGTAGATCAGGGTGAGCCTGTTGCTGAGATCAAGAAGTTTCTGGAAGCTCGCGGCCTCAGTCTCACGGTCGCGCTCGATGCTGATCAGAAGATCGGCGATTCCTTCGCCGTCCAAGCGATCCCGCGCACCATCATTGTCGGTCCAGACGGAAAGATCATCTGGGACCAAACAGGCTACGATCCCGACGGCGAAGCAGCGATTACGAGCGCCATCTCAAAGGTTCTTCCCGACCAGCCGAAGAACCCGAACTAGAACAAGATCCAGGGGAATTTCGTCCTCGCAATCACCGTGCCGCCTTATTTTGTTCTTCCGAACTTACGCAACTCCGCGAACCGTGACGTGTTTTACCTATAGTCGAAATAGAGTTCATTCTTGTCGCTGCTGTAGGCCTGCGCTTGGGGAAGTCTTGACCATCGCGGGGAAAGGATAATTGCACCAAAGCGCGATTCTTGGGTTGCCTTATTTTTTCATTTTTTTGAACTTACGCAACTTTGTGAACCGGGACGTGTTTTAAAGTTACCTTCCTCAAACTTTTCCCAACGTCACCACTTATGAATAGGCCTCTAAAGCACCGTGTTGATGACTGCTACCTGCTAGGCGGGATTCTGTCGCCTAAAAAACTCAAGACGCGAGCTCTATTCCTGAAGTGGACCGTAGCGGCGGCGATGATCGTCTCTATGACGACACTCTGTCTTGCCCAAGCAACTAACCCCACGTCTGAAAACAATGTGATCGGTGTTCAAGAGGAGGGTGGGCATTTTATAATGGGCCGAAATAAAAAAGGGACCATTGTGCTGGAGCCCTACGCACCCAACATCATCCGAATCACCCTCAGCGTTGACAAGGCCGCCGCCCTCGCCAAACCAGGATATGGGATTATCGGCCAACCATCCAATGAAGGCTGGAGTCACCAGCAAACTTCCGATGGATTTGACGTTTTTCGGTCCTCGCGCATCGTCGTGCGGATTTCGCCCGCGTCCACCCCGGAACCAAGCATCGTTCCGCGGAACCCGATTTATCAGGGGCTAATCAATAAGCTATGGGGACCGCCGGGCGGCATAGATCAATATACCCATGATGATGTTGTTTCCCTGTCCACCCCGGAAGGGAAGCCCTTGCTGACTTTGTGGGCGTGGACCATGTATCATCACTGGGATCGGTCAGGCGACCATATAACAGACGAGCACAAGAAGCTGAACGTCAGCTACAATACGATAGCCAAGTTCGACTCGCCAGCTGACGAGAATTATTACGGTCTTGGTCAGCACCAAATGGGTTCTCTCAATCTCCGCGACAGTCGAATTAATTGTTGGCATGACTACAATGCATTGGGAGGTCAGAGCGTCGGCGTGCCTTTCATGATCTCCAGTCGCGGCTATGGATTCATCTGGGATAATCCCTCTAAGACAACCGTTGATCTGGGTATTAATGACGCCAACGTGTGGGCTTCCGATGTGGCTGACAGCGTTTCTTTTTTTGTGATCGCGTCTGACAAGGCTGACGAAATATATGAGGGATACCGCCACCTGACCGGGGTTACGCACTTGCTTCCCAAGGGAGCGTACGGATACACCCAAAGTCGGTGCATCTATCCCACCCAGGATGACGTGATGCAAGTCGCAAAGGGTTACCGAGATCGGAATCTTCCCCTCGACACGCTTGTCGTCGACTTCTTGCACGCAAAAGTGGAGGGCGATATGGACCTGGACCCGGAACGATGGCCGAATCCAACGCAGATGAACCAGCAACTTGGATCGATGGGAATTAAGACCATGATCAGTGTCTGGCCCCATTTCGCCACGAACTCAAAGTATTATGATATGTTAAAGCAGAAGGGCTGGTTTATACAGAAGCCTGATGGATCGCCGGATCAATCGTTTTGGGGAAATAACTTCGGTCCTGATATCGACACGACCAATCCGGATGCGGCCAAGTGGTGGTGGAGCGTTATAAGAGATAACTATATAAAAGATGGGTTTGATTACATCTGGCTTGATGAGACGGAACCGGATATCAGCCCGCAAAATGATTTTTATTACATCGGCGCAGGAGATCGCTATTACAACATCTATCCTTTGTTTCACTCGGCGGCGATTTATGATGGGTTCCGAAGAGATTTTGGGGACAGTCGCAGGGTCATGTCTCTGGCTCGCGACTCTTACCTAGGGGCTCAAAGCAATGGCGTGGTGTTCTGGTCCAGCGACATCGTGTCCTCATGGGATATGTTGCGGCGCTCTATCACCGCCGGATTAAACTTCACGGCGAGCGGCATGGCTTACTGGGACACGGACATCGGCGGTTATGCTCGACGGAATATCCATAGCTATTACGACCCGGCGACTTTAGTCAACGCCGATGCAGATAGTTGGATTGGCGGTTACAAGGATCTTCCAGAATTGTATGTGCGCTGGTTTCAATGGGCGGCATTCCAGCCTGTAATGAGGGCGCATGGGGAGAGAGAGTTCAATGAGGTTTGGTCATTTGGTAAGCAGGCCACTCCGATTCTTGAGAAATATTTACGACTCCGGTATCAGATGCTCCCTTATACCTATTCTCTCGCGTACGGCACCTACCAAACGGGAAGCCCGTTTATGCGCGCTCTATGGATGGACTTCCCACATGACCCAAATGTCGCAAATCTTTCCGACGAGTATATGTACGGACCGGCGCTTCTGATTGCACCCGTAACTGTGCAGGGGGCAACGAGCCGCCGGGTTTATCTTCCGGCAGGCTCTGACTGGTACAACTTTTGGACAAATGAGAAGCTGGCGGGAGGGAAGACTGTCGAGGCATCTGCTCAGATTGACACGATTCCCATATTCGTGCGAAGCGGGTCAATCATTCCATTTGGAAGCAATATTTCCAATGCGGATCAGCCCCAAACAATAACCTCCGTGCGCGTTTACCCGGGGGCAGACGCCAACTTCACGCTGTTCAACGATGACGGCCAAACATACGCCTATGAAAAAGGTGCCGGTTCAATCACCCAGCTTCATTGGGACGATACAAACCGCCGCTTTAGCCAAACGGGCGCTCCGGCTTGGACTGGAACGGATGCCGCTATCGTAGATGTGATCAAACCCGCGAACAAGTGACATAAAACACCGAACGCTTACCGAGAACCACCCGTAATCGAACGACCATCACATATGCTCAACAAACCAAGAAATGTAATCCGCTGGAGTCTTTTTCTAATTCCTCTAACGCTCGCTTATCTCTGTGCTCAGACCAATTCTGATTCAACGACTCCCGTCCGGAAGCAGGGTGTGGGTTACTGGGAATCGAGTGGCACAATTGCGGGATTCGCGGCGCTTCAACCATCGTGGGGCTACGATTGGGGTATCGAACCGAAGGTCAAGCTTCCAGCGAACGTGGAGTTCGTTCCGATGATCTGGAACATGGCAACTGTGAATGCTGGCGATCTGGCCAAAGCAAAGCAAAACGGGACCATTCTGCTCGGTTTCAATGAGCCCGATCACCCGCAGCAAGCCAACATGAAGGTCGAGCAAGCACTCGATGCGTGGCCTCAATTGGAAGCCACAGGCATGCGTCTGGGTAGTCCCGCAGTGGCTAGTGGATATGACAATCCCAATGGCTGGCTCGCCAAGTTCATGGCCGGAGCTGCGACCCAGGGCTATCGGGTGGACTTCATTTGCGTACACGACTACCAAGGAGCATATGATGCTCCGGAGAAACAAGCTAATGCGCTTTGCACGAAGCTGGAACGCATCCATCAACTCTACCAAAAACCGCTGTGGCTCACCGAATTTGCACTGGCCAACTGGCATAATCCCGCGTCGGAAGAACAACAGGCGGCCTATGCAAAAATACTGATTCCTCGACTAGAAAAGATGCCGTTTTTGGAGCGTTACGCCTGGTTCGCACTGCCTCCCGATCCGCAGGGCGATAGTGGCGCGTTGGCCCATTCGAATCTCTGCACAAAGTCTGGAGATCTCACATCGCTGGGCCTCGCCTATAAAGACGGGACAAGCGCTAACGGCGCCCCCTAAGCAGGGACACCGGTTTATTTGCGAACAGCTCCAGCGGCCGCCCAATAAGCCCTAGCCGCGCTCGCTTGGTCTATAAGTGCCCATTTGTTCAACGGCTTCGGTGGCAACAAATGGTCCCATGTTTGGGGGTAGTGACCATTCGTATCCTTCAGATGATCGTGAACATAACTCACACATTCGTCCACCGTGTTTAACCATAGGGAATTTCCCGAATCGACGCTATTTAGCTCAATGAAGGCGTCGAGAAGGAGGTGGGAAAACCTGCCGGGATTCTTGACAACTCCCGTCCGGCTATCAACCCACTTACGAATCGATGAGTTCCCCAAACGCTTTGCTTCCGTCAAGTAGGAGTCCTTGCCGCTAACCTTGTAGAGTAGGCAGTTCGCACGGATCATGAGGGCCGTGTTATAGGTCAGCTTGAATTTCGCAACCCGGCCATCAATATTGATATTGTCATAGTAAAGTCCATCACTCGGATCTTGAAGAGTCGCGTTTATCCAGGTGTAAAGACGAAGGGCAGCATCCAAATCGGCTTGATTATGCGTGAGATCGTAAAGCCGTAAAAGCGATACGATTGCAGGGGCGTTGCTGCAGGTATTTTTCGACTCCTGTTTTGGTTCGTGCCAGAAGATCCCTCCGCCCAATTTGTCACTTTCTCCGCTTAAGACAAACTCCATCGTCTTTTGCGCCTTATATAGATAAGCAGCTTTATTCGTCAATTGATAGAGATCTGTAAGATCGATTATAATCCATTCGTTATCGTCATAGTACCGGTCGGATGAACTGTTAATATTGCCGGTAGCGGGATTAAAACCTCCCAGCCCTTTGGAGACAATCCAGTATCGGTCCAGCTGGTCTGCGTAGGCACTAGCCTCCTCTAAATACGAAGGATCCTCCCTGGCTGCGGAGATGAGTGCCGATAGTTGAACGCCACATCCCCACATAAAGGCCGCCCCACCTTTTTTTCCAGAGGAGCAGGACTCTGAATAGAGGCCAGTGCCCTTGTTCAGAAATTCCTGGCTGATTTGGTCTAAAGTCTCTTTTCCCCATTGCTTTTCGAGATCGACCTTACCTGGGACGGAAGTATCCGCCTCGGCCAGCGGCATGGAGAATAGGAGAGACAACAGGACAGGAAGGAAATGAAACGCTATTGGGTCCTTCGATTTGTGGATGTCGGCGCAATCGGCATTCATTGCAATAGTTGTACTTTAAATGAATCGAGGCCCTGCAAGTGGCACAAGCCAGGAGACGAGTTACTTCTGGAACGTGGGCGAGTTACAAATGGTGATGTCACTGACATTGTTGCCAAAGACTGCCGTTTGAACCCCATCTGCGGCCTGGGCCTTGAAATTATTGATTTCCAATCCCTGAATATCTGTAAACGACGCTGCCGGGCGAAGATCGTTCGCAATAAAATTGACTCTGATATTTGTTAGTTCCAAATCTTTGACGTGCCGGGCAAAAATTCCGTAGGCTGGTAGCGTGCCGATTTTATCTGGTTCAGGATAGCCGGTACCAAGTTCTTTCGGATTGATCGTGGCGTCAGTCGCTGTCCCGCCACCTTTGCTGGTAAGCCGGATATTTTCGAGCCGCACACCCTCAATCGGCTGCTCTTGCAATCCCATAATTTGGATGCCACTCATCGTATCAACGCCATCAGCGATGACGTTTGAAATCGAAATGTTTTTCATCCGGCTGGGGGTGGTCAATCCCGGCGTGCGGTTGCGTTTGCCGGTCGTGAGGTAAATCGCGTAAATCGGCACATCCACCATTGTGAGATTGTTGATGCTGATATTCTCCATGATGCCGCCATCCACTTCTTCTAACGCCAGACCTTTGCAACTGCGAAAGGTGCAGTTCGCCACGGTGCAGTTGCGGAAACCGCCACTGGTTTCGGTTCCAAACTTGATTCTGCCAGTGCCGCGAGATCTGGGCTTCATGGTGCCGTCAATTAGAGTGCCTTCGACGAAACCGGAAAGCTGGCAATTGACGATAGCGAGATTTTCTGTCAGCCGAATTTCACCAAGCGCATAGGTGCTTTTCGGGCAGAGACCATCGTCGTTGGGGGAATTGATACGGCAATTGCTCACCACCGTGTTGCGGCAGCAATCAATGTCAATGCCATCGCGGTTTGTATCCATCGTCACATTGTCCACAGTCAGATTGTCACACCCGGTGACGAGGACGGCAAAATGGCCGCCGTGATAAATCGTGATGTCACGGATAAGAACATTTTTGCACAGTTTAAGGGCGATGGCCTTATTGCCGAGTCGCTGCGGCCAAGGATTGGAGCCATGACCGGCGGACGATGGCTCGGTTTTGCCGAAATTGTCAAACCCGTCCATGCGATCTTCAATGCCGTCGCCGGTCACCAGTCCCCCGCCGTTGATCGTGCCGTTACCCGTGATGAATACGTTTGTGAGCTTTTCGCCCCACAGCAAACTGTTGTGAAAATAGGTGTGACCTCCGTCCTGAAACGCCGGGCCGACAAAGTCCTCTTCCGGTCGTAAGCCTGCATGTTTTGTGGGGCACCTAGAATTGTCGCTCCGGCATCGATGAGCAGGTGAATATTGCTCTCAAGCTGGATCGAACCGCTCAAATAAGTCCCAGCAGGTAACAGCACCGTGCCTCCACCGGCTGCTGCGGCCGCTTCAATCGTCTTATTGATCGCCGGACTGTCGAGATTTCTCCCATCGCCAACTGCGCCGAAGCTTCGGACGTTGAAAATACCTTCGCTAGAAATTTCCGCTGCCACCGGGAAAACACACAACGCCCAAAACAGACCTAGAAACGCCATTTTTAGTAGACGCCACTTATGATCCGAGGAGACGAAACGGATAATCATGATGGAATTCTTTCCGAGGTGCATTTATGGAACTTAAAAGTGGTTTAGGCCGATTTCGAGGAAACTAAATTGGCTCGGCAATTTGGGGCAGCACTTTGAGCCGCGCCACCCAACTGGCATTCCCGCTAGATCGTCGGCTCGTGCGGAGGTGAACGAGGCAACGAGCAAAAACAGTGAGAGCCGGGGGAGCTTTGCATAACCTACAATACAGCGATGTCACTCTCGCCCATATAGTAATATTACGAAACTACGGCTTTAGTGGGCAAAAGGAGGAGCGGTTTTCAGCTTCAGGTACTCAGCAGCGTACCGCTGCCCAAAGATGTGTTGGGATTCGGTTCTTCGCTGGCGCCGTTGGAACACCAGGCGACCAGATCGAGTGATTGCCAGTTCGGATCTGCCCCCGTTTTACTACCGATTCATTGCGGCGCAGCGTCCGGCTTCGCAGCAGTTCCGTTCGTCGTCGGTGGCGGCTGTGCCGGTTCCGGAGGCGGGGGCTGATGGTCGGTGCGGAACGGTGTGGCGGGCAGGCCGTCCTTGTTGTAAAGATTGGGCATCGCGGCCTCGTCCCAGTCGAACCGGACGTCCTTCGGCTGCTTCACTTGCGAGCTGGTGACGACCACCGCATCGCCGGAGATCGCCGCGTCGGCCGGATAGAAAATCCCATCGGCACCGGCAGCTGTGAAACCAGTGAGAGGCTGCCCGTCTTTGGACACCAGTCCCTTGCCCACGTGAGTGAAGTGCACCACGGCCTTAAAACCCTCTCGCTCAATACTGCCCGGTCGGTACATTGGGCCGGAGGGCTCGATATCCTTCCGTCCGTACTCGTCGGCTAGCGCCCAGAGCGCCAGGCGTTCGCCCACAGGCTTCTTGTTCGGCGGGTGCATGTTGTTCAAGTCACCGACGTCGGTGGTCACCGCCACGCCTGTATTCGGCAGCGTCAATGCCGCGTCCTGTTGTTCACGGAAGAACGCCTCGTCCGTTGGGTTGTGTCCGGGGTTCTTGCGCTTGGAATAATAGAGATCGGGCAGCTGCACATAATAGAATGGTAGGTCGCTGCCCCAGTTCGCCCGCCAGCCTTCTATCAGCGCCTTAATCTTGTGCCCGTAAAGCGGATCGTTTTTGATCAGGTTCGATTCGCCTTGGTACCAGAGCACGCCGCGGATCGCGTAGGGCACCATCGGCGCGATCATGCCGTTATAGAGCGCGGTGGTGACCGTGCCGTCGAACCTCGTCTTCGGCGTCTGCGCGGCCTTCGCGAAATCGGCCAGCACCGGATCGGTAAATCCGTTGGGCGGCATCCATGCTTCAACGTGGGTTCCGCCGGCCGTCGCTTCGATCATGCCGACGGGGATGTTCAGTTCTTTGAAGAGCTTGGCCGCGAAAAAATAACCGACAGCCGAGAACTTGATCTCATCCAGCGACTGGGAGGTGCAGACGACCCAGCCGTCCCAAGGATAATCGGGCTTGCCGCGCGGCGTGGTGTTGAAGTCCCGCTGCGGCTTGTCGCCGTTAGCGATCTCCACGTTCATCAGCCGGATGAGTGGATAATTGGCAGCCGCAATTTCCTGCTCCCCGTTGAGCACGGTTACCGATTGTCCGCGCCATGTCCCCACCGGCTTTTGCATGTTGGATTGGCCGGAGCAAATCCACACCTCACCAACCAGCACGTCGTGAAACGAGAGTGACTCAGTGCCAGTGCCAGAAATGCTGAGATCGGCCGGTTGCGCGGAGATGGCCAGGGGATCCAGCGCTACCTTCCAGCTGCCGTCGCTCCCTGCAGTGGTTTGCTTTTTTTGTCCTGCAAAGCTGACCGTGACCGTTTCACCCGACTGAGCCCAACCCCAAACGGGTACCGCCTCTCCCGTCTGAAGCACCATGTGGTCGCCGAAGACATGCGGAACTTGCAGCGCACCACTACAGTTTGAGTCATCCGCTAAAACCGGAACAGCAAGCGTTACGAAGACCAAGCCGACTGCGAGATTTTTGTGCATAAGTTACCTCTGAAGCTTCGTTAGGCGTCGATTTACGACCGAATTTCGTTGAAACGCTTTCAATTTTTTGTTGGCAAATTTACGGTGGTTAATCCTGTGATTTTAAAGCAAACGGCTGTTGTACAGGGTAAAGTGTTTGGGACACGCAAACTAAGGCCGCTGGGGGTTCGAGACCATTCGATCTTTTCGTTGCTTCCTAATAACGCGACGGCATTAGGTTGCCCTGTCACCAGCGGAGAGCCAGTCGCCAAGGCGCTTATGACGACTTGGCCGGTGGGAATACCAAGCGTCGTAACATAAATATCTTCTCCTTTGCGGGTAAACCGAAGGTCGCTCGGCGTGTAGCGGAGATTATTGCGAAAATTGTCCGGGTGAAAAGTGGTCGGACCTT
>CAVURW010000207.1:0-8421 GCA_963743595.1 uncultured Verrucomicrobiae bacterium
GGCGGCCCATGTCGGTGCGCTGATGGGCCAGGGCGATGTTTGACGGCGAGAGTGGCGTCACCGCGAGCGTCGGCTATTTTTCCGATCCGGGGCCCCGTCCATCCAACGAGGATTTTGGCGGCGCGGTGTTCGGCGGCAGAGTTGCCGCAACCGCGCGGCGATGTGGTGGCGGCGATTGCCGATGGCATCGGTAGCGCAAAAGGCGGGCGGGTGGCGGCCGAGACCGCGGTGCGCGGTTTCCTGGATGGATTTACCGATCTTCCGGAGACGTTGGAGGTGCAACACGCGGCGGCCAAAGTGGTGAACTCGCTGAATGGCTGGATTTATTCGCAAGGGCTTCACGATCCCGAGCTGGCCGGAATGGGATGCACCTTCACTGCGCTGGTGCTGCGCGGCCGGGTCGGACATTTGTTGCATGTCGGCGATACCCGCGCCTATCGGCTGAGCGGCGATCGCCTGACCCGCCTCACCGAGGATCATGTCCGCAAGGACGATCAGGACCGGCCGCAATCCCTGTACCGCGCCCTGGGGGTGGAAGCGGAAGTCCGGCTGCGATTACATCGCCCAGCCGATGACCTTGCACGATCGCTTTCTGCTGTGCAGCGACGGCCTTCATCGCTTCTTGACCGACCAGGACATCGCCGGCGTGCTGCGCGCCCGCTCCGCGCCCGACGATACCGCGCGGGCCCTGGTTGCGGCCGCGCTCGCCAACGCAAGCACCGACAATTGTACCGCTTTGGTGCTGGATGTGGTGCGGCTGCCGCCGACCGGATCGGCCGATATCGGCAAGGTCATTGCGCAGCTGCCCCTGATCCCCGTCCCGGTTGCCGGCCAGGCGATCGATGGCTTTTTGCTCAAAGCGCTGTTGTCGGATGGGCGGTACAGCCGGTTGTTCGCTGCCCTGGACGAGATCGAAGGCGGCGAGGTGGCACTCAAGTTTCCCAAAGCCCCAGGCCGCCGCCATCGCCACCATCCGCACCGCCTTTGCCCGCGAGGCCTGGGCGGGAAAAGCGGTGAACTCCCCCTGGCTCGGCCGCGTCATCCAACTGCCGCCGGGGCGGCAGAGCTGTCTCTATACCGTCATGCCGCTCTATCAATGCATGGGTGAACTTCCCGCGGAATCTCCCTCCACTTGTTCAAAGAGTGGTGTCACCCATAGGGCCGTAATCCCCAGCGCCGAGAGATAGTCGAGTTTGTCCACAATTCCCTGGAGATCACCCCCCCAGTATTTATTCCAATGCGTATGAGTGGTGTCGTCAAGGCGCGAGTTCCGGCCAAGCGTATTTCGATTGCCAATGTTAAAACGATCTACGATTGCAAAGTAGATCGTCTCTCCGCGAATCTCTTCGTCCGTAATGTCCAAATGGGAAAGGGCGGTCTTATGCTCTTGATTCATGGCCGCTGCGGATTGCACGAAGTGGGCCATCGGTGGTGCTGCAATCGATCAGCCTCTGAAGGCGATCAGAATTCGGTCCGGCAGAATTGATGAATATCGTGCATTATGCGATATCGTGATCATTCAAAGTGCAAAGCGCAATGCGTCTAGTGTCTTGCAACCAGTCGTCTCCTCAGGAAATTGCTGTTTGCACGACGTTGGCACTGAACCTGCAAAATGCGGCTTTCCGAAAGCCTATGAAGAGAATTACATTAAGATCTTTTTTGAAGACCGTCCTGTTGGGTTATTGTGTTGGCCTGACGTCTTGTGGACAAAGAAGCTCTGACACTGCCGGTCAGGGGTCCACACCTACCCCAGTGGTGACGATTACCACAACCACAACGACTACTAATGCGGTGCTTCCGAGCGAATCGGCACCGGTCCCGCAGGGAACTCCTCCACCAGTGGCTGCGGCACCTGTTCCTCCTCCACCCCCGCCAGATGCAGGGCTCGGGCCGGCTCCAACGCCTCCTCCCATGCCGGTGACAGCAAATCCACTTCTGACTCAGGCGAATTTGGATCGAGTGCAAAAGGACATGTCACCGGCGCAGGTTGTGGCGATTCTTGGTAATCCTTCCAGCTCTCAATCATCTTCAGTTCCACTCCTGGGAGGGACCGAAACCAGCTACCACTATGACGACGGAAACTCGTCTGTAACGATCATTTTTAGAAACGATTTAATGAAGATTAAGACGGGACGATTTGGAAATCCTTAATCGATAAAAGAACCGCTGAAAAAGGAAATATCATGGGAGAAATGCGCATTTTGATTATTGATGATGAGGCGAACATCAGAAAAACCACTTGGCTAGCGTTAGACGCTTTAGGCCACGACTGTGAGCAGGCTGAAACGGGTGAAGAGGCGCTGAAATATGTTCAGCGGGGAAATTTCGACGTCGCGTTTTTGGATTTGAAACTGGGTGAGGAGAGCGGTCTGGAACTCATCCCCAGATTGTTAGCCGCCGATCCTAAACTGAGCATTGTCGTCTTTACCGCTTACTCTTCCGTAGATACAGCTGTACAGGCGATTAAATCCGGTGCGGTCGATTATATAGGGAAGCCCTTTACGCCCGAGCAGGTAAGGCATGTTCTGGCAAAGATCGAACGGAATCGCCGATTAGAGAATCGAGTCGTAGAGTTGGAGTCGATTTTAACCACGACCGAAACCGTCCGTGATTTCGTCACCAATGAACCGATGGTTCAAAAGACCTACGAGCTCACTCTGAAGGCCGCATCATCTACAGCCACTATTTTAATCTTGGGAGAGAGTGGAACGGGCAAAAGCTTGTTAGCTCACGCAATCCATCGCAATAGCCCACGGCGCGAGATGCCATTTGTGACGGTGGCCTGTCCAAGCCTCTCCCGTGAGCTGCTAGAGAGTGAGCTGTTCGGACACGTGCGAGGTGCCTTTACCGGAGCTGTAGGGGAGACCTGGGGAAAGGTGAAAGCGGCCGAGGGAGGAACTCTTTTCCTGGACGAAATCGGTGAGCTTCCGCTGGAAATCCAACCCAAGCTGTTGCGACTATTACAAGAACGCGAGTATGAGCGCGTTGGAGATCACAAACCACGAAAGGCGAATGTTCGCGTGATTGCCGCGACGAATCGAAAACTGGAGGATCTCGTGAAGCTGGGGACCTTCCGAGAGGATCTCTATTACCGCTTAAACGTAATCACCGTGGATATGCCCCCGCTGCGTCAACGCCCTCTCGATCTTGAGGCCTGTGCGGAGCAGCACTTGAACGTGTTTTCTAAACAGCTCGGCCGCAAGATCAAGGGATTTGCGCCTGCAGCTCTAGCGGCCATGCAGAAGTACCCCTGGCCGGGCAATCTGCGAGAGCTGAGAAATGTCATCGAGCGCGCGGTGATCTTATGCTCGAGCGACAAAATCAACGTTCAGGATTTGCCGGATTCGCTGAAGAACTCCCAGACGACCGAGGTTGTAATCGGAAGCCGAGTGAGCTTGGATGAATTGGAACGAGAACACATCTCCCGCGTGGTCGAGTTTGCGTCAAGTATGGAGGAAGCATCTCAAATTTTAGGAATTGATCCCGCCACTCTTTATCGGAAGCGGAAGAGATATTCAATGAAATCGAACGGGGTTGAGGATTCCCAGCCGCCGGATGTTGAATAGACTTTTCATGTTGCGTAGCAAGCTCGCTTTCGGGCTTCTCTGTGTCCTTGTGATATTGCTGTCACTCGGTCTCTATTCGATCAATGAATGCAGTGACCTGGGAGCGAGAATCTCCCTACTATTAACCAATAAAGACTCTGAGGCTGCGAGGCTGCAGCAGCTGAGATTGAATCTGTCTCAAATTAATGCCGCCCTATTCAGCACCGTAAGTGCTAATTCCGTCGACGGACTCAAGCGCTTTAAAGACGCTGAGTCGGGCTTTGAAAAAGCGCTTACAGGGCTCGATAGCCTTACGCATCTTTCCGACGAAAAGAAAGTTTTGATTCAGATGCTTAAAAAGCGGATTCCCGATTTGGCAGCAGACGGCAAACAGTGGTTTTCGGCCCCAGCCATTCAGAGAAGCCCCGATTTTAACCGAAAAATTAGCGAGGACACGCTTTCTCTAATGAATACATTGGATGAACTCAGCGTCTTGCATGAAGAGAGTTTAACGAACGACAGTAAAGAATCGGACTCAAGAATCACAACTACGATTCGACTGCTCATGTTGGGGATGATTATCGCGATTATCGTTTCGATATATACGACGTTCCTGCTTGGCCGCCGATTGCTCGATCCGCTCGTGGAATTGACAGCTGTTGTTCGGAAAATTGGCGACGGAAACTTGGATCAATCCATACCCATTCGGTCGAATGACGAGGTAGGACTTTTAGCGGCCTCTTTTAATAAAATGGCGGTACAACTGAAGAAATTTCGTGAGAGTGCATCCGAAGAATTGCTGCGACTGAATTCTACGATTCGAGCGACCTTGGCTTCGTTTCCCCATCCCGTGTTCGTATTGAATCGCCAGGGCATAGTCGAGTTGCGCAACCCAGAGGCTGATAAGCTAGCCGTCAAATTGCTGTTTGCAGGAGTTCACCGATTGCCTCGGAAAGTGGATGAGAAAGTGGACGAGGTCCTTTCCACCGGTAAGGATTATGTTCCTAATTCCTTTAGCGATACCATTCGCCTGCAAATCGATGAACAGGACCGCTACTTTCTGCCGCGCATCGTTCCTTTGAGGGACGACAATGAAGAACGATTTGGGATCGCGGTCATACTTGAAGATGTGACTCGAATGCGGCTGATGGATGAGCTGAAAAGCAATCTCGTCGCAACCGTCAGCCACGAAATTAAGACACCTTTAACCAGTATTCGCATGGCCGTTTATCTTCTCGCTGAGGAGCTTATCGGCACGCTCAATGTGAAGCAGAAAGATCTTGTCGTCACGGCGCGAGAGGATGTCGACCGACTCTTAAAGACCTTAAACGACTTGCTCGATCTTGCAAAGTTAGAGCATGGACCGAGCGAACTCGATACGGCGCTACTGACACCGGACGAGATTGTTGAGAACGCGCTCAGAAACGTCCGCGAAATCGCGCAGGCCGCCTCCATCCAATTGAGCGCGTCTATCGCGCTTGATCTTCCGCGGGTTGCCGTCGATCGTCAACGGATTGGCTTTGTCTTTAATAATCTACTTACGAACGCAATTAAGTATTCCCCGTCTGGCACCAAGGTCTGGATTCGTGTCGAGCTATTCAAGGAGGATCCGAGTCAGATACGATTTACAGTTAAGGACCAGGGACCGGGAATTAGTGCGGAGCATTGTGCGCGGATCTTTGATCGATTCTACCGCGTTCAAGGGACTGATCGAAGTGGGGCTGGTTTGGGACTATTTATTGCTCGGGAAGTAGTAAATGCGCATGGAGGGAAAATAGGCGTGAATAGTGTTCCAGGAGAAGGGAGCGAGTTCTACTTTCACCTTCCGGTAGGCCAATCAAATCGACCCGCCGCATAGCGTTGACAAGCCCGAGAAACCTGACCTATCTTGCCGTCCTTTACCGATATCGCAGCGATTAAGAAATCCTATCAGTTTACCCTATATGCCCCACACTGTCCGCGTCCTCATCGTCGAAGACAATCAAGATGATCGCGAGATCCTAATTCGTCAGCTCAGAAAAATAAATATCGAGAGCAACGTTAAATTCATTGCTGATGGTAAAGAGGCTCTCGATTTCCTCGTGGAGGTGGGACAAAGAAGCTCTCTCGGTGCAGAGCTGGTCGCGATATTTCTCGACCTTAAATTGCCCTCTATGGATGGCATGGAATTGTTGAAGTGGATTCGGGTAAATCCTGAACTTAAGGCGATTCCTGTGGTTATCATGACGTCTTCTATTGACCCCAAGCACGTCGCGCTCTGCAACGAGCTTAAGGTTTCCGGTTTTATTTCCAAGCCGATTACTTTCGGCTCGTTTTCCCGAGCCGTCGCCAACGTCTTTCATTTACCGTCCGTATAACGGGCGAAATGACGGATTAAGGCGGAGTGCTCAGGCAAAGTGCCTGTCTTGCTGAGTCATGGTAAATCCATAAGCCCCTTATAAACAATAGCTTGCGACGCATGCGTGTCGTGGTACAGCGTGCGCTACAGATGCGGAGTAGGAATAACCACCTAACTATAAAGGAAATTATCATGGCTGAATCATTAGAAAAAACAGGAACAACCCAAATCATTGCAGGAGCATTTACCGACAAAGACTCTGTCGTTAAGGCAGTCGAGGAATTTCGTAAGCTCGGATATTTCGGAAGAGATATCCAAGTCGTAAATCAAGAGAGTCCGCGCGTTGTGGCGACGCCGACGACGCCAGCAAGCGCAACACTGGTAGCACCGACGGTTTCCCCGTACAGAACCCTTACTGAAGAGGGAATCGCTGAAGGACAATCGGTTTACTACACGAAAGCAGTAGAAGCTGGTAAGACGGTCCTCATCGTATATCGCGTAACCGATCCCGCGCCGGTGATCGACGTCTTCAACCGTTTCGGTGCCGATTATAACCCAAATGGTTCCCGTAATCTGCGCGATGACGTGGCGGGAATGACCCTTGGCGCAGCTGCCGGGGCCATTGCTCTGGGCGCTGCCGGTGCAGCCGTTGGCGGCCCCATAGGTGCTGCCGTCGGTGCCACAGCAGGTGCAGTCGCGGGCGGCGTCGCAGGAGGCGCAGTCGGCGTATCAGCAGAACACAGCAAGTAAACCCTAAAACATAGAAAGCGAAAGGTCTGGCAAGCTTCGGTTTGCCAGGCCTTTTCGTTTCAGGCCAGAGTTACCTTCGCAGCCATTATGCGCTTCGGAAGTCGGCCGGACCAGGCTTGGGCGCAAGATTCAGAGCGGTGTTGATGAGCCCGACGTGGGAAAAGGCCTGAGGGAAATTCCCGACCAAGCGTTTGTTACGAACGTCGTACTCTTCGGAGAGAAGGCCCAGTCGCGTGCTCAGCTTAAGAAGCCGGTCAAACAACTCACGGGCCTCCTTCGTTCTCCCCATCAAATAAAGACAGTCCGCGAGCCAAAATGAACAGGGGAGAAAAACCCCTTCACCGCCAGGCAGACCATCCACGCACTCTTGGTGATCCGTGCGATACCTTAACACGAAGCCCTCCACGACCAACTCCTTATTCACCAGCTCAATGGTGGAGATGATCCGTTCGTCGGAGATTGGTAAGAATCCAACGAGCGGAGCCATAAGAAGGCTTGCGTCGAGCTGCTTGGAGCCATAAGCCTGGGTGAACGCGCCTACCTCCTTATGGAAACCCCGTTCGCAAACTTCATCGTGAATGGTGGTCCTCAGACTTTTCCAGCGAGGTAGATCGCCTTCAAAACCATAATCCTCCACTGCTTTTACGGCGCGATCCACGGCAACCCACGCCATGATCTTTGAGTGCGTAAAGTGCTGTCGGGCCCCTCGGATCTCCCAAATTCCTTCATCAGGCTTCATCCAGTTCGCTTCCACAAATTCAATGAGATGTCGTTGCATGCGCCACGAGGCGGACGAGACATTGATTCCTACTCGGCGCGCAAAGTGCATCGCGTCCATTACCTCACCGTACACATCCAACTGAAATTGCTGAGACGCGGCATTCCCAATTCGCACCGGCTTCGAATTCTCGTATCCAGACAATTGAGGCAACTCAAATTCCATGAGGCGTCGCTCCCCTCCTGGACCGTACATGATTTGGATCTGAGCCGGATCACCACCGGCAGCACGCAAGAGCCAGTTACTCCATTGCGAAGCCTCCTCCCGGTAGCCCGCCTGCATGAACGAATAGAGCGAGAAAGTGGCATCTCGCAACCAACAATAACGATAATCCCAATTCCGAACTCCTCCAATAAACTCGGGCAGCGAAGTCGTAGCCGCCGCGATAATTCCGCCCGTGGGCGTGTAGGTCAGGCCCTTTAATGTTAATAATGAGCGAATGACCGCTGGACGAAACTCGCCTTTGTAGGTGCATCGAGATGACCATTCTTTCCAGTATTCCTCGGTTAACTGGAGCGAGTAGGCAGAGTCAATCGGCTTAGGCGTCGTCTCATTGGAAGGATACCAGGAAAGGACGAACGGTTTCCGCTCTCCTTCAGAAACAGTAAAGCGCGCGACGGTGGCGAGTTTCTCTCCGTGAGTTCCCACACTGGTTCGGAGAATCAAGCCGTTCGGACCAGCTATCGCGGTCAGGCCGTCCACGCTCTTACGCATCCACGGAATCGTTTGGCCATAATCGAATCGAATAACCAGGCGCATCTCCATGTTCACCCGGCCTTTTATGCCCTCTACGATCCGAACGATATCTCGGTAGCGACCGTCTGGAGGCATAAAATCGATGATCTTGGCCGTTCCCGTATCGGTCTCAAAATAGGTCTCGAGAATGAGTGTCTCGCCCCGATACTTTTGAGTCTGAGTTAATATGTGATCGGTTGGACGAATTCGCCAAAACCCATTCTCCTCCGATCCCAAAAGCGCGGCAAAACAGGCGTTGGAATCAAACCGTGGGG
>CAVURW010000208.1:0-3790 GCA_963743595.1 uncultured Verrucomicrobiae bacterium
GTCCTCCAGGTGAACGGCCTTTCCTGGTGTGACGCAAAATTTGTCTAAATAATTCATAATGGTAAGGAGGGCTAATTAAATATTCCATGCCCCTAAGACGGGGTTTTTAATGTGGTCGGGATCGAAACTAAGGATGCCGATTGACGAGGTTCCGAGGATGAAGTGGTCACCGTTTATTACGGGCAATCCCAGCCATCTTGCCGTAAAGACGCTTGAATACTGACCGTGGGTAAAGAGGGCGATGTTGCCCTTGAGGGTTAAAAGGAACGTGATGAGTCCATCGGCACGGACACCAATTTGTTCGGCAGATTCACCTTGTGGGCAACCATCCTGAAAAATGTTCCAGTCAGGTCGCGCTTCGCGGATAGCGACGGTCTTCATCCCCTCGTACTTTCCGTAATTCCACTCGACCAAGCGGGGATCAATCACCATTTGTGAACCAAATCCGGCCAAGATGCAGGTCTCTTTCGCTCGCTTAGCAGGGCTACTAAAAACCTGTCTAAACGCCACTGCTTTTAGCCGGGTGCCCACCTGTCTTGCTCCGTGATTACCGTCTTCGGTTAAGGGAATATCCGTTACACCGGTGTGCTGATGGGAGATCGACCATGCGGTTTCTCCATGCCGAATGAGATAAACGGAGAGCGGATTTGAATGGGGCTCACTCATGAAAACCGCCAATGCGCGCTGCGCTATTACATTGGGCTCGGTGCAGAAGTGCCTGCTGGGCTTTGGAGATATTAGGCTCTTCCCCATTCCATAGTTCCAAAGCAGGCTGTTGAATTGCACGACCGAACGAAAATGATAACGCCCATGGTTTACTCTCAGAACGGAGACTCATCGCCTTCAGTCGCGCAGTAGCGAGCTCGGCGGATTGTCCACCGGATAGGAACACGATGCCCGGCACCGCAGCGGGAACGGTCCGCCGAAGACATTCTAGCGTTGCCCTCGCCACCTCATCCACCGTCTCCTGTATCGAACAATTCAGTCCCGGTACGACCATGTTCGGTTTGAGGAGCATGCCCTCCAGCAGAACTCCTTGTACGTTCAGTTGGTCGAAGACCGTTCGTATTACCCACTCAGTTGCTTGCTGACAGTCTTCTAAGGTGTGAACGCCATCCATCAAGACTTCCGGTTCTACAATCGGCACCAAACCTGCCTCCTGGCAAAGCGCAGCATATCGGGCTAAGGCTTGTGCATTCGCATCGATGCACGCTCGGGTTGGAATTCCGTCACCGGTCTCAATCACGGCGCGCCATTTAGCAAATCGTGCCCCGAGCTGTGCGTATTCAGCAAGTCGTTCGCGCAATCCATCCAGGCCCTCGGTAATTTCCTCGCCGGGATGCCCCGCCAATGATTTGGCTCCCGTATCGACCTTGATTCCAATGAGCATTCCTGCCCGATTGATAGCATCCAGAAAGGGCGTACCGTCGGAACACTTTTGTCGAAACGTCTCATCGTAGACGATTAGACCGCTGATGAACTCGCTTAAACCAGGCGTGGTAATGAGGAGTTCCCGATAAGCTCGGCGAGCCTCTGGGGTTTCTGGAATTCCCAGTGCGGCAAACCTTTTGTTGCAGGTAACATTGCTCTCATCAATCGCGAGTAGTCCTTTTTTACCGGCTACGAGCTTATTGGCGATTTCGGTCAAAATAGTGTTATTCATAGTTAGCTCCGTTCCGGTCATCTCATGAAAAGGCGCACGTAGCTTTATGTGTAGTCCGTGCGCTCTTACTTCATTGGTTAAGCAACCTAATCTACGTTAATGAAGAACTGGATTCCGTTCCGGTGCTGCCAGTAACCCCGATGATGGTGGTAGGTTTCATAAGAGTGGTGGTAATGATCACGATCGTAGTATCCTTGGTCGTTTTGATGATCACCCGCACTCGACGTGCTAATCGCTAGGATTACGAATCCTAAGAACGCTAAAGTGACTATTATTTGTTTGTTCATATCTTTTTTGGCATTTGCCATTTGTTACTGATTGCTAAGCCCGAAGACTGATTGAGGTCTTCTTAACGTATAGAATCGTTCATTTACTCGAGATGAACAATGGGGTGTAGACCCCGTATATACCCAAATAAGACACCGCTGCTTTAAGCAGGCCGCAAACAAGCGATAACCGTTTCGATGACCCTCTTGGTTTCTTCGGGATTCTTCACCTGGATGGAAGCCACTCCGGCTTCTTTGGGAGGATAATCATTCCCACTAGGAAAAATTGCGTCGCCGATAAAAATCATCTCGCTGAGTTTAATGCCCAGGATATCCCTCAGCTTTCGAATCCCGTATGCCTTGTCGATTCCTGGCTTGGTGACGTCGATCGATGTCGCCCCACCCAGGCGGACCGAAAACTCCGGAATCAGCTTATCTAAGGGCGCTTTGATGCGCATACGCTTGGTTAAGACCGGATCCCATTTCTTTTTTTCATCCAGCGGTGCCTGTTGTCCCAAAGCTGAGTAGGTAATTTGACTGCCCCGATCTTCTATCAGTTCGCCCCAGACTTTTTCTTCCCGATTGCCCGAATCCTCCACCGCTTTTTTCAGGGACTCGAAGATCTTCTCTTTCTCTTGCGGGTTAAATTCCTCCGAATAGAGGCGTTCCCATTTCCCGGCGTATTTATAGAATTGAGTTCCACAGGTCGGCAACAGGGAGAGATTCTTCAGCCCCTCGCCCGCAGCGAGGTGAGCGAGAATCTGTTTCTCAAACTGGGGCCAGGCGCCTCCGGAAATAACCGCCACTTTGGCAGCGGTGAGTAGCGAATCGATTAGTTTCGCCATCTCCTCATCCAGAGCCATCTTGCTTTCAGCCAGCGTTCCATCCAGGTCAAAAACGATCAGCTTCTTCACGATTGCCCATCTGCAACATTTTTCTCCGGGGAAGTCCACTTCCAATCCCGGATTTCCGGCATGTCCTGACCGTGTTTTTTAATGTACTGCTTGTGCTCGATCAGTTTGCTTTGGAGCAGTTGCTTCAGATAAATGCCTTTGCTCTCCGTTTCTGGAAGTTGATCAAGAGCATCAATTACCAAGTGGAATCGATCCATTTCGTTTAAGACGGTCATATCGAAAGGCGTGGTAATGGTGCCCTCTTCTTTGTAACCGTGGACATGGATGTCTTGGTGCCCGTTGCGGCTATAGACCAGTCGATGAACCAAGCCAGGATACCCGTGGAAGGCGAAGATGACCGGTTTATCGAGGGTAAAGAGCCCATCAAAATCGTGATCGCTTAAACCATGCGGATGTTCGCTTTGGGGCTGAAGTCGCATCAGATCCACCACATTGACGACCCGGATTTTTAGCTCAGGTAGGTGCTCACGCAAGATGGAAACAGCGGCTAAGGTCTCCAGCGTCGGCACATCGCCACAGCAAGCCATCACCAGATCAGGTTCTTCATCCTGGTCGTTGCTTGCCCAGGACCAAATGCCGATTCCCTGGGTGCAATGCTTCACCGCTTCATCCATCGTCAACCATTGAGGGGCGGGATGTTTACCTGCGATGACGACATTAACGTAATGGCGGCTCCGCAAACAATGGTCCATGATAGAGAGCAGACAATTGGCATCCGGGGCCAGGTAGACCCGAACGACCGACGCTTTCTTGTTTACCACATGGTCAATGAATCCAGGGTCCTGGTGGGTAAAACCGTTGTGGTCTTGTCTCCAAACGTGTGAGGCGAGGAGGTAATTCAGAGAGGCGATCTTCCTGCGCCACGGGATTTGCGCCGTGATTTTTAACCACTTGGCGTGTTGATTAAACATCGAGTCAATGATGTGAATGAACGCCTCGTAGCAATT
>CAVURW010000209.1:0-13995 GCA_963743595.1 uncultured Verrucomicrobiae bacterium
ATGTTTTTGTTTAACCTATTCGTTCGGTTGGTCTTGCTAGTGGGCTCTTGGTTTCATAAGATATTTAGATGGTCATCCAAATGCCCCCATTTAACAATTGCCCGAAAGAGCTACCTAGTTCGGTCGACTGACGAAACCATCTCTTCCTTCGAACGGAACAGGGAGGAGAACATCGGGTTGAGCACAAAGGTGTCGCCTTCGGTCGCCCAACCTTGCCACTTTTGCCGAATCTCTTCGGCAGAATCCTTGGTGAGGTCCGGCACCACACAGGCTTTGTGATCCGAGAGCTCGGCGAGATCGTAGACTCCCCAGCTGCTGCCATGGCCCGCTTTGTTTTTGTAACTCCACATCGTCCAACTCAGCCCCTCCTGGTTGTACGCATTGATCCCGAAATCCCAAGCCTGAGCGCTGCCAAAGAAGTTAAACTCGCCGACAAACGCAGGCACCTTCCATTGGCTTTGCATCTCGTGGATGCCTTTGATGTCCCCGAGCGTCTGTGCATCGTTATCGGCTGTGTCCTTGGCTCCAAAATGATAGAAATGAAACGAGTAGACGACGTTGCGGTAACCACACTTTTGGGGGTCATTCAAGGAATGCCAATCCCACATCCCCTCCATGCAAATGATGTGGTCGGGATCGCTTGATCGTATTGCCGAGTAGATCTGCGCGTATTGAGCGCAAACGGCCTCGGAAGAGGGCTCGGATAACCCTTTGGGAGCCGAGTTATTCGGTTCGTTTAAGAGATCGTACATCGCCACAGCGGGGTTGCCTCGATAATGCTCCGCGATGTGCTTCCAAATCGCGGCCGTCTCGCTCTTCCAGTGATCCTGTTTCCAGTAACCGGTCGAGGAGCCGTCTTGATTCGCAAGGGCGGGTAGGAACGCGTGAAAATCGACAATCGTGTAGATCCCCTGCTTCCAGGCGTTCTCGATCAGCCAATCCATTTTCTTAAAACCGTCCGGGCGAAACGTGCCCGCTTCGGTCATCAGCGTGTCATAGGCAAACGTGAGCCGCACTGCGTTCATCCCGAGGTTCTTAATGTTATCGAGATCGTGGAGATTGAACCACGCGTCCTCGTAGGTACTGACTAGGTTCTCCGCATCGGTGGAGCCGAACCGGTTTTCAAGCAAATGCCGCACCTCGTAATCGTAGCCGTTGTGGCCGGGGTTTGCGTCCCGCAACGTGCCTGAAGAATCCATCGGACACATCCAGTCTTGCCACTCCAGCCAGCCGCCCACATTCACCCCTCTGAGTTGCACCACTCTACCAGCACCGTGCCCGTCTCGAATCTGGACGCCGTTCGCGGCAAGAAACGCGCTGTCTTGCGCTGCTGCCGAAACCAACCCAAACGCCAAGATGAATACGACACCTTCCAAGAACTTGCAGAACTTCTGAACCATATGCAAAAGTGTACGGCTCCCTTCTTCAGAGCGCATCCCTCTTTGGAGTAAGATTTTCGGTTAATCCACGAACGCGCTTGGGAACCTGAAACTCCTGCCGTGGTTCGATTAGGTGATTGGGACACGAAGTTAATCGATGTCCGACTCAACAAGCATCCCAAGCAAAATTAGGGACTCTTGCCAGCCGAGATAGCACGACTCGCGAGGAATTGCTTCAGGCACTCCGTGTTGGGTTACGGTCATTTCGGTGCCACAGGCGACCTGCTTCAGTGTGACCGTCACTTCCATAACGCCCGGAAGGTTCGCGTCATCGAACCAATTGCTGTAGCGAATTCGCTCATACGGCACCAGTTCCAGGTACTCCCCGCCAAACGAGTGTCCTTGTCCTGTTCTAAAATTTGTGAACGACATCCTAAACTTGCCACCGACTTTGCCGTCCATTTCGTGCACCTTGCCGATAAATCCATTTGGCGGAAGCCACTTCGAGAGCGCATCGGCATCGAGGAAGGCCTTGTAGACGTGCTCCGGCAATGTGCAGAGCACTCGGTGAAGTTGAATCGTGTGCGTACCCATAATTTACCCATGATCTACGCACAGAACGGAGCTCGGCAACAAGCCAACTTTCCACCGCATGCACTGGCAAAGCCCGATAACCGGAACTATTC
Source organism: uncultured Verrucomicrobiae bacterium (assembly GCA_963743595.1). Taxonomy (GTDB): domain Bacteria; phylum Verrucomicrobiota; class Verrucomicrobiia; order Methylacidiphilales; family UBA1321; genus CAVURW01. Next base: position 2,066 of record CAVURW010000209.1, read on the forward strand.
CCACTCGATCGTCGCGGGTGGCTTAGAAGAAATGTCGTAGACGACGCGGTTGATGCCGCTGACTTCATTGGTGATTCGCGTCGCGATTTTCTCCAGCACAGCGTAATCGATCTTCACCCAATCGGCGGTCATTCCGTCCTGGCTCTCGACGATACGCACAGCGCAGGTCAATGCGTATGTTCGCTCGTCGCCTTGAACGCCTACACTGCGTACGGGTAATAGCACAGCGAATGCCTGCCACACCTTTTCGTACCAACCGCTTGCTTTCATTTCCTGGATCACGATGGCGTCGGCTTCACGCAAGATCGCTGTCTCCGCCGCGGAGACGGGGCCGAGAATGCGGACTGCAAGCCCAGGGCCAGGGAACGGATGACGCCACACCATCTCCTTCGGCAGGCCGAGCGTCTCGCCTAAATGCCGGACCTCGTCCTTAAAGAGTTGCCGAAGCGGTTCCACGAGCTTGAAGGCCATGTCTTCCGGCAGACCACCGACATTGTGATGGCTTTTGATCACAGAAGCCGGGTTATCACCGATGGCCACGCTCTCGATCACGTCAGGGTAGAGCGTGCCTTGCGCCAGGTACTTGGCATCGCCCACCTTTTTGGTCGCTTCGGAGAACTCTTCAATAAATTGGCGACCGATGATCTTCCGTTTCTGCTCGGGATCGCTAATGCCCGCTAACTTGGCAAGGAACCGCTCCCCTGCATCCACTGTGTGCAAATTCAGCTTCATGTTCCGCCCAAACACCTCTTCGACGCTCTGACGCTCGCCTTTTCGGAGCAGGCCGTTATCGACAAAAATACATTGGAGCTGCTCGCCGATCGCCTGGTGTAAAAGCGCGGCTGCCACACTGGAATCGACGCCGCCACTGAGGCCGAGAATGACTCGATCCGACCCGACTTGTTCCTTGATCGCTGCGCAGCTCGATTCGATGAAGCTATCCATCGTCCACGTCGGTTGCGCGCCGCATATGTTGTAGACGAAGTTCGCCAAGATCTGCAGGCCCTTCGGCGTGTGCGCAACTTCTGGGTGAAACTGCAGGCCGTAGAGACGTCGGGCTGAGTCTTCGATCACCGAGAACGGCGAGTTACTGGAATGTGCAACCACTCGGAAGCCTGGCGGCAACGTCTTCAACGCGTCGCCGTGGCTGTTCCAAATCTCCAGCTCATTCGGGAGATCGCCCAGCAGCAAGGATCGCATCTCCGGGGCCACGTCGGGCTTGGTATCCTCACGCAGCATGTAACCGCGCCCATACTCCCGGCGATCACTGCGCGCGACATCGCCACCGAGCATCGCGCCGAAAAGCTGCATGCCGTAACAGACCCCTAAAATCGGTAGGCCAGCCTCGAAAATGGCGGGGTCGGGCCGGGGCGCTTTCGGCGCGTAAACGCTGGCAGGACCGCCGCTGAAAATAATCCCGGCTGGTTCGCGGCTCTTGAGTTCGCTGATGGGCGTATCGTAACGCAAGATTTCGGAGTAAACTTTGAGTTGGCGAATGCGTCGGGCAATGACTTGGGTGTACTGCGAACCGAAATCGAGAATGAAGATTTTGTCTGCCATAAAAAAGGAAGCGGGGATGCTAATACAGAAGCGAAGTTTATGCCACCTCGAACGCTCCTTTCTTTACAGTTTCTATTTGTTTCCGGGGGTGGGGGAGACGGGCTTTGACGGGGCGCTCTCCTCTAGATCGTCGTAGGCCGCATCGGTAAAGTGCCGTCGATATTTCTCCGGAATGAGCGGGGTCAGATCTATCGCCGTGCCTTCAATGGGATCGACCAAAGAAATTCGCAAGGGATTCATGTGCTCCAGAACGACGAGACGGAGTTTAAGCGATTTCTGATGCATCTTCGCAATCAAATAGGGCACCTGCTCCGTGGTGTACGCGCCGTAACCCCAAAACGGCGTGCATTCCAGCGGCGTTTTTTTGATCGGTGCGGTGGGCGAGTAACCGGTTGCATTTTTCACCTGAATGAGACCCGCGAAGTTTGCGGTGCCGAGCAGACAGAAGGGCACCTGATGACTTGCTTGATTTTCTGTAGGGAGCAGTCGGTCGATAATCGGGACGATCATTTCGCCGGGCTTCAGGTACTTACGCACCTCTGCCCAGTAGGTGTAGACCTGCCCTGACATGACGAGATCACGATCTTCCCGGGAATGATTGATCGCAGGGACGGGAGCATACGGTAGGGGCGCGAGGAAGACGATCGCGCCGAACCGGAGCATCGTCATTCGGAAATTGCGGGAGAATCCGGGCCGACGCGTCACTAGGAAAAGATGGAAAAAGAACTCGAATTGCATGATTTCGCGGAACGGCCAGCGGAAGCTGTTTAGGAGCGGCAGATGCGACATCACTTCCGAAATCCAAAACGGGCGCGAGATGAAAATGACCAGCGTGGCGAGGATAAAGACCAGGAGTTGCTCGAATTTGCTGAATCGTCGGAAGCTCAGCAGTGCCGGGGCGATACACCATGATGCGGCGCACCCCAGGTAACTTTCTACAGGAAGCACATCCATGTGCTTGGCGGTCGGGTCGTTAAAAATATGAAGCGAGGTCCAGCCTCCTGCAAAAAGGGAGACCGGGAAGTAAGCAAGCGGCATCGCCAGGCCGGAAATCGACCGAGGATCCAATCCGGAGGAACGCGTGCTCGCGTAGTATCCAGCAACCATATCGACAAGCAGAGGCGAAATCAGAACGACCGAGAGGATCGAGCCCAGACCCCAGATCAGCAGTGGACGGATCGACTGCGATTGCGAGGCGTAGGTCACCGTAAAAAGCGAAAGAATGAGGCCCGTGGAGATGGTCATTAACGGGTGGCCGCCCAGAATTTGATGGATCTGAAAGAGTGCCACCAAGCTGATTCCCGTGCGGAGCGACGGCGATAGAATCGCCAGCACCAACCACGGCACGGCGCTGTGATTATTGAGAAAGATATTCCAGCTGGCGGTGACATTCAGAACATAAAGATTGAAGTTAAAGCTAAGCGCATAAAAGAGGATCATGTTGTCGTGGATGCTCAACGAATACTTCTTCTTCAGAAACCGGGAAACCGCGACGAACCCCAGCATGGCAATTTGCAGGTTCAAAAAAGCGACGATATCGAACGAGTAGATGAGCAGCCCGAAATTTGAGAGGTAGGCCACCAGGAAAATGAACGGGTGCCAGTTAAACAATCCAGGATCGGCCAGCAGATTATAATTTCCGCCGAAGAGGTAGTCGGAGATGAACGGCGAGTGCCCCTCGCCCAGGTGCCGCCCGATTTCCGCGATGATCCCGAGACCGCCCGTTAACGTGTCGTCCGTCAGGAAGTAGCAGGGCCGCCAGATTTGAAGGAGAATGAAGCCCAGCGTGTTGAGAATCGCAGCGCGTATGTAGATGTTTTTGGGCCAGAGAAACTTCAGCAACTGCATAGCGCAGGAGAGTACCGGAACGGGTCCGGTTGTCAAAACCGGGGGCGATTGTCGTTCGTGATAAACCTGTTAGCGTGATTAGACTCTTATGTTTGATCACAAGATCGTTATGGCCCAAATCCAGTTAGATCGCACCATGGAGTACGTCTCAATCATGACCCTGCTTCCTACGGAGCAACGTCGTCAGATGATGGTTCGAATTGGTCTGGCGATTGACAAGATGGCCACGCTGAACCGAGAGGATTTTGGAGACAGTCCTTTTATCGAACAACGCCTTCTGGAATTTCGGTCAGCATGCGAATCGGTTTCCAATCTCTCTTCAACGGGTAGAGTTTTAGACGGGAAAGAACCCTGTCCAGTTTGCTGCTCGCCCATAAAAAAACCGGGGGCGACTCCCTTAGAAATATTTTATTCCACGAATTACTATTGCCCCGAGTGTATTAGGCCGATCGAGGAGGCCAGTGCAAGACTGAATGCTGCTGAGGGCTTTAACGAGGCTGCTTACCTGGCATTTAGAGTAACCTTGACCAAGAAACGCCCATCCTGATTATGCTCGATCTCAACCACCCGCAGACCAAGTGGATTTTTCGTGTCTCTCATGAAAAGGATGCGATTCACGAATTGACGCAAATGATGACCTTACTGCCGACAGACCAACGGCAACAACTGCTGGAACGTGTGCTCATCCACATCGAACGAATTCGGGAGCTAAACCGTTGTTTCTTCGGAGGTAAGTCAGATAACGAAGGAGCCATCGTGGAGCTGGAGAAGGCCTGTCGGAAACTCGCCAGCCTACCCTCGCAGAAAAGTTTTCTGGATGGCAACGCGGAGTGCTCCGTTTGCGGAACGATGATCGAGCCCCCCGGTGCCTACAACATTGTCCTTTGTTCTCCCTGCTGGCAGGGTTCATTATACGCTCTGGAATCCGTTGGAAGTCATTTTGGAACGAACGTCATCTGACCGTGTAAATCCACACGGCTGCTTCAGCCCCGTAACGAAAAAGGGTGCGTGACCGTTTCCAGCCACGCACCCGATTTCTCATCCGACGACGTTACACCATTTGATTCGGGTCAGTCGGAACACCGGGGAGGATGACGCCTCCGTCTTCGCTCGCGGGTTCAGGCACGCTAGGCACGGTGGGCATGGCGGTCGTGGCTGTAATCACATCCCCGCTACCCACGCGATCTTTCAGCGTCGTGCCCAGAAGAGCCTCGAGCAAGCCGCCACCTGCTGCACCGCCACCGCTGGTGACGGAGACGTCCGGTACGATGCGCACATTGCGTTCACCCACGATCTGCATGATTTGCAGTGCGGCGAAGGCTTGGCCTCCGAGTGCTTCCACACCGGCGCGATAGGCTTGCGCCTTGGCCAAACCGGTCGTGCGAATGGCTTCGGCTTGACCCAAGGCGCGGAGGCGAATGGCTTCCGATTCACCCTGCGCGGCCTTGACGTTGGCCTGAGCATTCAGCTCAGCGATCATCACGCCCTGCTCGCTGGCGACGACCTGTTGTTGAATGTTCGCGATGGAGGTCTCACGCACCAGCAACTGCCGTTGTTTCTGCGCGGCTTCCTGCATCTCGTAGGTCTCCTTCTCTTCCTCTGCGAGTTTACGATCCGTCTGCGTCTTCATCAGCGCTTCCGGAGGCGTGATATCGCCGATCAACGTATCGACCGCTTGCACGTTATACTCGCCGAGAGCCACGCGTATGAATTGGGCCGCTTCCGACTGGCGCTCACTGCGGGCCCGTAAGAAATCGAGCACCGTGTAGTATTGCGCGGAGTTCCGGAAGTAGTTGCCGACGATCGGTTGCAGCACGTGATCGACAAGATTCTGCATCGAGCCGACACGGGAGATGACACGGGGAGCGTCCATGGCACCCACGTGGATGATCTGCGCGACGTCCAGGTTAAAGGCGAATCCATCGCGGGAACGCACAGTAATGCTGCTCAGTTTCGCATCGAGATTGTGCGCCTCCGATTGGCGAGCCCAGTTCAATACAATATTGGTGGTGGGCACGCGTTCTACACGCATGATCTTCGGGTTGATGGGGTGCTTGCCGGGGTAGAGTGGCGAGACCCACACGCCCTTATGGCCGGGCTCCACCAGATCGCCGTGCAGGAATTCCTTCCCGGAGACGTCGATGTGCGCTTCCCCAACGAAGGAGATGACCACACCCACGTGACCGATGGGAATTTCCAGCATTTCCACCTGTTCCACTTGGACGAACCAGGGGTTCAGATTCCACGTACCAGAGAGCAGCACCTGCTGTTGCAAACCACGTTGGCCGCCGTTGTTCAGGTAGGCCTGAGGATTCTGGAAGTTATCGTGATCCGAGATCATGGGGCCGGCGATTTCGCCAGCAGGAATCGGCTTTCCATCCATGGTGGTGACCACTCCCACGCGATTCGACGCCACCTCATACACGTAGAACTGTTCCGGCACCATGCCGAACTTGGCGGCAGAGGCGGAGGTAATGACGTTGAAGAGCGCCTGGTTGATCCTGTACGTACCTGCGGTGAGGATGCTGAGCTGGCGACCTTTTTCGCCACCATTCAGCAAGAACGCGCGGGCGTCCTGGAAGTTGTTACAATCGACGAATTTAGCCAGGATCCGGTCGGAAGGAATGGAGCAGCCATCGTTGGCAAGAACCAACGCAATTTCGCCGGCGGGCACTTCCACCAGAGGAGCCTTAAAGACCTCGTACATGAAGAACCAGTAGCCGAAATGGATACCTGGCCCGAGCGTTTCAGCTTGGTAACCAGCCTCGCCATTGAGCGCGACGAGTTGGCCGGGCGGCAACGATTTGGCTGAGAATTTCTTCACGACGACGCCGACCTGCCGCTCATGAATCCGTACAGCGCCCGTAACGAGCGGTAGGAAAATGAGGCAGACGATCAACACGACCACCACGGCGAAGAGGATGAGCATCCACACGTGTGAGTACGAGGAGGAGTTGTCCTCGCTGGTGACCTGTGCAAGAGTAACTAACGGGTGATTCAGTGAGCCCAGGAGGCTACTGACCGACATGGCAAGGGTGCCGTTCATATAGAATATACCGACGCTACAGTCTGCCCGCTAACCTAAGGAGGTCAGGCGAGCCGACATCTTTTCGAGCGAGGTGATCGTGAGGCGTATCGCGTGTCTCTCAGAGACTGCGGTGCACCACGGTTTTCGCCCTCCCACATGCCTACGGAGTTAGCTGACGGGCTGGATCTTGGAAGTGATCCTCTGGCGGTTTTTCCACCAGATTTGCCCCATCCTTTGGGCGGGTTTTGGATTGAGATTCACCGGGTGCTTGGCCGGGAAAAGTCAGGTCCGAAATGCTCAAAGGAGTTTGGTTCCCCCGCGCTCGATCTTGGAACAGGATCGACGCTTAGGCGGCTGACCTGACGAGTTCTACATGCAAACAAGGTACTGGAAGAGTTACAAAAATGCAAGTTGACACGGCTCTCAAGCTGGTCGGGAAACGTGTGAGAACCGGGCGAGAGCAGGAGTGTACTTAATTAGATATACTAATATTAGAAGATCTCGTCTGCCGCCCGCGCCAACCTGTTATCGACGAATCGCCCGCCTCCCGCTACGTTTTCCCCATGGGCCCGCGCAGGATCGTTTGGTTTCTTTGGAGCATCGCCGCCTTGGCGCTGATCATCTGGGCTCGCGAGAGCTTTTTTCGTGAGTCGCTCCTGGAGCTCCAGTGGCGTCGAACGGGAGTGCCCACAGCGGCATTTGGCGGGCTTTCCATCGATAAAGAGGGGCAAGTAGCGCTCTCCTATAATAACCAGTTTTCCGTCTACGACATCAAATCGGCTCAATGGCAGACGGTTGCGACAACTATTCCAGCCGATTATGTTCCCCGCACGAATCTCTCGAATGGGTTGATTCTTTGCCTCAGAAACTCTTCCGGCTACACCTCGGTGACTTATGGCGGTGGTCGCTCGCTAGTCAGCGGCTCGATTGTGACGACAAGCATATCGACGACGATATCCGTGCCCTCCCTCTCGCCTGCACCGAAGACGCCTCAAATCTACCTAATAGATGAGGACAAGAAAACGGGTAGTTACGCCAAGGGGCCTAACTACGACTTCTCCGGTAGCCCCTTTATTGCGCTCAAAGACGGACGGGTGCTTTTTATCGATTCTTCCAAGAACTGCAGCGTTTATGACCCGGTGGCTGGTACATGGACAGATGCACCGGGAACCGCTCTTGGGACCCCAATCCTCACGTTAATGGAGGATGGACGCGTTTTCCTGATGACTGGAAGTGACGCTTCCATTTTCGATCCTAAAACGATGAAATGGAGCGCCGTTAGCCCACTACCAACCGCTATGGGAATCGTTCGCGGGGGAGTGAGTCTTGCAGATGGGAAGGTCATGGCGCTAGGGGATCATGGCCGTTCCAATTACGATCCGCGCCCCAATTCGTGGGATCCGGTCGCGCCCGGCCATTACTCGGATACACCGTATTGCGGACGCTTACGTTCAGGTCGGGTGGTTTATTTAGGACTGGAAACACGGCCCGGACTATTTGGGCCCGCTTCGGACATCTTGTGCAAATTGTTTGATGAAAAAAGCAAGCTGGATCAAGAGGTTCGCCTGCCTCCTGAAGTTCAATACCTCTACGGAGCGCTGATGCTACCCAACGGTAAATTTATGGTGATGGGAATAAGCCAATCCTCAAATCCATGCTGTTGGTTAGTCGACGAATTGCCAGCAGAGAAGTAGTGTAGCGTTCATGAAACCGGGCTTGGCTACGCGACTAACACGAGATGCGATTCTCCTCGCCGTCGTTTTGTTGGGAGCCGTGCTCATCCGGTCCGCCCTCTTACCCGAGCAGATGAACATCGTCAAAACGGGCGACCTAAAAGCTCCCATGCTGGATGGTGCGTGGTTGCGTCTAGATGACGGGCGGTTCTTTGTTTTTGGTGCCACCGCACCCCAAAGTCCGAATGAGACCTCGGAGAGTGGCACTGCGGAAATTTATGATCCGAAACGGGGCGAATGGTCGATGGTGCCCGGAAAGCTGAACAACTTCCAGTTCGCCTCAGCGCTTTCCGGCGGCAGGGTGATTTGCGGCTTCTCAAATAAGACCGACGACTACTACCAGCTCTACAATACGACCGATAAGAATTGGTCCAACATTCCCACGCCCCCCGGCAAGCTCGCCACGTACACGGCCCTGGATTGTCTTCAACTCAAATCGGGCGAGCTCCTCTTTGTCGGAGACTCCTCGGCAGTCGAGCAGATGGGCGAGAAAACGTGCGCGGAATATAACCTGAAGACGCGAACCTGGAAAAAAGTGGGCGATCTTATCCATATCCCCTCCCAATCGTTCGGCATGATTTTGGAAGACAACGGAAAGGTGCTGAAATTTGGGATCGACGGCGAGGAAGAATTCGATCCCGCGAGCTACACGTGGAGCAGCAGCGTGCAAAGAGTTTCCATGCTGCCCGGACAACCCTTCATCCGCAGCCTAAACGAGAACGCCGAGACCGTCAGTTGGAACGTGAACACCCACGCGGAGCTTAACCTCGGAATCCGCTCCTCCAATGCGCCCGCCACCATCTTAAAAAGTGGCCGCATCTGGGGCTGCGGCGGATTTATCCCGACCCACCAACTTCTCGTGCCGATCCCGCTGATTTGGTTGAAAACCGAACCGGATGCCTTGCTCTCAGACAGTTGGTTGTTCGACCCGGCCACTAACCACGTTCAGTTCGGCTCGTTACTGCCAGAGCCCCGGTCCAATCACACCTTAATCACACTCGATGACGGACGCGTGGTCGTCTGCGGCGGCGTTTTGATGGCCGCCTTTAACCCGAACAAATCCAACGACCCGATCAACCCGAGCGTCTTTAACACCGTTGCGACGAGAACCTGTTTTATCGTGAATCCCGAAGGTCAGTAGGCAACGGCAACGTGACGTTGCATCCAATAACCAGCGTGACGCTGGACCCTGTAGCCCTTTCGCTATCACGATGCCCCCTGTCTCTAGGCCCAGAGGCTAGCGTGACATTGGACCGAGTAGCGCTTTTCCTTTTCACGATGCCCTGTCTTTAGGCCCGGAGGCCAGCGTGACGCTGGACCCGGTAGCGATTTCGTTTTCACGATGCCCCCTGTCTTTAGGCCCGGAGGCCAGCGTGACGCTGGACCCGGTAGCGATTTTCCTTTTCACGATGCCCCCCTGTCTTTAGGCCCGGAGGCCAGCGTGACGCTGGACCCGGTAGCGATTTCGTTTTCACGATGCCCCCCCTGTCTTTAGGCCCGGAGGCCAGCGTGACGCTGGACCCGGTAGCGATTTCGTTTTCACGATGCCCCCCCTGTCTTTAGGCCCGGAGGCCAGCGTGACGCTGGACCCGGTAGCGATTTCGTTTTCACGATGCCCCCCTGTCCTTAGGCCCGGAGGCCAGCGTGACGCTGGACCCGGTAGCGATTTCGTTTTCACGATGCCCCCCTGTCCTTAGGCCCGGAGGCCAGCGTGACGCTGGACCCGGTAGCGCTTTTCCTTTTCACGATGCCCCCCCCTGTCCTTAGGCCCGGAGGCCAGCGTGACGCTGGACCCGGTAGCGATTTCGCTTTCACGATGCCCCTGTCCTTAGGCCCGGAGGCCAGCGTGACGCTGGACCCGGTAGCGCTTTTCGTTTCCACGATGCCCCCTGTCTTTAGGCCCGGGGGTCGGCTTCAATGGTAGCCCAGCTCAAGGAGCGTAGCGACGCAGGGCTGGGTGTCATCAAACAAGCGTTTGCGGGCTGTAAGCTCGCGTCAAACCGTTTGATCGCGAACATGTCTTGAGCCCGCTTCGAATTTACACTTAATCTGTTAGCACTGAGGACATTGTCAGTTGGGCGATGAAGAAGATCGTTATTTGCCATCAGTTTTTCGATTTATAAATAGATCAACAACATCGATTGCATGTCCGATTTGGTGATCATCTTCGGTATCGCTTTCTTCTAAGACCCACCACAACCAGAGCTTTAAGGCGTTGAGTTCGTTTGCATCTAAACCCGAAAGCCGACTCGCAGATTCCATGAGATCTTCGATTTTCTCGACGCGGTGCGCCAGGGACCAAAAGATGAAACTAACTATCGAGCTATCGGCTGCGTTTAGCCGCAACGTCGCTACCATTATCTTTGGAAGAAAATAACAAAATGCATCAGGTGTCAAAAAGCCTGATGCACCCCCTAAACGGTCGAGAGTTCGAATATCCACCACGCTCCAGTCGAGCGTGTCCAGCGCTATGATATCTGCCAAATCGGAATCAGAGATTTGTTTGGGTTGCGTCGGATCTTTGAAATAGAGGTGTTTAGGTCGAGGTCGGGCGACAAATGCCTTTTCGATTAGCGAAATCAATTCCCGCCTGTCACCGTTCATTAATGCATCTTCGCCGCAGAGAGATTCACAAAACCGCCCGTGCCATCGTTGCCGTGGCTGATCAGAAGCAAAACGCTTTCGCCCGGCTTTACGGTTTTCGCGAGGTCGTCAAAGTCCTTGGCGGTGGTGATGTCGTGGCCCGGACCGCGATTGACCCAGGCTTTTAAGATGAGGTCGCCGACTTGCACCTGGAGGTCTTTCGCCAGGCAATCATCGCTTAATGAAATGACGACCGCAGCGGGCTTTTTGTTCTCGGGATCGATCTTGAATTTGTCCCGTGTTTTGTCGTTGAGATCATCCACCTTGATGCCCGAAACAACGGTTGCCTCGGTTGGCGTCGCTGGATGCTCGGCCGTCGGAATCTGTTCCGGCTGACCCACACCACCCTTCGCGACCGCCTCCGTCAGTTGTCCGATTTTCACGCTGACGGTTGCTTGACGCCCATCACGAATGTAGCCGAGCGTGATCTGGTTCCCAATGGGGATTTGCGCGACCAACAACCGAAGTGCCGCTGGGCTGGTGACATGGTGACCGTCTACGGAAGTGATGAAATCGCCGGCGTGCAGTCCGGCATTTTGCGCGGGAGATCCATCCTCCACGGCATCGACCAGCGCCCCTTCATCCGTATCCAGACCCAATTGCTGGCGGACGTCATCCGACAACTCTTTTTCATAGCGCACACCCAGGTAGCCGCGAACTAAGTAGCCATTCTTGATGAGGTCCACCACGGCGTACTTCGCGAGATTGCTCGGAATCGCAAAGCCGACGCCCATATTCACGCCGGTCGATGACGCGATCGCGGCGTTGATTCCCACCAGCTCGCCCTGACAATTCACCAGCGCTCCACCGGAATTGCCGGGGTTGATCGCCGCTGTCGTTTGAATGAAATCTTCATAGGACGACTCATTCAAATTCCGGCTCTTGGCACTGACAATTCCATTGCTGAAGGAATCGTTCAGGTTAAACGGATTCCCGGCGGCAAAGACCTGCTCGCCGATCTTGAGATTCTCAGAATCGCCCCATGGCAACGCGGGCAGTCCAGTGACATCGATTTTGATGACGGCCAAATCGACCGATTCATCCGAAGCGATGACCCGCGCCGAAAACTTGCGGTGATCGGTGAGCCGTACTTGAATCGATTCAGCTCCGGCCACGAC
>CAVURW010000210.1:0-3973 GCA_963743595.1 uncultured Verrucomicrobiae bacterium
CTGTCCCGGCTCTGAAGCTCACGATCCGATATTGGAGAAAATCGCATCCGTCACGGTGAACGGCACTGTGGCGATTGTCACAACACTGCATTCTGGGACTTGGCCGTCGCGACGTGAGTACCAGCTTAAGCTCAGACGCACCGTCTGGAAGATTGAACGGCTATTGTACTTCCATGAAGGAGATTCGATTCCAGAGAAGTCGAATAGCTCGCTTTTAGGGCTACCGATCCCAAAATTATTTAACCTCCGGGATATCTGTAATAAGGACCTATCACTGCCCTTTAAAGAGGGGGTTGTTTTTCATCATCCAATCAGTGATGCGGGCGCGGCTCGGGTTATAGAAGTGGGAAACTTGGATATTCCCTCAGGAAGGTTGATAGTGCATGCTTCATCGAACCTTGACGAGGCTCAACCCTTGGCACTTAGAATTCCAAAAGGGAAGCACCCGGTATCCCTATCCGCAAATAAGTATGTTGTTGGGGCGGTGCGCGTTCAATGGAGCCCCCTTGAAGATTTGCTCGGCTATGTACCGGTGCCCGAGCTTGAAGGTAAAAAACCGTATAGTGCCTACCTGAGTCGCTCTTCGTTGATGATCGCGGATGGTCAGTACATTCTAGGTCTCTCCAGCGCGGAGCGAGAACGTTTGTGGCAAGATGGCCTTGACGGCTTAAAGCTAATGAAGAAAGGGGACGGCTTTCAACTTCTGCGTAAATCGGTCCTTGAGGTCTTTCCAGATGATGGCTTCGGGTCGTTTCCCTGTTATGTGGGGATCAATAGTGGAGGAAAACCCCTATGTTTGGTCATCGACCTTTGCGCCTTCGGCTACACTAAAGAACATCATTGTGACTGTCCTTTTGAGATGACCACGGACAACGGTTTTGTCCGAAATTCGATGCTGGATGAATTTGAACTTAGTCCAATCCGTATCGCGCGAAACGGCAATCGCCTCACGATAGCCTATACCTCTGTGCACTCAATGGATGCCGAGCTGCTGGATCTGGACAAATATGTGCTGGACAAAACGAAGAACCATGTTTCGTCGAGTGGCGAGGGGCAAAGAGAGATTTGTCTCGATATTCCCGCTGATTTTCATGTGGGTATTCTCCGGTTCCGATGGACGACATGGAGTAGTGACCTGGAAATCGTGCCTCACGGTAAAACTCAATCAAAATAGCGACCAGCAGGCCGTAGGTCGCTAACCTTTCCTCGGGGAAAGGTCGGGAACGGGGCGAGAAGAATTGCCAGGGGCCGCATCTGTCCATCGGAATGGCTACGGTGCAGGTGTACATCGGCACAGGAAATGTGTTTAATGCTTCTTAACGTATGCAATGGATCGCTCCCGCTGAAAGAGACTCGGCCAGTCAGTTGATGGAAAAGCGATTGTGGGAGGCGGCGGACCAACTTCGGGCGAATTCCGGGCTGACTTCGGCTCAATATTCCCAGCCAGTGCTGGGGCTCATATTTCTCCTTTTTGCGGATGCTCGGTTTGCGGAACAGCGTGCGAAGCTGGAGAAGGCTGGAGCTAGTTCCCGGCGCGGTACTATTGCGGATGATCCCAAGTCTTACCACGCGGAGCAGGTTATTTTTCTGCCACAAAATGCCCGGTTTAATGCCCTGCTGAAGCTGCCGGAAGGTCAGGATGTCGGTGGGGCGGTGAATGATGCCATGCGGGATATTGAGAAGTGGAATCCGCAGCTCTCCGGCGTGTTGCCGAAGACCTATAACCTGCTGGCCAGTACCACGCTGAAGGAATTGCTGAAGCGGCTCTCAGAAATCTCCACGCAAATGGATTTCGATGCCTTTGGCCGGATTTACGAATATTTCTGGGTGAGTTTGCGATGTCGGAAGGTCGGGGCGGCGGGGAATTCTACACGCCTTCCAGCATTGTCCGGCTCTTAACGGAGGTGCTGGAGCCCTACCACGGGCGGATTTTGGACCCTGCCTGTGGGTCGGGCGGTATGTTTGTGCAATCGGCGCGGTTTGTCCTGGAACATAAGAAGAATCCCAGCTCGGAACTCTCCATTCACGGCCAGGAAAAGGTCGCAGAGACGACGAAGTTGTGCCGGATGAATTTGGCGGTGCACGGTCTGGAAGGCGATATCCGCGAGGCCATTTCTTATTACGATGATCCGCACAATGCCACGGGCCGATTCGATTTCGTGCTGGCAAATCCCCCTTTCAATGTAAACGCGGTGGATAAAGAGAGGCTGAAGGATCTGGTGGGGCCGGGCCGGAGGTTCCCGTTCGATCTGCCCAGCACCGATAACGCGAATTATCTCTGGATTCAGATGTTTTACTCCGCATTAAGCGAGAAGGGCCGGGCCGGGTTCGTCATGGCCAATTCAGCCTCGGATGCGCGAGGTACCGAGATGGAAATCCGAAAGAAACTCATCACTAGCGGCGGGGTGGAAGCGGTGGTGGCGGCGGGCTCCAATATGTTTTACACGGAAGCCATCGCTGAGCGTTTCTTCCGTATTGTCAAACGAACCCTGCACTCAGGCCGCCTGCGGTAAGAGCGCTAACCTTGCGCTCGTTCAAACCCAGAAACACAAAGGCGGCAAAGCTCATTTCTCTTGCCATAAGTTCCAGTTCGCTTCCGCGCACGGTTGCGGGGCTGAAGGTCAAGGTCAGTTCGATCTTCGTCTCGTCCAGCAGCGTGCGGGCGGTCTTCAATTCATCATAAAGTTCGCGCCGAAACTGATTTACCTGGCGGCGCGCTTCGGTAGGTGACTGGCCTGGAGTAACCACTTTCTATGCGCGGCTCATCAGGCGCAGGATGGAAATGAGGTGCTCGACGAGTTGTTTCCGAGAGGAGGTATACCAAAGGTGATCGAAGAAGATCCACATCGCCATGATACCAACAACAATTCCGACAAAGCGATGTTCGTAACGAAACCAGGCAGAAGCATGATGAAGAAAGCCCCAGGGCCATAGAATCCGCATAGGAGGAACGAACGCTGCCAGCCGCTACCCAGCCGCAACAGGCAGTGCCTCCGGCGACAAGGAGACAGAGGCCGACAATGGTCTCCAGATTCGGGACATAGATTACAGCAACAAGTCCCATCAGGCCGCCCAGGCAGACACCGGTCAATCGCAATAATTGCTTCTGGCGTGCCGCACCCGCCGTTGCGAGAGCGGTGGCAGCGCAGGTAATCATCGCCGTGCGAATGCCGGGCCAAGCGACGGCGTTCAGGATCTCGCAGAAGGTTATAGCAAGCGTCGTCTTGAGAGCGAATTGAAGGTACTCGGGATTGGTAAGAGCATCCTGGAGCAGGATTCCCGAGGCTTCTTTTTTAGCTTCCTCAGCGGTGCTTCGGGGAGGTTGCAAAATCCATCGCGTTTCTTCAAGGGTGCTCCTCAACTCGACGAGGGCCGCTTTCCCGGCGCTTTCCGGCAGTTGGTTCGTCGCAGGTAGCGAAAGACTTTACCAAATTGGTTGCGGGAGCAGGCGATGAGGAATCCGGGCAGCGTCAAAAGCAGACCAAGCCGAATTGGGGGTTTGGGTAAATTGAACGGCATGGGCTGATTAGATCTAAACTATGTCGTAGCGGTTGGATTCGATCCTTGTTAGGCAGTGAGAGTGGCTCGTCGCCAAACTCCCTCCAGCATTGCAGGAACCCACTTTGCGGCTGGGCATTGGCTCCAGGTATCGTCCATAAAGACCAGCGGACGTCCTCCTTCATGCTGGCTCGCATTCCCGATCTCAAAAATGAAGAGCGCGTTCCGTGGGTAGGGACAGCCGCGCAATTCACCGGCAGAAGAAGCCTGGCGAAACAGGCTGACTGGCGCAAATATACATTGGTTTGCCGCCATCTCGGGCGACAGGGTGGACTTTAGTCGGCCATCCGCATAAAGGCTTTTCATGTGGCGGAGCCCCTTGACGACGTTATGCACGGCGATCCCTATGGCGTTCATCGCGGAAAGATTTCCATCGGCCATTCCGGCAAGTTGGCGTTTGGCCCGACCGAGTTTT
>CAVURW010000211.1:0-10475 GCA_963743595.1 uncultured Verrucomicrobiae bacterium
GCATTTGTAAGATTATATGTAAGAGATATAACGAAACAATTATCCGCATAAGATATAGGGTCCAACTCAGTACCCGATATAGTATAATTACAACTACTTGAACTTGTTTTTCGATATTGATTAACCGGCAAACTCAATGTCGGATTACGATTATCATTAACAATAACATTAAACTGGCAATTACCAAATCCATTCTCATTGGTTGCTGTGGCAGTGACAAGTGTTGTTCCTACGTGAAATTGACCTGCTCCGGGACTAAATGTAACAACAGGATCAGGCGGGCCGACAGGAGTTGTTTGAGCCAATAATTGAGAATATGTTATTGTTGCATAACATGAATTGCTATCCACGTTGGCAACAAGGTCCCGTGCAATTATTCAGTGTAGGCGGGTGCCCGATCTCCTACTTCATAATCACTAAATGAAAGAATGTTTAATGCTTGTATACTTGTAGCTGTTCGTGTTCCGGTTATAGTAGAAATCCAGGTATTATTGAAACTTTCGAACAGCAAAGATACTTGTGTCTGCATTACCTATAGTATCAGAATTTGCAAAGTGAAAAGTCGCATTATATGCAGCAAGACTTATTTCGATGATTATTATTCGTCCAATACCTGTTCACCTTCCTTGTCTGGTTAACACCGGAACCATTTGTAATTGGTATGTCTTCATTGGGGTCTATGCCAGGTCTAGTATAAGCAATTACAGTTCCAGATTTTTTTAAGGTATTGAACGAAGGTCTAACGGAGCAGACACATTTGTATTCCTATAGCAAATGACTTTGAGTAATTGGAAGAATCAAAAGTAAATTGCAGGTTACCAACAATCCAGCCTGATGCCTGGCTTGCATTACTGAGGTTCTGCTTGATGGCATTACCACTTTATTGGCCCCTGTATATATATATCCACTGGAAAACGTGATGATGCCATTAACCGATAAATCACCTCCTGCCAGTGAAACCGAATTACCATTGATTAATGTCAGATTTGCGACAGTTATAGCTCCTGACAGCGTCAAAATGGAATTTGCGATTACACTTACAGGAGGGCTCGGATAGAACACGCCACCTGAACCTGAACCTGAAGGAAGTGTTACATTAGAATTAAATTGAATAGTACCCGGACCCATAATGCCGACAATCGAATTATTCCAAAATGTTTGTCCGATAGTCAGCACCACACCATTGTTTATTCAAATACACTTTCCCGAATTAATGCTTAGATTATTTATTGTTGCATTACTTACTACTGATATGGCTCACCATTTATAGTTAATGGCTGTGCAATTGAAACAGATGAACCATTGCTATTTATTGACATATTGGTTCCCGCCATTGTAATAGATGCAGTACCATTAATAACAGATGTATTGAAATAATTTAAATTCCCTTTAATAGTTAATGGAAAAGCACCTATATTCAGCGACTTACCGGAGTTTACTGTTAAATCATTAACTAACAGATTAATAGAAAGTGTATCATTGGAATTAATAATTACATTAACAGGGCTGCTATTAACAGTAAAAGTTCCTGTTGTTGGTCCGGGAAAGCTACAAGGACTATTCAATTGAATGTTACCTGTCCCGGATAATTGATTTCCAGCATATAATATAAAATACCATTGACATAAAGTGTCTGGTTACTATTTATAAGTAAATATGCACCTATTGTCAGATTGGTAACAATTGTTCCTGAGGTAACATAAATAGTATTCGATATATATAGAGGAGCTGCAATAACACCGGTTCCATTGTTACCGCTAAGATTACCGCCACTTTGCATGGTAACCGTCGCTGTACCAGTAATTATCGTTCGGCGTGTTATCGATGGTCTTGCTCGCAGCGGGGATGATGCTGAGCGGTAGGATCTTGGGCCGAAATTTCAGCAGCATGTTCAAGATGTAGATCGTGTTAAAAAATTGTTACTTGGTTTAAAGCTCAGGCGTCGTATCGTTTTGAAGTGGACGCGATCGACGGTATAACCGACCCCGAGCTTGCGGATTGCCTCGAGCTCGCCAAGCAAGAGGATCCGATGGCACTCCAGAAGCTTGTCGGATATATGCAACCGATTGTCGCTCGCATCGCCCGCTCTAACTTGCCTACAAAAACGGATTTGGATGACTTGGTTCAGGTGATTCTGGTCAAAGTGCTCTCGCACCTGAACCAATACTCGGCTCAAGCCCCTTTCCACCATTGGATCTCCCGAATCGCTGTGAATACCTGTATCAATGCCCTGCGCTATGAGCGCCGCCGACCGGAATTGCGCCACGCTGATCTCTCGGAAGAGCAGGTGGAGGTGCTCGATTTGCTGGGGAGCTCGGCCAAGTCACAAGAGATCGCGCATCACGCTGCCGCCCGCGAGCTCACGCAGCTCTTGCTGGATTCCCTAAAGCCGGAGGATCGCGTGATCATGAGCCTGGCGTTCTTGGAAGGCTACAGTTTGGCTGAAGTGGGAGACATAATGAAAATGGGCGAGGGTGCTGTTAAGATGCGCATCGCCCGGGCTAAAACGAAAATGAAAGCGACTTACGATCGGTTGCAGCAAAGCGAGAAAACCCTGAGGATATCATGACAAATCAACACGAATATGACCCCATTGAGCGACTGCTGGCGGCAGCCCAAGCCTCGGTACCGCCACTAGCGCCGGTACCCTTCGGGATGCCGACGTCCGTCGTGGCGCAATACCTAGCGAGCAAACGGGAATCCGACAATAACCGGCTGCTCTTCAGAATCATCCTCGGGGCATTCTCGGTCTCGTGCCTCTGCCTCGTCATCGGTTTTGCTTCGGATACTTCCACAGATCCGTATAGCTCGCCCGATTCGTGGTTTCAGACGTCGTCCATTGACCAATATTATGATCAAGTCGCTCAAAATTAAGCTGATTCTCTCTCACCTGATTGTGTTTGTTTTGGGAATCGCGACGCCCATCGGCATTTACATGATCTCCAGTGGCGGGGAACATTATCATGCCCATACGAGAGATCCGAAGGGGATGGAGGCCTGGGTCTGTAATTACATGACCACGCGCTTGTCCCTAACTGCGGATCAAGTCACCCAAATCAAACCGATCATTCATCAGTCCGTTCAGCAGATGGACCAGCTCAATAAAGATTCCAGCACCAAAGCGAACGCCGTTCTCGACGACACCGACGCCCAAATCGAGAAGCTCTTGACCCCCGCGCAGCAGGCCGAATTCACGAAAATGACCACGGAGCGGAAACACTCGTTCCACCATGAGCACGGGTTTTAGCGCTCTTTCAGAAATTATTCACGATCAGCAGGATGGCGAAGTCACCCCCGCGACGTGGCGTAATTGGTGAGGATGGACTGTCAGCAGTTTCCTGTCTTTAGGCCCAACGGGTCAGCCGTGACTTAGCCCAGCTGTTTACCAACGGGTTTCGCTGATGGGATATCACTACCTCAGACAATGGGTTCCTTGAGTGAATATATTGGAGTGAGTTGAACGCAAAAATCCTGGATTGTGGAAGATGGTAGTCTACGATTGATTCGCAGATTTCCTCCAGTGAACGCATCATGAAAATTAAAAATCATAAAGTCATCACCATAGCCATACAAATGGTCAAAGTGCCGAAGGACATGAAAATTCTCTGGGGATATTATTTCCTGAGCAAAGTTTGGAGTAAAACAAGCATGTTCGCTTAATTCAGGACATAGTCCATAGGTGTTATGGATACGCTTAGACGGATAGTGCGATAAAAATGTTCGCAGTCTTTGCGAATCCCGATGAGCTTCGAAGTAGAGTATGGAACCGTATGGTAATATTTTGTTCAGAGCTAGGAAAAAGATTTCCGGGTTCGTTATGTAGTACATTTCCCAATGAATTTCAGCTTCTATTTGAATCATTTATATCCCCTATTTCGATCGTTTAACCCACGATAGGCGGGTAGTTTGAATATCATGTAAAATTTGGCCCATATTCTCGTGCTCTATCTTCAAGCTCGTGGTAAGTATCCTCATGGATTTTTGATGGAAAGATTGTCGGCGAATCGCGTGTGTTTTCGCAAGCCGATTTCTCATTGAAGCACTTGCGCATTGTGCAGAGCCATTGCGGAAGGCGTGCAGACAACGCCAGCGACCATCGGGAGCCCGAGACTAAAGGGCTTCTTCTTTCGTCCATACCGATGAAAGCGCAGGCCCCACTGTTCAGGTGGTCCGCGTCCAGACATGGACCTTCGGCATCTTGACAGCTCCCTTAACATCGTTGAACCAACGTTAAATCGGTTTCTGAACGGTTCATGAATTTGCCACATTCGGGCGTACAATTTGATCCCAGTAAACGAATGCCCTCTCAATAGCCGTTCGGCAAAATAATTCAGAACCCGGTTTTCTTAGCCAGATGAAGTTAGAATTACAACTACGGCTCCTCACCGCAGAAGCCCTCGAAAAATAGGAGAGCTACTTTATATTAACTCAGCAGCTGATGTCGCTCTCGATACAGTGCTAGAAAACAAACAAACAAAGGCAATATATGAAGCAACTCAAACCTCTCGTCGTAACCGTTACACTCTTGGCTCTTGTCACCGGCAGCGCCTTGGCACAAGACACTGTTGTCGGAACTCCGGTGGGTCCACGAACCGGAACGCTTGCCCAAACCGGGATGGGGCGGCTGATCGTGTTCACCAATACAGAGGAGCACCAGCGTTCCGAGGATCTCTATATCTACCCGCATACGCCCTACAAGATCTTTCGAATGGACGGTACGAAGTTGAGAACGGTGGATAATGGTCACTGCACCTGGACAGAGGAACCTACGATGGTTCGGCTCCCGGACGGAAAATACTACATTGTGGCTGAATCCGAACTGGAAGGGACCGTGCGTGTTCCCATCACCATCGTGGCCGGACGCCTTACGGAAATCCATCTGGAAAGGACCCGGGACTGGAATCCGAAGGTAGCCTCGTCCCGGCTCGTCCGACTCCCGAACGGCCAGCCCATCGGGTTCAGAGATTAAGCGTGCTCGTTACCTGTCGATGCCCCGTTCGCAGCCAGCCTGACCAGCGAAACGGATTTCTTATGATCTGTTGGCTAGCCAGATTGCTGGCGTACGTTAATGGCGACTTATTCAGCCGGCCAATTAAAGGCATTCGTTATTTTGTCTACAAGTTCTATTGGTATCGTTCCCTAAAAACATCATTCCCTCGTCATCAGCCAGGTAATAGCGATTATTAGAATCAGTCCAAATGGTGCTTTCTCCAAAAACGTGAGATTCTGCCAGTGGACATGCTTTGCAAGATATCACATCTTCGAGTCTCGATGCTAAATACAGTTGGTTCGGAGCCGGATACACGAATAACTTATTATCAATATCCAAATGCCCAAAAGATCTAACAAATGATCCTGCTTGAGG
This sequence comes from uncultured Verrucomicrobiae bacterium, assembly GCA_963743595.1. GTDB lineage: Bacteria > Verrucomicrobiota > Verrucomicrobiia > Methylacidiphilales > UBA1321 > CAVURW01. The sequence continues at coordinate 5,366 of CAVURW010000211.1, forward strand.
CAACCAACTCTCTCCCAAGCTACTCATATCCTCCTTCTCAATATCAGGCATATCGCGAGTTGCACTCCAGCCAGCTCTATGAAGTCTAATAAGGACTCCTGAGTTAAAATTTGATATAAGTCCGCTCATTTTGGTTTGTCCTCATCCTTTTCATCATCCTCAGGAACGGTAGGCGGCAGTACCGAGGGGCGGAGGCGGTGGCAGTGGTCCAGCATTTCGATAAGTTTTGAGATTGACCAAGTGTTGCTCCTTTGGACCTGTTAATTGATTGTTAGCCACACATTGTCCTCGCTTCTAAAGAGGTCTTTCAACTCCAATGACCCGATACCAATCTACTTCCTCTATGTGATTTGGATTGGTCATATGAATCATTCCTATATTAGAAATAAGATACTCTCCACGGGCGATGAATCTCCATCCTAGAGGAGGAAGTGGTCTGATTACAGTATATTCTCTAAGAGATGACTCAAATCTGACAAGATATACACCATTTACCGATCTAAAACAAGCAACTATGGCAATAACACACTTTTCGGAAGCACTCCATACAACATCATCAATCAAATCAATAATATCTTCCCAAAATAATTCAGCGATTAAGGTTCCATCCTTTCTAAATGATGAAATAGTGACGGACAACCCGCACACAATAAAGTTTCCATCACCGTCATGAGCAAAACAGCGCACCCCCAACAGAGGCTTGCTAACGTCCGATACTAGTTGCATTACTTGATCGAATATTGTGAGTTTTCCCTCAACGGTTAAAAGCAGTATGCGCCCAGCATGGGTGGCGACTCTATCGGCTTCGATTTTTTTAATAGTCTTACCTGAAAACACATCCTTAATCTCCACCTTCCTTCGACTATTAAACGTTGATATATATATGTAGTCGTGGTCATCAAGTGTCGAGATGTAGGTATAGCGATTAATGGGAGAAGTCCAGAGAACGTTTGATGTAAGCAGGTCGTAGCACTTCATCTGATGGACCCAGGATCCAATCACTATCTTTCCATTAGAACAAATACAAACTCGGCTTCTTGTATCCTGTAAAACAGGAAATGAATTCAATAGGTATTTGTTTGAGACATCGATTATAAAAACACGTCCCTCGCCAAGTACAAGTCCGACTATCGAACTGAAATCGTTAGTTTCATTCGTCTTTCTTATGGCTGGAGTATTCGTGCCGAGGTTCCCGATACTATCCTCCAGACCATTGCGAGTTCCGCCTTTCAACCCTTATACAGCCTCCCGCACTCTTTGATGCTTTCAACTAAACGAACGATTTCGTCAACCCTTTGGCTATTCCCGATAAAGGAATCCCGTATACACATTACGCAATTAACGAATACTAATTTCCATTCCGACCAAAATGAATCAACTGTCATTTGAATCTGAGAGAATTCATTTAACGGACCTTCCACTACATTCTTTATAGCAGGAGTTGAGGATATGATAAGACTGTCTTCACGCCATTCAAACTGCCATTTAAGAGGAAACTCTTGAGCTACCCAGCTTATGGTTGTAGAGCCGACGAGATTGCGATCCATTAATGTTTTCAGAGAGATGAGGTCGCACGCCATGCAAGATAGAGTATATTTATAACTACATCGATACCAACTATGCTTCCATACTATGAAAAAATACTCTGTATTTGAAGAGAAAGCCACCTCAATAAGATCGTCTATGGAGCCACTCGCAAGATCAGAACAGAGAGGTTCTGATCTTGGCTTGCTTGCTTGAATAAAAAACTCTTCACTCATACAATGTCTTACCCAAACCCTTACCTTTGCCCTGTGCCTGTACCATTATTTCTGATAAAAGCCTTGTTTGGTATCGAAATGGAAGCACCTGGGTTATACTGTAGAGAGGTATGTCTGTCCAGCGGTTCAGCGCATTGTAAGTGCTCGTTAGGATTCCCGTGGTTCCGCCGTTCCTTTGGAACTCTAACGGCTGGGTTGGTGTACCTGGCACTTCGGACGGCTTATCAGCCGCCCTCATACCAGGCTTTTTTGGGATCGCGTCTGAGGCGCTCAACTGCTCTTCCTAAGCGACCGAATTGCTTCCATGGCTGGCTCGGGATTTGCGAGGCCAATGAACGCGGCGTCCGGCGCGAGGGGCAGGTGCGGATTGAGTTGTGCGCCTTCGGTGAAGACCACATCGTAACAGCCATCCCAGCGCTTTCGATTCTCCGGTGCTGGCAATTGATCGGGAAGCGAGGCACGAATGAGTTTCGTCTCTTTCGGCGTCGTTTCCGTAATGATCAACCGCTGCGTGGTCACCGCGTAAGTGGTAAATCGTGCCCGGCGCGCCTCCCAAATCGGGCGCAAAAGGAAATGGATGCCCGTAATGATAAACGGCAGGCAACCGAGCGGCATCAAGCGCCATAGCCCATCGAACGCTGACCCCTCACCGATTCCCCCGGAGCCGTGGTACCAGGCACTGCCAAGAATCACCCAAGTGCACCCGTAAATGAAGAAGTGAAAACCCCTCTGGGCGTACGCAAACGCTTCCGGGTGACCGGTCCAGACGATCTCTTCACCAGGATTCAGAGGAATGGCGGGAGCCTGTGCTGCGGTTAATGCGTTCATGTCGGTAGCGACTGCGTACGGCAAGATATACGCTGGAACAGGCCGTCGAGCAAACGACGCATCGTTCTATTTTTTATCCGAAACTGGTTTGACGACTTAGGGAAGGATATTATCTTGGCTTATGCACAAACCCGCCGCTACCGTGCCCTTTTCGCCCGATGCCTATCAATGGCCGCTCTACCGGTATGCCTGCTTTTGCGCCGGGAGCGTCGCTTTTTTAATTGCACTGGGCGGCATGGTAACGAGCACAAATTCCGGGATGTCAGTGCCCGATTACCCCACCACGTACAATTACAACATGTTCCTGTTTCCATGGCAGCAATGGGTCGGCGGTGTGTTTTGGGAGCATCTTCATCGACTCGTGGCCAGCTCGGTGGGGCTATTCACGCTGGTTTTAGCGGTGACGATCTGGTGGACGCAAAAGCGCGTCTGGCTCCAGCGACTCGGCTGGGCTGCGCTCGTCCTGGTGATCATTCAGGGCCTGATTGGCGGTTTTCGTGTATTGCTCAATCTGGACTGGATGGGCATTCCGCACGCTCTCATCAGTCACGGTTACCTGGGCTTGATGGCGTTGATCGCGCTGTTTTGTTCGCAATGGTGGCTGGAAAGTCGACGGGGCTCGGGTGCTGTTCCGCGAGGCCTCACCACCACATTGATTATCGTTACGGCGATGATCTATACACAGCTCTTGATGGGGGCCACGATGCGCGCCCAACACACCACCCTTTCGATCCATGATTTCCCGACTGCTTACGGTCAAGTGTGGCCGCACGTTGACCACGCATCAATCGAGCAGTACAATCGCGAGCGTTTGGCAAATGGCGACGCGCCAACCACCGCTTTTCAAATCCACCTTCAACTGACCCACCGCGTGATGGCCGTTCTTATCTTACTCGGAATTCTCTACAACTCCGGGAGAATTCTGCTCCAGACAGACGTCGCGTGGCCACTCAGATTGGGCGCTATTTGTTGGATCGGCCTTGTCTTTACGCAGTTTACTCTGGGCATGTACGTGATCTGGACGAATAAAGCGGCTGAGGTGGCCACATGTCACGCAGCAGTGGGTGCCTTGACCCTCATGACCGGGTTTCTCCTCATTGCGATCTCCTGGCGACTCTCTCCGGTCCGCAAACCTGAGCTTGCTCGAGTGAGAACAGGAGCCACATGAGTGTCACTGCGGAGGCAACGTGCATGACGCCGAAAGAAGCCACAGAGATCGCGCGGATTCACGAGGTGGACGATCCTCTCAATCTGTGGGGGGATCTGCAGCAACTGACCAAGGCGCGCCTAACGACATTCGTGCTGTTGACCACCGCCGTCGGCTTTGGATTGTCCGTGGTACGGGGAGTTCCGGGCTACCCGTGGTGGACCATGCTGAACACGATGCTCGGCACCGCTATGGTGGCGGCCTGTTCATCGATTTTCAACCAAGCGCTCGAGCGGAAGACCGATGCGCTCATGGTACGCACTCGGTTGCGTCCATTTGTAACCGGTCGCCTGCCATTAGTTTCAACCGTTGCAATCGGGATGGTGCTTGGTGCGGTCGGCACGTGGGAACTCGCCACGCAGGTCAACGCGCTGACGGCTTGGCTCGGCGTCCTCACCCTCGGGCTTTACGTTCTGGTCTACACGCCGATGAAACGCGTTTCCGAATTCAACACGATTATCGGGGCGATTCCCGGTGCGCTTCCCCCGCTGATGGGCAGCGTCGCCGCCTGCGGACATCTCAACGGAATCGGCCTCAGTCTCTTCGGAATTCTCGCGCTGTGGCAATTGCCGCACTTTTATGCGATCGCTTTCATGTACCGGGACGATTACATCCGGGGCGGCATGCGTATGCTTTCGGTGAATGATGCGGAGGGTCACCGCAGTTCGGGCCACGCGCTGTTCTGGGCGTTAGCGCTGGTTCCCGTGAGCCTGGCACCATGCTGGTTCGGCGTCAGCGTCTACTACGCGGTTTTGGCAACGATATTGAACGGGATATTTGTCGGACTGGCCGTGTTGTTTTGGCTTAATCCAAGCAGAAGCGCGGCACGCCGTCTGTTTTTCGGCTCGATCCTCTGGTTGCCGCTCGTTCTTGCTGCGGTGGTCATTGGTTCGTATTGGTGAGGTGATTGGTGTAAGGTCATCGGGGCTATCTCCCCGAAAATGAAAACCTATCGCAGATTGCTCACGGCGATTCTTGGCGCGTGCGTCGTTGTGATGTTGCTGGCGTATTTGAATTCGAACCGACCGGGCCAGCTCCACGTGGCTAGAGATTCTCATGTGGCCGTTCTGCTTCGAGATGGGAAGGTGTTGATCGCTGGGGGTGACGCTCAGAGTAAACCCTCTACGGTTTACGCGGAGCTGCTGGAGACGTTCCCTTGGCTGGTGGACAAATTGAAGCTCAGCGATGGGAGTAAGCAAACACCCGTTCTTGATTGCGAGATTTTCGATCCGAAAGCGTTAAGTTGGAGCCGAAGTAGCCCGATTAATAACGCGAGAGCACTCCCTTCCGCTTTCCTCTTGCCGGACGGACGGGT
>CAVURW010000212.1:0-7703 GCA_963743595.1 uncultured Verrucomicrobiae bacterium
AGACCAAATTGCCATTCGCTTCATCGAATCTCAGAACGTTTCTTAGAAAATAGGTGTCGTTCATGGAGACCACAAGCGGATAGGCCACGATATTCGCGATCATCGCTTGCCACGTCTCAAATCCGCCGGTGTGATCTTTGTAAAAATCGATCGCACTGCGACCGTCGATTTCTTGAATAACCGGCCCTTGGGCCTTCGTCACTTTGCCCTTTGGACCAATCGGTTTCCACCCCAGCGTCCGCACCCATTTATACTTTAGCGGACCACTCATCAGCAGAACCGGGACGCTATCCTGCAACACCCGATCCCGATAGAACTGTACCGTCCCTTGAAAACGCAATTGATCGCCCGCCGAGCCGCCGAAAATGGGAACATCGCCGCCCAACCCTTTTTTCAAACCCTCCACCACCCGCGCGGCACTCGTTGTCAAACTCTCCGGAAACGCCAGACAGAGCTTCGGTTGCTTTTTGCTCGCCGCCAACGCCTCTTGAACTGCGGATAGCCCGGCTCGCTCCCCATCTTCAGAAATCTTGGAGCCGAGACCGCTGATAAACTCGATGACGTCGGAGGCTAACAGCGCCAAAACAACCGAATCTTGCGTCACCGGCTGTTTCGAGGAGACCTCACCATCCGTGGTGCACCCCACCAGATGAATTCCCGGATAACGCTTCCAGATCGCGTCCACCAGCACCTGGTGATCATGGTCCACTCCTGCGAACAAAATTCCCGCTTGAGGCGTGACTCCGTTCAATTCCGTTTCTACCGACTTTAAAATCTCAGAGATCGCATCGTCAGAAAAGGGGTCTGTGCTGTGGCCAATGGCTACCGTGAACATTATTTAGTACCGAGCTTCTGGTGGAGGAAATCCGTTAGATAGGGTAAGCCTCCCACGTCAGAACTAATATAGCCACTTAACAACTTTTTGCACGCAGGACGCGCTAAAATCGCATTTAACACCTCTCCACGATCTCCGGCATCGTCCAATCGATTCAAAATCGTGCACAAGTCTAACATCGTTTGGTACGCAAACTCCGGTGCTCCCGTATCCGCACGCATCACCATTAAATCGTCCAAGGCCTCGCCCCATTTCTTCTCCAGAATTTCCGCACGCGCCTTGATCGAACGGACGCTCCGCATCTGCGCACCGTGGGGAAATTCCTGCATGTAGGCTGCTAGCGTGGAATCAAATGCCGCCGGGTCAAATGGTCCCTGAACCATATCCAAGCCCACGGCCTGATCCCAAGAATCGGTCTCCGGCCAGTTTATGTAGGCATGAATACGGGCGGGCCAGGCGAACTGCACCAGGGCACGCAAACGCAGAACATAAGCAGCCTCTCGCTTCACACTTTTCGGGTAAGTCGTCAGGAAGGTCGCCGAGTCTTGTGCTAATTTCGAATAATCGCGTGAATCGTATGTCGCTTCGTCATGGGTATCGAGTGTCGGCCGGCTGGGCAGGGGGAAATCGATCAAATGATTCGCGGTTTGATACAAGTCGGCGCAATCGATGAAATCGGCCAGCACGGCAGCGTCACTCCGAGCCTTGATCGCCTTGGGCGTCAGATCCTTAGGCACTTGTAGCTTGCTCAGATCGTTGCCCTCCACTGAGGCAAACACAGCGTTCGCGCCCAAACCGATTCGGCACAGCGTGTACTGAGCCCGCAACTCATCCGGAACACTCGGAACTTGCGCCATGGCGTTTAGATCCTCCAGGCAATTCACCACCCACATCTCCTCCATGCTACTGATGGAGGCGTGCGCTTGCTTCAGTAATTTACCCGTGGTTTTTGCATACTCGTCCGCGCTCATCTTGGATGAATCCGCAGAAAGCTTGGCTAGCGAGTTGCAGATCGCCGTATAGACATCCCCGCCGGAATTGGTCCGGCTATCTGTCACCTCAAATTCCTTTTCCACCGAATCACCGTCACCTCGATAAACGTCCAGAATAGAAATCCCTGGGAAAGGCATGCTGTACCCCTGGACCCCTTGTTTCAACGCATCGGCATCTGGGAAGGTCCAGAACGCGGCATCGCGCTTGGCCTCGTCGGAGTTCGGGAAGCGTTTTTCCAGCAGATCATAGAGCCGTTTGGATTCGGTTTGAGCTTTTAGATCGAGGCCGCGCTGCACGGTAAACAGTGAGGTCGCGATGAACTTCCGTTGCGCTTCCAGAGCCTGCCAAATCTCGTACGCGCCCTTGTCCCCATTCGGATCAGCAGCGAGCGCCTTTTCCCACCATAACAGCCCGTGCAGGTAATTATTTCGACTCTGCAATTCGTGATCGATCTCACCATAGTCCAGGTACTTGCCATTCACACGACGCTGCAAATCGGCCACAATCCCAAATCCGTAAACGTAATCCCGCGCTTCACCTGCATTTAAGGGGATCGAAATCGCCTCTTTCGCCTGCTGACTCATCCAGTAGCTCGCCACGTCGCTATTGAGCCCCGCACCCACAGCACCCGTGGCCGTCTTGATTAGGTCCACCTTGGATGCCATAGCGCTGATTTGCTTCTGCTGGCTATCGTCATCCTCGAACTTGGCTGCACCGCTAAAATCTTCAGCGGCCAGGCAACGTTCCCGGAGGATCTTGCGCAGATCTTTACGAAATTGCGCACGTTGGGTATCGGTGCCATCGAGCGCCGTTTGCAAGGAAGCGATCGGAGCGAAGTTTAGAATCGCATCGATCGTCTGCGTTACCAAGCATTCGGGTGTACCCGAGTAATCGATATCCGTTAACGACTCTTCATCGTCACCGCTGGAATTAGAGGAATCAGCGGTAGGCGGCTTCAGCGGTAATTGATTTTTCGTCATGGCCACCAACTCGAGAAGCGCTTCCCCGTCCTTTTTCTGGTCGTGCAGCGCCAAGCCAAGCCGATATTGTGCTCCGCGAACCAGCGGACTCTTCGGGAAGCGATCAACAAAATCTTGAAATGCGGTCACTGCACCATCCAGATCGTTGGAACGCCGAAGCACCATTGCATTCACGAACGCTAGGTCGTCATTCAATTTCGCCTGCTCGCCCGCCATCTGGATCAGCCCCTTTGCCTGCGTCTCTTCCCCTTGATCGCTCGCTGCGTTTGCGAGCACCGCAAAGTACCGGGCCTGACCCCGATCCCCCGTATAAAGATCTTTATGCGCCAGCACCGCAGCAGCCAACTTCGGCAGAACCTGCTTGCGCGCCTGCTTCATCTTTTCCTCCAGCTCCTTATCGCTATCGTCGCCTTGAAGACTATTTTCCCACGCATTATTAACTGTGCAGTAGGTCAGCGCCAAAGCGAGCGCCGGGTGTTGTGCGATCTTATCGATGAACGGTCCGTTTGTGCTCGGCGAGTTCAGTAGGCATTTCTCGATCATGATGACTGCAGCGCGAATGTCCTCTGGGTGATCCACGTTATCGATCTGCTGAATATAATAACCCAGTGCGGCTTCCGGGAAATTCGAGCGGTACTCCACGCCACCCAGCCAGCCGAGCACATCGTTCACGTAACGGCCTTTCGGATACTTCTTCAGGTACGCCTCAAAAATCTCTTTAGCCTCCGCGCGCGCTGGCAACATCTTGGCCATCTGCTCCGGAGTATCGCCATCCTGGGAGACCGACTGCGAGAGCTTGCACCGGCCCTTCATGAAAAGCGCTGTCTCCGCTCGTGCGCTGTACTGAAAATCCTTCAGAACCTTGTCGAAATTGACCTCGCTGTTCTTGTCATCGATCGCCTTGTAATAAATCGCCCCTTTGAAATAGAGCCAGTGCGGCATCAGCTCAGGAGACGCGCTCGCGATCTTGCCATCGATCTCCTTCAGATGATCCTGGTTCAAATCGGGCGTCAACCAATCGCGATGCTTCAAGCGAAAATCGACGTATTCTTTCACTTCGTCCGGCTTGCCGTGACCTGCCGCCACGTCCCGGAGATCCTGAAGCAGATTCACATCCCCTGGCCCCACGTAATTGTGGCGCGCCTTAACGAGCATCGCATCTACTTCCGCCACTAATGCAGGCGAAGGCCCCGTCGCAAAATCGGCTCGCAGTTTCGCCTCATCCACCGCCTCTTCAGCGCCGAGTTTGGGAATCTTTCCTTCGTCGTCCAACACCTCCATGATGCTCTTGGCTGGGAGTTTAGTTAGCAGGACGTCGATAGTGGGAGGCACTTCAATATCCGGCCCGCCAGTCGCCCAAGCAAAGCCTGAGGTCAATATTAGAATCCCTACGGCTTTTCGAATCATTTCAGCGTGTTCCATCTAGCCTCCTTATCCGTATTTAAGACGCTCCAGCGGATCACGCCAGAAGAATCGCGTTGAACTAACCCCGTTTCCAGTGCATGGCCCGGTCCGGCGTGGCTAAACCATAAGTAGAGACGTTTCACCCCGAGCCCTAAATCACCCGCCTCGTGTTCCCCATCGGCGTCCGTCGTTACCTTGTCAAAGTCGCCAGCCACCGCTTCGCGAAATCCCTCGCCATCGGTCTCCACGACCAATGCGTAAAGCCGTTTCGGCTCCGGACCCTGTGTGACCATCGGCATCAAACTCGCCCCGCTCACGACAAGCTCCAATCGATTTCCATCCCATTTCAGACTCGCCTCAGGCGTCGCAATCTCCTTCGCCGCAAGATCCTCCACAGCCCAGCCCGACATATCGGAGTCATCCGCCATTTTGAAATAGACGACCGCTCGTGCGCCGGATCTTATCGCCGCTTCTGCACAGCCGTTCAAAACGGGCTGCCCCGGATACCGCACCACCAGAATCTGGCCCCGGGACATCGGCGTATCCGCGATAACACCTGATTGAGTGACACGAAATTCGGTCTGGCCATCGAAGCTTCCGCCCGATGGTGTGAGCAGCGGCGAGAACCACAGCTCGTCCCATTGCCAATAGCGCAAGTTCCCTTTGCTAACGCCGTCTGAGCCCAACAACGTTACGCGTGAGAAATTCGGTAGACCCGCCTTCCAAGGCAAAGAGCAGCCTTTCCACGACGCCATCTGATCTTGCAATGACGGACCTACCAACTGCGGTAACGACGTTTCGCCTGCGTTCAACCGTTCCCGATTTGGATTTAAGTCGTAAAACATCGGCACGATCTCGTCCGTTAAACCAGTGAAGTCGTTCGCAAATCGCGACCAATGCCCCAGAGCGGTAATCGATAGGCCGTACTTTCGCTTCGATTTCAACTCTGCCAAAAACGCTTCGTATGCCGAGATTTGGCGATCCGTACTTTCGTAATCGATCTGCAACTCTGCCGTGCGGCTGGTTGCCGCCAACGCATCCAAAATAGTTTCCAGCTCGGCGTTGCTAGCACTCGTGAACGCTTCGCCGGGAGCGGGCTCCAAGCGCAACGTTGGAATCACCTGAATACCCACAGCTTTCGCCTGTTGCAGCAGCGCCTTCCAATCGACCTCCACGTGTTCCCGTGTCGACCAGTGCCCCGCCTTCAGCACCATCGTTCCCGCGTGCCAGTAAAGCTGCGCCACACCGCCCGATTTTAGCGCTGTTACCTCGTGGTCAGTCAGTAACTGGCTCCGCTGCCACACCCAGAACGACACTTCACCCGAAAGGGATTGCTCGACGATCAGCAGAAGAACTAGCGCGAGCCGCCACATGCTCAGCAGGATGCGTCTCTTCCTGAATCGAGTCGAGCCCCGGTTCTCAGGCCGTTACTTGCCGCTCGGCCCCACCGGCGCTTTAAACGTGTTCGGGCTTGAGTACGAATTGAAATCGAATCGGGGCGGCATGGGAACCGCCACATCTTTGGCCGTACCCTGGCTCACGATTTTCAAACTGTAATTCGGCTTTTTGTAATCCTCCGCATCCGTTTTCGTGGCATCGAAGGCCTTTACAAAATCTTGAAGCGTCGAGACGGGTGTGCCACCGACAGCCGTAATTTGATCTCCCGCAACAATGCCCCCACTCGCCGCCGGACTCGAGTTTACCACAGATAGCACCGTGATTTTTCCATTCGGAAGACCAATGAACATCCCATCGAAAAACTGAAAGGTCTCCTCCCAATAACGGACGTGCACGCCCGCTTGTTTGCGACAGATGAGATGCATCTCTTCCACGGAGATTTGCTCCATCGCCAAAATGAAATTATTCGTAACCATCCATGGATTTCGTTTGGCGGTCGAAATCTGCTGCGCGTCCTCGCGCGAGACAGTGGCCTGCTCGTCCCCGGTGCGTGTATCCCGGCTGTAGGCCTTTTGCGCATCGGCGTGCTGAATCAAACCAAAATCGGCTGGGGCGTTATTGGGATGGAGCGGCTGATAGATCGAGATCAAAATGGTTCCCGGTTCCACCACACCATTGGAGAACGCATTCATCAACACGGGATACTTAACCGTCACACCATCCGGCGAAGTCGTTAACGGAAAGGAGAGCGCTAGGTCCGGGGTCATCGGGTCGAGCGCTTGTTGGGCTGCGGCAAATTCCGTCAAGCCGACGAGCAGTGCAAAGATCAAAAATCGAGCCGTATTCATCCGCCCAATGAACTACTGCGCTCTGTGTAAGTCAACTCCCACGCTTGCCAATCGCCACGGCACGCCATAAAACCACCCCTATGATCTATCTCGGAATCGATTGCGGAACCCAAAGCACCAAAACCATCGCGCTGGACAGCGAAACTGGAGCGATTCTCGCCTCCGCCGCCAAGGCCTACGACCTGATCCCTGGCCTGTCCGCCGGACATCTGGAACAGCACCCCGCCACATGGGTGGAAGCGCTGGAAGAGACGGTTCTAAAAGTGATCGCCGCACTGGGGAATCGCCGCTCAGAGATTCGCGGAATCGGCGTCTCTGGCCAACAACATGGCTTTGTTCCCCTCGATTCCCAAAACAACGTGATCCGCGCCGCCAAGCTCTGGTGCGACACCTCAACCGCCGCTGAATGCGAGCTGATCCGCCAACACTTCGGTGCCACGTCCAAGCTCGTCGACCTGGTCGGTATGGATATGCTCCCCGGCTTTACGGCGCCGAAAATCTTTTGGCTCAAGCGCCATGAACCCGATAATTTCGCCAAGCTCCACACCGTACTGCTTCCGCACGATTACCTGAATTTTTACCTGACCGGCAAGCTGGCGATGGAATATGGCGACGCATCCGGCACAGCACTGCTGAATATCCGCACACGGACATGGTCGCATGAAATTGCATCGTACATTGACCCGGCACTCATCGAAAAACTCCCGCCCTTGCAATCGTCGCGCACGGCAGTCGGTACCCTGCTTCCCGCGCTGGCGGAGAAATGGGGACTTACCGGCACAGTGGCCGTCAGCGCAGGCGGCGGCGATAATATGATGAGCGCGATCGGCACGGCGAACACCGCTCCGGGTCGAGTCTCGGCGAGCCTGGGAACCTCCGGCACTGTTTATGCGTTCACCGAGCAACCGCTGCTCGATCCGGCGGGCGAAATCGCCGGTTTCTGCGATTCCACAGACCACTACCTTCCGCTCCTTTGCGTGATGAACGTCACGCTTGCCACGGAGGCGGTCCGGCAACTCTTTTCGTACAGCCACACGCAATTGGAAAAAGCGATTCTCGGCGTGCCTGCCGGTGCGGATGGCCTCACCTTCCTGCCCTATCTTCAAGGCGAGCGCACGCCGAATTTGCCGAAGGGCACGGCGCTCTTCCACGGGCTAACCACCCGCAATTTCACGCCGGGCCATCTGAGTCGCGCCGTGATGGAAGGCGTTACGCTCTACAATACGAACCTACCAAGCAGATAAC
>CAVURW010000213.1:0-6814 GCA_963743595.1 uncultured Verrucomicrobiae bacterium
TTAGTTTCGTCTGAGCCACTGCTTTAGGGCTTGCGAGGTGTTGTTGGGGTTGTCGCGGATCAGTTTCGCAAGTTCTTCGGGAGTCAGGATGCCACGCTTGTCTGGATGACCATTCCCATTTCCGTTACCGTTGGAATGCCCATTCCCGTTGGCGTGACCATTCCCGTTTTTAGAGGCACCATTTAAAGTCACGGCTGAGGTAGATCTTTCGTAGGTCTCCAAGAGGGTCTCGAACGCATCCGGCTCATTCGTCTTTTTCTTTCCTGTGATTTGGCTCCGGAAGAACATCAATATGCCAATAGCGAAGAGAACCAGACAGCCCTGAGTGACATAGGGTAACCATTGACTCATTGAGGTCGGTAGAGTGCTCTTTACGGGCACGACAGCTGTGTCATCGAAGACATCGGCAAATGCAATTTCCTGGGTTTGAATGGTGTCCGCCCGATTATCGACTTGCGCGTAGCCAACTGCGGCTTTGACGATATTTTCCAGACCCGCAATTTCTTGCGTGGTACGGGGGATTGGTTTGCCTCCTGCAATCGGCTTCCGCTGATTGATCATGAGTGCGATCGTCAGCCTTTTGATGGCTCCAGCACCAATCGATCTGTTCTCAAGGGTCTTGCTGACTTCATATTGATTAGTCGTGTTTGTCCGCTTTTGCTCCGACAGTTTATTATCGCTCCCACCACCGGGCGTGTTCGCCGTAGACCCTGCACCGCCTGCAGCCTCTTGATTTCGAGTGGAGTTATCTTCGTTATTAATCGTTTCGGTTTTAATGACAGAATTCTTCGGATCAAACCGCTCTGTGGTCTCTTGGACCTGGCTGAAATCAATCTCAGAGGAAATACGCACGGCCGATTGCCCCGGCCCTAGTACTTGGTCGAGTAAGCTCTGTGCTTTTTCTTGAAGGTAGAGCTCCAGCTCGGCGCGCTCCTTTTGCTGTTTGTCCCCATTGAACGTATCGCCTTCCACCGGTGAGTCTGCCGCCAGCGTGCGCCCAGCATTATCGACAACCGCAACGCGCTCCGGCTGCAAACGCTCGACGCCGTTAGCCACCAGAAACTGAATCGCCCGAACCTGCTCGGGCCGAAGCGATTTTCCAGGCTGCAACTGAATCATGACGGACGCCTTTGCCTCCGTTTTGACTTGGCCAAAAAGCTGATCTTCCGGAACGACAATGAGCACTCGCGCGTTTGCGACCTCTTCCAGTTGGCGAATTGACCTGGCGAGCTCGCCTTCTAGCGCCCGGTAGTAATTGGCCCTTTGCATAAAGTCCGAGACGCCAAAGCTCGGCTTATCGAACAACTCGAACCCCGTACCGCCAGTTCCGGCTTCCCCAGGAGCCGAAATTCCCGCCGACGCCAAGCCCATGCGAATGCTGTAAACTTGTTGGGCGGGAACCATCACCGTGTGACCTCCATCACTGACCTCGTATGTGATCTTCTTCGATTCCAGGTACTCCACGATCTTCGAAGTCTCCGTCGGAGATGTATTCGTACACAGCAGCGTTAACCGGGGCTGACTCGCCAAATACACGACCCCGCCTAGCACCGAAAGCGAGAGAATGAGGCTCGCAATCAAAGAGCTTTTCCGGGAGGGTGAAAGCCCCTTCCAAATCGCCAAAACATTTTTCTTAATTTCGTCTAGCATGTTTTAATCGGTTAGAGTTTCTAAACCTGCATCTGCATGACTTGCTGGTAGGCCTCAACAACCTTGTTGCGAACCTCTGCCAGAAACGTAAATGAGAGATTTGCCTCTTCTGTGGCGACCGTGGCTTCATGGACAGGCGTGGGTCCCCCTTGCAAAACATCCAAAACTTTATCGCTGGCAACCTGTTGCTTTGAATTAACGGCGTCGATCATTGATCCGACCATACCGCCCCAAGAATTGGGCGATTCTGAACCACCAACACCGCCCTCGATAAGCGGCTGCTCAACAGGTACACCTGTCGGAGCCGTTACGTTTAAATTTGAAAGCTGCTCTCCCAGCTGAGCACCAAATTGATTCCCTAAGTTGCTGAGATTCCCCAGGTTGGCCCCTGCCTGGGCTGAACCGGCCGTAAACTGTTGCAGATCCTTAATTCCGCTGACTCCCGGGAGGGAGCTTAATGCTTCGATAGGGCTCATGATTATTCAGCAATTCTTAGGGCGGAATCGACTAAGCTCCGCCCGGTTTGGATGACTTGGAGATTGGCTTGATAAGCCCTGCTGGCCGTCATCATATCCACCATCTCATTGAGAGGATTTACATTCGGCATCTCCACCATGCCTTGTGCATCGGCTTGCGGATGACCCGGCATGTAAACCCGCTGCATAGGGGAAGGGTCATCAATGATATTTGCCACTTCCACGCCTCCCGCCGATCCAGAAGAAGAGGCGTTGTCTAAAGCAGCTTGAAACAGAACCATCTTCCGGTGGTAGACCTTGCCTGTGGAATCGTGCGTATTCTGCGCATTCGCCAGGTTACCCGCGACCACCTCAAGCCGCGTCTGTTCCGCTCTCAGAGCGCTACTACTTGCTTCAATTCCAGGTATCATTCCCATAGACACTTTTTTCTACATGGCCCCTTCGCCGGTGATGGCGAATTTAATTCCATGGTAATTATTAGTTAGCATCCGACTTGCAAAATCGAACCGAGTTGAGTTCTGCGTTAGATCCATCATCTCCGTCTCTAAATCGGTCGTGTTTCCGTCCGAGCGAGCCGTACCCTGGTTTTGCGCCTCAACAATCGATCCTCCTGGAATCGCTCCCGCCTCATCACCCCGCCGAAAAGCACCAAGTGCTTGATTGAATGCACGGGTAAAAGCTGGATCAACTTCCTTACGCTTATAGCCTGGTGTGTTTAGGTTCGAGAGATTCGAGGCAATTGCCTTTTGTTGATAAATGGATGCATCCAGTGTCAATTTGAGACCCTGAATAGCTCCAGCTCCGAACAACGCGTCGCTCATGCCGTCCTTGAGTGCATCGACCATGCCATTACGATAAATCAATGGTTTCTCCATGGTCTCTCCAGGAGGAATGTTCCAACCCAAAATACGCGCGTCGGAGTATTTTTCCGCTGAAACGTCACGAACCAGAAAATTACTCCTTCTTAGATAAAAAAACTGCCGCGCCGAAAGCGTCCTAAAACTCTTGCGAATTTTCGTTAAAGGATACGAATCGATGCCTAGCGCAACGAGTTCAAGCCAATCAATTTCTAAAAGATAAAGGAGCGACAGTGATTGAGATTCGGCTTATAAAGGAGGCATGGCAGCAAACACTGGTTGGAAAAGTTACTTCCAATGAAGGCCCCCAATTATGAAACACCCTCACGATTGGCTTCGTGTTTGGAGATGGAGTGGTCCGATTGGCTGCTATTTCCCTCAAATGAAGCCGTTAAGGGTTCATTGAGACCTCCCAGGGGCCCGGTTCTTCCCTCGTTCTACTTCAATTTAATCCAGTTTTTAGTTCGCCACGGAATACCGTTTCGTCACGAAAACATGAAGGTTTGCGACGTGGGCGGCGCGACCGGACGAGTCCTTTACGAATGGTTGAAGTTGGCTCCTAAAACGCAAGAGGCGATGCTCGTAGAATCGTCCGATACACTTTGTGAATGGGCACGGCATCTCTTGCTGGGGGATGCTTCGATCCCATTCATCCCGATGGTTCGATTCTTTGATCTACCAGAAGCGGTACGCCCAGCAAGAATTCCTCCAGCGGTAAGTACGTTTAGTGCGGCATCTGTTTTTGTCGAGTGTGTGGACGCCAATTCCGTTCCCCGCCCTAACGATTATTTTGATGTCGTTACCTGCTTGAACGTGGTGGACCGGGTTCTGGTTATCGAGGAACTCCTGTCGAGTTTGCATCGGATAGTAAAGCCGAAGGGCTTTCTAATTCTAGCGGCACCAATGGATTGGTTGGTCAATCGCGACCTTTCTCCCGAATCGCAAAATAAGCTTCGAATTGAGAACCTCCGTGAATTGCTTCCGCCTGATCAATGGAAGGTAGTGGACGAAACCGAACTCGATTACGAACTTCGGGCCACCGCCCGTTGTTCCATTCGCTACACATCCCAAGTCCTCTGCGCGGTTAAGTTGCCGCATTCAATGGTCAGTAGTGGCTAGATTCGATAGTCCATCCTAAGTTGTTCTCGATCCGCGAATCACCTGATACTCCGCCTCTTGGTAGCGCAGGTTTTCTATGAAATAGACCTTTTTCCATTTCCCCACTCCCTGTCCCGCTAGATCCTCTCGTAACGTCTAACTGGCGGTCTGCTTTTCGGTCTCGACCGTAGCAGACAATCACACACACTGGGCCCCAGCACTAAAGAGGAAATAAGCGAATATCGGTCGATTGCTGTATTCTTCGACTCAGTAATCAAATCGAAGAGCACAAGTTCTATTTTTATGATAACATTAGATCAATTAGCGCTTATTCAATAAAAATACTAAGTTTTCCTAAGAAGAACGGTAATTATTCCGATTGGGTGTACGAGGAGACTCCAATGTTAAAGGAAAGCGTCATGTTGAAGAAAGCGATCAAGTCTGAAGTGCCCAACCTCGAGAATTTAATTCCGAGAGGGAAAACGATCGAAACCGATATGCTCCGGGATCGCCTAATAAAAATTCTCAATTCTGAGGCGGAGGTGCTGCCGCCTACCTCGAGCCCCTTGGGTCGTTTGTGGAGGTTGGTAAATTCTCCGAACAGTACGTTAGAGGAGTGCGGCGAGACGATTAAACTCGACCCCGCCCTTACCACGCGGGTCTTTCGAGTCGCCAATAGTGCCGCAAATGCAGGCCACAATAATCAGCGTGCGACTAGTCTGGACGCCGCCCTCATGCGCATCGGATTAAGTCAACTCCGTGAGCTGGTATTCAACTCAGGCGTGTTGGCTCAATTTTCGTCTAGAGCCCTTCCCAAAGGTTGGGAACGATTTTGGTTGCGAAATATTTTAGTGGCCCGGACTGCGGAACGATTGGCATCCCTTTATTTTAGAACGAATGGCACCGAGTACTTGGCCGGACTCTTGCACGATTCTGGAATCTCTTTCCTAGCAGAATTTTTTACCGAAGAATTTAATAAGATTTTCGATGGTTCATGCGCATACCTAGAAAACGAAACGCTCGTTTTTCCAGCTTCACATGCCGCCGTTTCTGCAGCAGTTTGTGCGCGGTCACTACTTCCCATGCGTGTGGTGAATGCCGTTATCTATCACCACCATCCCATGCTTTTAGAGGGGCAAACGGTAAAAACAGCGGGACAAAGTTCACAGTTTTTAGGGGTGATTTTGTTTCTTGCTGATCGTGGCGCTGATCTCAGCGGATTTAGCGTAGGAGATGATCCCATGACCTTTGAAGAGATAAATGAAACGAAGGAAGCGAAATGGCTGAGTAACTTTGGCCCCGTTCATCTCGAAGAATTGATTGCTGAAGAGCTTCCAAAAGCGGAAGAAACGTTCTCCATTTTTTGGTCGTAGGGATTCAAGTACATTGTTGTGGACTGCTGCTGCGTAGATTAGATAGACCAATGAAGGGCAAATTTTCGAGAAGGCTCCTGCAGAACCGGCAACTTTCGAGCCACAAATAGCCATGGCAGAGCACGAAACATCGATTGTAAGCCAGCCGATTATATACCTGCTGAGCGCGCAAAAAGGGCGCACTTGGCACAATAGGTTCTCCCTGTGGAGAACCCGAAGGTAGACGCTTTCTTAATTTAGTGACAGTCGCGGTTGCTCACAAAAAGAAGAGAAACCTGAGCTTTGTCATCACTCAAAACAGCTCGATTTCTTGGGATCTCATCAAAGGAGTTTAGCGAGTGCGTGTTTGATTGTTTGGTTAATGCGTTCACAGGCGCCAGTGCACTGCGGATGGTACGCGATAGTGCGCAGTTTGCGAATGCGCCATTGCAGGAGGAACTCAAGAAAAGTTTCAGATTCGAAGTTGCGACCCTGATCGGTCAGTACTTTGTACAGAGCACAAAAGTTGAATATACCACGCGAGGAGAAATGCACGCACAATAGAATCGACCTCCAGATATCCCTCGTGGGCACCCATGGGACCGGCGTGGAAGAAATCCACCAGCTGATCTCGCAACGTCTCCGGCACAAGAATTCGAAATAATTCGGAAACGTCTTTGTCGCGGATAAGGATTACGTTTTCTTCTAATTTAAAACGATTTAAATTTTGCGCGCACTCGATTAAGAAAGGAGATTCGTCTTCGATTGAGTCAGGATTTGGCACTTCACCTGACTCAATCCATCTCCTGAGCTTCAGAAAGTCAGCGTTCTCTTTCTGCTCAGAAGCAATCTCGCCGAGAGTGGGAGCTGCAGGTTTATTTGGCGCGACTAGTAGATACTCCCAGTCACTCTCGTCGTCGTCGACTATCACAGGGTCGCGAATGGCACTCTGCTCAGACAGAACGAGGGCGCTAGCACGAGGCGGAGGTGCGCTCTGTTCTAAGTCTGGATCGGGGGCGCACAGCAAGCAGAATTCATCTTCGTCAGAGAGCACTTCCTCTGAGAATTTCTGCGCGGCGCCGTCTGTCAGCTCTGGCCAGCTGATTCGAGAGAGTGCGTCAGCGACTGTATTGGCGCGACCAGGAATGGATTCGACGTCGAAAGTGTAAGTCGAGAGGGCTAGTAGCCAGCGCTCGATGCGGGGTCTTCAGGCGCGGCAGCAGCCCGAGTACCCGGTCGACGGTCGCGATGATGTTGGCCTGGGTTGCCGCGAGATTGCGACGATCACCGCGGGGTTGCCCTTGGAGAGCCCGCGTTGCGTATGTCCTCGACCGAGTCGCTGATCTGGCCGACGTCGCGCAGGCGCACCGGGGACCCGTTC
>CAVURW010000214.1:0-3215 GCA_963743595.1 uncultured Verrucomicrobiae bacterium
GAACGTTCTTTAACGGCGAGCCGCGATTCATCTACGGAATCCAGTGGTTACCCATTTCGACCGGACTCTATTACCTGGGCAAAGACCCTGTCTTCAATCGCTATCAATTTGATAGCATGATGAAAGACCAGATCGCCAAGAAGGGGAAGTTCACGTTCAGCGATCTTAAGGCCGACTGGGGCGATGTAACGCTGGGCTACCTGCAATTCGGCGATCCCGACGCTACGGCGGCACAATTCGATGATCTCTGGGATGCGAACGACGAAATTGCGCGGAGCAAAAACATCGCGGGGTTGGTTTACTATTTCATACATGCGGATCGGCAGTTGGGACCCGTCGCGTGGGATTGTCACACCAATCTGCCGTCGAGCATGGTGTTTCAAGCTAAAGATAAAGGACAATTAACGGTTGTTGCGTGGAATGTTGCGGATAAAGATACGATTTGTACGGTCTACAGAGAGAATAAGGCTTTGGGAACGGTGACGATTCCCTCTAGAATCTTGACCACGGTGAGTTTAAAAGTGGCTCAGTAACGGTCGTTTCCGGTGTGTAATTGTATTTTTCCTCCGAGTCCATAGATACACAAGTAGCTTAGCATCACATGGTTGCGGCGATCCTGCCGCAAAAAAGTGTAGCCTTGATGTCTTTGCAGGCGAAAGTATTGACTAATCCTGCGCCTTGCGGAATACTCCGCACATGAACTTATCGAAATACGCAGCTTTATCGCTTATCACCTTCGCTGGATTCGGATCGTTTCCAGCTTCGGCTCAGACTCCATCGCCAGCAGCCGCAGCGCCCTCTCCAGCCGCAGCAGCGGGTGCACCCTCTTATGACTTCGGGGACGGAACTTCCGTCACTCTGACCACGAAGGCGTGGCAGGCACTGGAGCAAAAGGATTATGCCGCCGTGATGGCTTACACGACGAAATGTATCGATACTTACAAAAAACAAGCCCTGGATATGCAGGGTCAGCTGAAGGAGGCGGCACCATCCGATTCAGCCAATCAGTACTGGGCGCTCAATGACGTGGGTACCTGCTATTACATTCAAGGCCAAGCGTACGATGGTCAAAGCGATAAGAAGAATGCAACGGAAGCTTACAAGTTTTTGGCCGATAACCTGAGTTTCTGTCAGTGCTGGGACCCGAAGGGCTGGTTCTGGAGTCCTGCTGATGTGGCTAAAAAACGGCTGGTGGAGTTGGCCGGGCCATAAGGAAAGCTGCTGAAACAGATGCGCAAGTAGATAGTGCCCTGTACGGCGAATATCTCAACGCGCATGGGTTCTTTTCCAAGCAAGCCTAAATTCCCAATGCCTATGTTCATCGTACGGCTCACGTGCCTGTTAAGTCTCACACTCGCGACAGCAATCGCGCAGACTCCCGTAACTCCGCGCATCGTCGGTTGCGATGACGTCGTCCAAAGTCAGAAGCGCGGTGTTTGCGAGAATCGCTTGGCTCCGGCCGATTTCCAAGCGCTCGCTCCGGGTGTCTCCTGGTACTACAACTGGCATTTCAAGACAGACGACGTCGCGGATCCGAGCTTAAAAATGACGTTCGTCCCGATGGTCTGGGGCGATAACGCCGCATCGATAACAGGTCTGCAAAATTACCTGCAATCGACCAGCCAGAAGCCCCGTGTCATCCTCGCCATCAACGAGCCCAACTTAAAAGGGCAAGCGTTCATTACCCCGGAAAAGACGGCGGATCTGTTTAAGCGAGTGAGGGAAGTTGGAGACCAGAATCAAATTCCTGTCGTAGGGCCAAACATGGCACTGGGCTCGCCCGGCGGCTCCAGCATCACAGCGTTTGACCCGGTTGAAAACAAACAGATCACTTACACCTTCATGGTTCCGTTTTTGAAGGCGTTCAAAAGCTTTTTGGGCGATCCTGCCCCTCAGGCCATTGGGTTCCACACCTACGGCGCGATCGGCGAGATGAAGTGGGCTGTGGAGAGTTTGCACAAAGAATGTGGTTGTCCGATTTGGGTGACTGAGTACGCGTTTTGGAACGCCGGTTCATCCAAAGACGAGAAGGATTATTTGATACAGGCTTCCGATTTCCTGGAGCGGACGGATTACGTGGCCGGATATGCGTGGTTCAAGGAGCGGGACAACAATCAAAAGCTCAGTCTTCTGGAGAAAGAACCGGGCAAATTGACGGAGCTGGGTCAAGCCTACGTGACCTTGCCCGTTCACGATAAATATCTGTTCTATAGCGTTCCTGGCAAGCTCAGCGCTGGGAAATATTGTACACTGAATAAGGGCGATATTTTTGCGTCCTCTCACGGCGCGATCATGGTCGACTCGAAATCGGGTGGTTCCAGTGCCGATTACAATATCAGCGTCGAAAACGCCGGGGCTTACTCGCTCAATGTGAATTTCTTCGGCTCAGGGAAAATGGACATTATGGAATCGGGAAAGGTCTTGGCGAGTGTTGCCGCACAAGGCACGGAGATGCATAGCGAGCCTGTGGTAGTGAATCTGTCTCGGGGTTGCCAAACGTTAACGGTGGCCTTTAGCTCCAACGGGACGCTGCTCGATTCGCTGGAGTTTATTAAAAAATAGTGCGTGAAAAAATCGTTTTCCTTCACCGCAAATCAACGGATGCAAAACTCAGGCTCATTGCGTAGCTTGGGGAGTAGATAATTCACTCATGAACGCCCAACGCCTTATTGTTTCTCTTTCCGCTCTAACCCTAATCGCTTTCGCATCGACACACGCTGCGGATCGTCAGGACATGCTCCTGACAGATCAATGGAAATTCATTAAGGATGATGTACCTGTGGACGCTCCCGTGGCGAGTTGGCAGGACATTACCATTCCTCATACCTGGAACACTAAAGAGGCAGATGAAGCCGGTGCCGCAAATAAGTCCGACCCCCATTTTAAGGATCACTATTACCGGGGTGCGTGTTGGTACGAACGGCAGCTCCAGGTGCCGGCTGACTGGAAGGATAAACGGGTCTTTATTCGATTTGAGGCGGCTTCGCTCGTCTCAAAAACTTACTTGAACGGGCACTTGCTGGGAGAGCATCGTGGGGGCTTCACGGCGTTCTGTTATGAAATGACCGGATCGCTGAACTTCGGTGGTGCAAATGAGCTGCGCGTGCAGGTGGATAACTCGCATCAGGAAGACGTGCCGCCGCTCTCCGGTGACTTCAATGTCGACGGCGGAATTTATCGCCCGGTCCATCTCATCGTTACGGATAAGGCGTGCA
>CAVURW010000215.1:0-18440 GCA_963743595.1 uncultured Verrucomicrobiae bacterium
ACAGGGATGACAAAGGGTGCACTTTCGATACCGGCTTCATGTCCGGTGATCATGTTGGGCGGGGTAACGGGAGGAGGAGTGGCAGGAGTGGGATCGGCCATAAAAATTTGGGTAAGGGGAGTTGTATCGCTGCAACCAGCTTGTAGAAGTTTTTTTGAGTAGTCAATCTCTTTCGACTGCAAACAACGCCCGCTACAGGTAACAAATTCAATCCGTCAACTCAAACTTTTCCGCGAAGCTCCTGGAATCATTTCACCCTTTCGTCTACCGTCACAGGGATGAGCGAAAACGAAGAGAAGCAAAAGGAGACTGAAGGGTTGATCCTCGATCCTAACGCAAATCTTGCCGATCAATTAGTTAAGCACGAATTGAAGATCATTCAGAAACGGCACCACGACTACTTGAATTCACTCGCCCGTCCGAAACCGGCTGCAAAGCCTCCTGAGCCGCCGCCCGCAGCGTCATAAAAATAGGCTTCTTTATACCGCGTCGGAGATGCTCGTCAGATTAAACCCGTCGGCGAGTACCGTGGGCGCAGAGATCGCCCAGCCGCCGGTCTCTGAACCATGGGTTCGCACAGAGGGGCCCATCGCGCGGATATTGTTCAGTAGCTCGAGAGGGCTGTAGTTGAACCGAAAATTCTGAGTCGGTTTGTAGATGGCACCGTGATCGATGAGGAACACGCCATCTCGCGTTAGCCCGGTGACGACGACTGTCTGCGGGTCGACCATCCGGATATACCAAAGGCGTGTAATCAGCAAACCGCGCTTGGTCTGTTTAATCATGTCATCGGTGCTCGTAGTGCCCCCTTTCATCACTAGACAACTGGGCGAGGGCACGGGATTTCGCTTCGTCTTTTCCGCCCAATAACGACTGCACGATAAGTTCTGGAGCACACCATCTTTAATCCACTCGGTGCGAACCGAGGGGAGCCCGTCATCGGAATAGACCCGGCCAGGTGCGAGGGGATCAGCGGGATCCGAATAGAGGGAAACATTGAAACCGAACATCTTTTCGCCGATGCGCGATACCCCTTTCTTGCCCGGTTTTGACGCAAAGCTGCGGCCTTCATCGGCGGAGCGTTGATCCAGATTCCAGAGCAAGTTCGCCAGTAAATCGGCCACGGCTGAGGGTTCCAGAATCACCGTAAACTTGGCCGGTTCCACTTCGATCGGCCCTTGCGACATCAACGCCTTACTGATCGCCCGCGAGCCCTCCGCCGCGACATCCAACTTGGCCAAATCTTCGTGAGTCGAACCGGCCCAGCCAGAACCATTACCCGGTATGGCGCCCACAGGCGTTCGTGCGGTCACGCTGTGCTCCGCGCTCGTCGATTCATCAAACGCGAACAAGCCCGCAGAGGTTCCGAATCCGGAGCTGTCGGCGTCTATTTCAATGTAGCCAGAGACCAGCACCTTCTTGGCATCGGCTTCAGTCAGAATTGGGCTGATCTTCGCCGCCAATGCTTCCGATGTGGCGGTGCGGGTGGAATCGACATAAGCGATCGATTTTCCGTAAGTTTGCTTGCCCAGAGGCGGCATCAATTCCGGGTTTTCCGGCGCAATGCGTGCGAGCCGTTCCGCCGTATCGACGACGTTCGCCAGCGACGCGTCATCGATCGAGACGGTCGACGCTGTTGCGCTGCGTTTCCCGAAATTCGACGTCACCGAGACCGAGATTCCGCCCGGCGCGCCGCTGGTGGTGGCCATGTTTTGCGCGTAGCGAATGTGCCGCGATTCCCAGCCGCCGACCGAAACCCAGCACGAGTCCGCCTTCGAGAGCGCGAGCACTTTATTCACCAAATCTTGCGATGCTTTTTCGTCCAAGAACATACTCTTTTATACGGGCTTGCCGGTGTTAATGACGTTAACACGGCGGAATCGCGAGACCACCGCGCCGTGAGAAACGGGGGCCGATTGACCCGGCTGGCCCTTGCCGCAATTCGGCGCACCACCTAGGAAATAGGTGCTCTTGTCCCCGATTCCATCCAGCGAGTTCCAGAACGGCACGGTACTGCTTTGGTACGCCACATCGCGCAGTGGTTCGGCAAGCTTTCCATTTCGAATGGCATAAAACCGTTGGCCGCCAAACTGAAAATTGTGTCGCTGCTGATCGATGCTCCAACTGCCGTTGCCGACGATGTAAATGCCGTTGCGCACGCCGGAAAAGAGGTCTTCTTTCGTGCACGGTTTATCGTTCGGTTGCAGGCTAATATTGGGCATGCGCTGAATGGGGAACGAGGCCCAACTGTCGGCATACGCGCAGCCGTTAGACGCGGTCCTGCCGATCAATTGCGCCTGACCCATCGCCATTTGAAAATTCATGAAGATGCCGTCTTGGACGATGGGAAACTCGGCGTCGGCTGTCTTCACTCCGTCGTCATCATAAGCCACCGTGGCCAGCCCGCCTTCTTGCGTTCGTTCCGCGTGAATGTTCATCAGCGGGCTGCCATACTTGAGTTTGCCAAGCTGATCTGGGGTGACAAAGGTCGTGCCGGCGTAATCGGCCTCCCAGCCGAGGGAGCGATCGAGCTCGGTGGGATGCCCTACGCTTTCATGAATCACAAGCCACAGATTTGTGGGATCGAGAACGAGGTCGTAAATACCCGGCACCACCTCTTTCGCCATCATCTTTTCACGCGCGTGTTCGGCGAGTTCTGCGGCTTCGGCAACAAAATCGAATTTCGAGAGATATTCGTAACCATGTCCGCGTGGCGGAGCCAAGGTTCCACAGCTGGCAAAACCGCCTTTCGGATCGATCACGGTAACATCTGTCCCTGGAATCGTCCGGAACCGTGACTGCTCAATGCGACTGCCCCGGCTGGAGGCAAAAAACTTATCCTCGCGAGTAAAATTAAATGAAGCGCTCGCATAACTGGCCCCAGCCTTTAACGCGGCTTGGTTGATTTGAATGAGCTTGTTCGCCTTTTCATCGATCGGAACGATGAAGGGATCGTCCGCTGGCTGAACCCATTTATCCTGGTAAGCGGGTAAATCTTCCAAAACAAACTTGGTGCGCTGCAAGGATTGGCTGGCTTTGGCCACCGTAATAGCTTCTTGCGCAACACGTTGCGCTTCTTCCGGCGTGAGTCGTGAGCTGCTGGCGTATCCCCACGTGCCATTCAGCAGCACGCGAACGGCAAAGCCCGCATCATAGCCGGACCAGACGCCATCGACATGATTTTCACGGGCGGAAACGTACTCGTTTTGATAGCGGCACAAGCGAAAATCGGCGTAGGAAGCGCCCCCTTTTGTTGCGGCGTCTAGAGCCGCCTGCGCGATGTTCAACCGGGTTTCCAGGTCCATGCCCGCTGCAGAGTCACTCGATTCGGCGGAAGCACGGCTCAAGAACAAACGGGGACCTTGCCAGGCAGCGAGGCAGGCACAGCCGCCTACGGTGCGAATAAACGACCGACGATTCATCGGGTGTACGTTCGCGAATCGAACGGCAAATGTCAAAGGGACGAATCATTTATTGCCTAAACGTAAGCGCACGTTCATTGCCAACGGAGCATCATTGCAGCAGAAAATGAATCGGCTGAAGAGGCTCAGGCAGCTCCTTTTCGCCCAACATTTCCAGCAGATCGATTTCAATAGTACGCGCAATCGCGTTCAGAGGGAGATCGTTGTCTGTCAAACCAAAGGGATCTTCCAGCTCATCACCCAGGGCGTCGAGACCGAAAAATGCGTATGCGAGCATGACCGAGGCGATCGGTGTGAGCCAGCCAAACGATGAGACGAGCACGGTCGGAAGCAGCAGGCAGAAGATGGTGGCGGATAGGCGAAGGGGAGAGGCGTAAACAAAATACGCTCGCAGCCCGCCTGAATGCCGCTCATGAAGGTAATGCGGCTCTCAAAAATGCGGTAGAGCTCGTCCGAAATGTAGCCTTTTCGCAAGCAGTAAACGAGTTCCCCGGTGATCTGATGCAAAATGGCGCTGGGAATGTTTCGCTTACCCGCGAGTTGGGCGAAACCGGCATGAGAGAGAAACGGCTGCGCTGCGGCAGCGGAATCGGTGCGACGCAACCGGGCGATCAGCGCATAGGTGAAGGCGATCGCCGGACGGACGAGGCGCTCCGTCACCACCGGATCTTGGACGCCGATCAAAGCGGTCGATTCCCGGGCAAACGAGCGCATTTCGTAAATGAGTTGCCCCAGCAACTTGCGCGCTTCCCACCAACGCTCGTAACAGGCGTTATTACGGAATCCTAAAAAGATGGAGAGCGAAATTCCCAGCAGGGTGAACGGGCCGATGGAGAGGCTCTTAAACCATTCCGGATGACGATCATTGAGCGCGGCGATGAAAAGCGAAGTGAGGGCGATGATGAGTAGTTTGTGCGCGATCGCGCTGACGATTGAACCGCGCAGAATGAAAAACAAATGGATGAGCGGCGGTTTGGGACGAATGATCATGCGGCGAGCAACATTCATATCAAGACGGTCGCCCCGACGACCAATATTTTCCTTCGCTTCCGTCGCTCTGAATACGGCCCGGCAGTTTTGCGTTTTCTTCCGAGCTAAACTACGTTAGTGTAACAATTTAAACGCAGGAAACGTCTTCCTGTTAGACCACTATGCATATTCCCACTTTCTCTACCCATCCTCTCCTAGCCTTCAATCTTCCTCAGGGCGGCGAGTGGATTTTAATCGTGATTTTAGCCCTGATTTTCTTTGGGCCCAGCCAGATCCCGAAGCTTGCACGTGGCCTGGGCAAAAGCGTAAGCGAATTTAAGAAGGCCCGTGAGGAATTTGAGAGGGAACTGCTGTCTTCCGATGATCACAAGGACGAACCGAAGCGGGACGATCCTAAGAAGCTGGCAGCTAAGGAAGAAGAAGAAGCAACGGTTAAGAAGTCCTAGAACCGGTTAGTGTTCGTTTTCGTGGGTGTTCCCACTAGCACGACAATTAGGAGGACGAGGCCAGCAGCGGAGATCGGGAGGCCGATGAGCACAGCGAAAATCGCCAGCCACTGTAAGGTCATCGGTTTAAAGGCGGGTAAAACCGCGCGCTTCCCCAAGTATTTCACATCGACCTTTTGATCCGGCTCTACAGTGGCGCCGCCGAGCCAAACGGTCTCTTCGTCCGTTTTTTCTGTGCCATCGGCTTCGTACCGGAAGGTGATGAGGGAGGGATGCTCGCCATTGACGGTAACGTTGGTCACTAGGGAGACCTTGGTGATCGTTCCATCGACACTTTTTCCCGCTTCGACGATCTTGTCGTGATCTGAGCCAAGAAGGAGGTAGGCCGATACTCCGAACGTGACCGGGGCCAGCATCAGTAGGATCGAGCAGCCGAGCAGAAAGATTCTCATGCGGGAAACGCTAGCACGCTGCAAAAAGATGTCGCTAAAGAACCGCGCCTTTCGGCTCCCAAAATGAGGTCAATCGATGCCGGTTCATGACCAGAAGCACCACGCCGTCGACCACCATCACGCCGCCGAGCCATTCAAAGACTAGTGCCGTCCCGAAATGCGAGAGGATGCGGCCATCAAGATTCGCCCCGAGCCCTAAGATAAAACCGCTAGCCGTGCAGAGATTTTTCAGGGCGAAGAGCCGCCCGCGATTCTCGTTAACCACGTCATTTTGCAAACGCGCCTCCACGGTGTTGATCAAAAACGCCGTCGGTAATCCGATAAACACCGCCCCAAGAATCGCCACAGCAAACTCGTGCGTCAAAGCGAAGTTGTAGAGGGCGAATCCCTGCACGATCAACGCCGCCAGCGGAAACACCTCCCAACGGCTGAGTCGTCCGAGCCAGCCGCACAATCCCACGCCTACGCCCATCCCCAGGCCTATTGCAGCGAACACGGCCCCGAACGTGAGCGCCGTCTCGTGGATCTGCAGGTGGGGGAAATAGGGGTGAGCCATCGACTCCATCCATGCGACGACACTTTGCAATTCCGCTTCGTCGAGACTGCGCGAGACGTGCTGCACAATTGCGGGAAGACCGAGGCCGCCCCCGATTGAGAAGACGGAAATCGCGATCAAAAGCGGGACGAGCTCGGGTTGGTTTTGCAAAACCTGCACTCCCTTCATCGCGTTCTGCCACAGTCCTTCTTTTCGCTCTCCCGCCATACGTTCTGCGGTGTTTGGGGAGAGATCTGCGGTAATGCGAACCACACAAAGCGCCGAGACGAGAAACCCGATCGAGTTGATGACGAAGCAATAGGAGGGATCGAAAATCGTGACGAATAATTGTGCCAGGGGTACCCCGAGCATATTCGCGATAATCCCGATGCTGGAGATGAGGGCATTTGCGGCGACGAGCTTCTCGGCAGAGATCAACTGCGGCAGGGCGGCCTGGCGCGCCGGGATAAAGAGGCCGTTGAACATGCCCATGACAAAAACCACGGCGTAAACGCCGATTAAGCTGTGCTCGAACGACCATATGTAGATCAGGGTCAGGGTGATGAAAGATCGAATCAAGTCCGCCCAGATCATGACCAATTGGCGGGAAAAGCGATCGACTACCCAGCCGTAGACCGGCGCGAATAGCATGCCGGGCATCACGCCGCAAAAGCTAACCAACGCGAATTGTTGGCCGGGATTGGTCGTGTCTTTAACGCCCAAAACCACCGCTAAAATGGCAAACACATAAAAGCGATCGCCCAAGCTACTGATAACCTGCCCCGTCCAGAGCCGGGAGAAATTCTTCTCACGCAGAACGTCGCGGAAGAGAACTTGGTCCATGCAGTTGGTTTTTTGGGTGCGGCGGAGTTAAATCCGCACGACCCCGTTAAGGATGATCGGCTCAAGCGGCATATCATCCATTTCGCCCTGGGGCGTGCGGCGGCTGGTGGTCACAACTTGGCCCATCTTTTTGACGACATCCCAGCCATCTTTCACTTTGCCAAAAACGGCATAGCCATCCGGCGAGACGGTGCCATCCGGGTCGAGCGCATTCGAGTTATCGACCAGGTTAAAGAAAAACTGTGAGGTAGCGCTATCGGGCAGGCCGGGGCGGGCCATGGCGATCGTTCCTTCGGTATTGCGCAGACCATTACGCGCCTCGTTTTTAATGCAGGGATGACCCGCTCCCACCTCACGGGTGAGATCGCTTGAATAGCCGCCGCCTTGCACGCAAAAATTTTGAATGACTCGATGAAAAATCGTTCCGTTATAGGCTTTGCTATCGGCATACGCTAAGAAATTAGCGACGGTAAATGGGGCGCGTATCGGATCGAGATCGACTGTGATATCGCCCATGCTTGTTTTAAAGACCACCGTCGGGCCGGTGGGTAGTACGGCTGCCGGGCTCGGCGTTGGTGTTGCCGACGGCGCACCTAGGAGTCTCCCCGCGCAAAGAGAACCGGCTCCCAAGATAAGCGCACGAAGAAATTGAAAACGGTTCATAAAAAAGCCCGGCCATCATCAATTTACCGCCGGGCTTGTCACGTTCAAAATCAATTCATTGGCGGGTGCACCAAATTTATACAAAAAGCCACGTAGTGACCTGTTTGAGTCCGTGCTAGCCTATCGTCCCCCCAATGTCCAACCCTTCCAACGGCTCTTCGGAACCCCGGCGTACTAAGCGGAAAGGGCAACCATTTCTCTCTGCAAACGCTGAGGCGAATGCGGCGCCGAATCCCGGGCTCACCCAGCAGTTTTCCATTCCGAACCTACTCTATAGCCTGGAGGCGGAGAAGGCCGTTCTGGGGTGCATGCTTACGAAGCCACTGGAGGTTATCGACGAAGTGAGCGTGGCGATCGGACGTGACGATTTCTTCGTCCCGGCGCACCAGGAGATCTTCAGTATTTTGCGCGAAATGCACGATTCGCAGCGACCCATCGAGCCGATCACCGTCCATCAACTTCTCGTCGATCGCAAACTCGCCCAGCCCGTCGGCAGCCCCGGCATTTTAGCGGAGTTGATGACCATCTTCACGACGCATCTGAACGTCGAGGGCTACATCAAGACGGTGAAGGAGAAGAGCCTGCTACGGCGGTTACAATCCGCTTGTGCGGAGATCGTCCATAATATCGCGGAGATGCCGGATACGGTAGCCGCCGTTCTCGATCAAGCCGAAGCGGCTATTTTCAAAGTGACCAACGAAGGGTTGACGAACTCGACGGTGCCGGCACGTGAGGAGATCGATAAAGCCCTGGCGCTCATTGAGAAGCTCCAGAATCGTAAGGGCCACCTGCAGGGGCTCCCCACGGGATTTCATCGACTGGACGAACTGACGGCCGGGTGGAAAGCGGGCGAGATGATCGTTTTGGCGGCGCGACCCGGCCAAGGTAAAACCGCACTCGCTCTCACGTTCGCACGGCAGGCGCTTCACCAACGCTACGATGAAGAAAACGACGCGTGGCGTAAACCGGGTCACGCCGTCGGCATGTTCAGCCTGGAAATGACGAACGAGCAGCTCATGCTCCGGATGCTGGCCTCTCACAGCAGCGAGAGCCTGCAGCGCATTCGCCAGGGTGAGCTAGATGAACACGCCATGGAAAAGTTACGCATGGTGGCGCAAGACATGAAGGAGTGGCCCTTTGTCCTCGACGACACATCGTTTCTCTCCATCAACCAACTCCGCGGTAAAGCGCGCCGGATGCGGGATCGGTACAAAATCGAGATGCTGGTCATCGACTACCTCCAATTGCTCAAGAGCGAAAGTGCCCAAGCGAAGGATAACCGACAGAACGAGGTTGCCGAGATTTCGCGCGGCATTAAGGCATTGGCGAAAGAGCTATCGATTCCAATTATTATTTTAGCACAGCTGAATCGGCGAGCTGAAGAATCGCGCACGGAACCTGCTTTGCATAACTTGAGGGAATCAGGCGCGATCGAACAAGATGCCGACGTGGTGATGCTCCTTCATCGGCCCGAAGCAGAAAAAGATGCCGATGGGCAGGAACGCCCCCACGGCCCGATCATCCCCTATCAACTGAACATTGCCAAACAACGTAACGGACCCACTGATAAATTAGACATTCTTTTCAATTCTCCCTATACACGCTTTGAGGACCCTGTACGAAAATAAGGAAACAGAATGAACTCCAAGGAAACAAAATGGAGTGACTAGTTAAATTTCCTGAACTTATTCTTTATTCCGTGTAACACAGATGGTAGGTTAATACTTGTGTCAAAAGCTACTGCTCGAAGCCGTTTAGCCGTCGCCCTACTCGAGGACATCTTAAAGAGTCCCGAGGAGGAGTCCATTGCCCTACCCAGTGAACATCAACTTTGCCAGCGTTTTGGAGTCAGCCGTGTTACCGTTCGCCTGGCCCTCACCGATCTTGAGAATCAAGGCCTTGTCTATCGCAGACACGGTAAGGGGACCTTTGCCCTGGGAAAAGCGCGGCGATTACTGAAACCTGTCGCGATTCTAATCAAGAACCCGGCGCACCTCAGCTCACCGTTCTACTCCAGCTTGGTCAGTGCGTTTTCCGCTGAGCTGCTGGCGAACCGTTGTCATCCGGTAGTTATTGATAACGTGAAGGATGCGATTGGATTTCACCGACCCGACCCCTTTTGCGCCGTACTCCTGATTCCAGACTCAGATATGCCGGAGAGCCAAAAGCAGCTCGCTCACGCTGGTGTCCCTTACGTCGTGGCGTGGGAAACCCAAGAACCTCCGCGCGATTTTGAATTCTACGTCGGCATCACCCACGCCGTTCAAGCGGCGATGAAACACGCTATCGACCTGGGCCACAAGAAGTTCGGGCTGCTGCGTATCCACGACCATTGCTCGGCTGATGTGCTTCGACAAAAGGGCTTTGAGCTGGCACTCGCTGCTGCCGGACTTGATCCCGCCCAATCGACCGAGCTGGTTATTCCTTCCGTTGCCGATCCAGTGTCGGTTACTTTGATCAAGGAGAAATTACTCGATCCAAAAGCGGTTTCGGCGCTCATCGCTTTCGACGATAACCTGGGTGTGCTCGCTCTGAAGACGGCTCGTCATTTCGGATTTAGCGTTCCGAAAGACCTGAGCATCATCAGCCTCCACAACTTCCCTAAGATTCCGCGCGAGACAAGCATCGCCTCGATCAACTACCATCTCCCCGACATCGGTCGGCAACTGGCGCACCGCGTCCTTGCCCCACAATTGAAGCACCTTCAGTTGACGGTAGAGGAACGGACGCCTTACTCCTGGCTGCCGGGAGAGACGCTGGCATCTCCACGCTCCTAGCTTCAGATTTCCAGGTTGCACAGGTCGGCTGATCGATTAACTTGCTATTTGTGCCACGTGTCAAAATTTGCGGTCTCACATCTGTAGTAGATGCCCTTCACGCCGCGCACTCGGGAGCGGACGCTCTTGGGTTTATTCTATACGAGAAGAGCCCCCGTTACGTTGCGCTGGAAAAGGCGGCCGAAATCGTGACTCAACTGCCACCCTTCGCTTCCACCGTAGCCGTCACGGTCAATTCCATCCCGTTACTTCAAGAAGCTGCTAAAGACTCGTCGCATCCTCTCCGCCGCTTTACGGTTTGGCAATTGCATGGAGCCGAAACCCCAGCCGAGTGTGCGTCTCTCGCAGCTGCGCACATTCCCTTGGTTAAAATTATCCCTGGCGGACAGGCCGAACGGGAAACTCTTGCCCGATACGAAGAGGCTGGCGTTCGCGCGTTCTTGCTCGATACGCCGTCTGAGAAATTTGGTGGCACCGGGCAAACGTTCGCTTGGTCGAATGTTTCACGCTTTCAATCGCTGACAAAACTGCCCGTGATTCTCTCGGGTGGATTGAACCCCGATAATCTTGCAAAAGCCCTTGATTCCGTGCATGTTTACGCGGTGGACGTCGCCAGTGGCGTGGAGCTATCGCCGGGCGTAAAAGATCCCGATAAAGTTCTCAAATTTATTCAAATATGCAAAAAGTCTTAACCCAAGGTCCCGACGCCTACGGTCACTTTGGAGCCTACGGCGGAATGTTCGTCCCTGAAACATTGATGAGCCCCTTGCAGGAGCTGGCGGCGGAGTACGAACTGGCCCGGCACGATAAGTCCTTTAAGCACGAGCTGAAAGCGCTTTTAGAAGAGTACGCCGGTCGCCCCACTCCGCTCTACTTTGCCCAACGGATGACCGAGCGTCTCAGCGGTGCAAAGATCTATCTGAAACGCGAAGATTTGCTGCATACAGGTGCTCACAAGATCAATAATGCGCTCGGCCAAGTCCTCCTCGCCCGTCGGATGGGCAAGAAGCGTATCATCGCGGAGACGGGTGCGGGTCAACATGGTGTTGCCACGGCTACAGTTGCTGCACGGTTCGGTCTCGAATGCGTCGTCTACATGGGTGCCGTCGATATGGAGCGCCAAGCGCTTAATGTCGCCCGGATGCGATTGCTCGGTGCCACGGTTGTTCCAGTCACTGCTGGCCAAAAAACGTTGAAGGAAGCGGTAAACGAAGCCATGCGCGATTGGGTCACGAACATCCGCTCCACCCACTACATCCTGGGCTCCGCACTGGGTTCTCATCCCTACCCAATGATGGTGCGCGATTTCCACCGGGTGATCGGCGATGAAGCGCGTCGCCAGATCATCGAGCGTGAAGAACATCTCCCGGACCTGCTTCTGGCTTGTGTGGGCGGTGGCAGTAACGCCATCGGCCTTTTCTACCCGTTCCTGGAAGACAATACGGTCCGTTGCGTGGGTGTGGAAGCGGGCGGTAACGGGATCATCGCTGGGCAGCACGCCGCGCGATTCCAAGGCGGCAGCCTCGGTGTTTTGCAAGGCGCGCGCACCTACCTCCTGCAAGATCGGGACGGCCAAATCCAAAACACCCACTCCATCTCCGCAGGGCTCGACTATGCCGCTGTCGGCCCAGAACACGCCTTCCTCCGCGACGAAGGCCGCGTCGAATACACCTTCTGCACCGACCCCGATGCCCTCAAAGCATTCCGTTTCCTCAGCGAAACTGAAGGCATCATACCCGCTCTCGAAACCGCTCACGCCGTCGCTGAAGCCATCCGCGTTGCCCCCACGATGCGTAAGGATCAAGTCATCATCATCAACCTCTCCGGACGCGGCGACAAAGATGTGCAGCAGGTCGCACAAATGCTGAATTTGTAGTGTTAGCCGTGTGATAGATCTGATCTACAAGCTCGGCTTGCTCGCGGCTTCCGTAACTTCAAGTACTTCCAAGCCATGGCCTATCTCGAAGCAGCTCGTCTTCACATCCACCTACCCAACCCTCTACCCACTTGAAATAGCGAGGCCCCGTTTAATTCCTCCGGATATAATCCATTCCCTCTTGCTTCTCTATTCTTAAACGCGTCCTCTTTTCAATGTTCCTGTTTTCAATAGCCTTGTAAACAAACCTCAGCCACAAGAACAAGCCAGCACAAGACACTCCGAGAATGAGAAAGACTGTCCAGGGGTATTGTACTCCGGGAATTGGTGAAATTTTGATGAATAATAGAAGCCCCATATAAAACTAAATAAAGCAGCCCATTACTGTACATACAATTGCGCAGAAAACGTCATCCCTCCTTCCAACAGCGGCCAAATAATAGGCCGAATATGGAAACCACGGCCTAAACCATAAGCAAACGGCAAAAAGGGCAACTGCTAAAAACGAACCTTGGGGGCTTAAATTCGGTAAATCGCTCACAATCACACCTGTACAAAACCCCAGATAAATGACAGGAAATAGAGTATCTTGATAAAATTTAGAAAAACGCAGCATGGGTGTCTGTGCGGTCACCCCTGATGCGCGCCTGGTTTTTCCTTTCACGTGATTTGAATCACTCGAGCCCCCTGCCCGGTGGCTTTAGTAATGTTTTCTGCGATTTCGTTCACAATTTTGTGGCTCTCAGTTTCGTCAAATGAACCATATTCGAAACCAATTTGAAGCCCTGGATCTTCGAATGAAAAGAAGATGTGGCAATCATTTACCATGATACGGTGCTCACCCCAGCCGTGAATAACTCGGGATGGGTACGATGAAGGAGCTAACACTTCGGCAAACCGAGTTCTTGGAAGATCAAACCACTCCCCGTCTGTGAATTTAATGAGAAACTCCATATGCGCTATCAAAAGCCTCGGCATCTGAGTTGGCAAGATTAGGGTGCAGCTTCGCGCGGGTTGAGGTAGACTGACCCGCTCAACTGAACCCAGATTAGCCATGACAACTCCACCCTCACACGCCGCGAATCCGAAGAAATACCATCCCTTTGCCGCGGTGTCGCTTCCGAACCGCACATGGCCCGATAAGCGACTGGAGAAAGCGCCGCGCTGGTGCAGTGTGGATCTGCGCGATGGAAACCAGGCGCTGGCCATTCCCATGAGCGTGCCGGAAAAGCTGGAATACTTTGAGATGCTGGTCCGAATCGGATTTAAGGAGATCGAAGTCGGCTTTCCTTCGGCCTCGCAAATTGAGTTCGATTTCATTCGTCGGTTGATCGATGAAAATCGTGTGCCGGACGACGTGACGTTGCAGGTTTTGGTGCAATCAAAAGAGGAGCTAATTCACCGCACATTCGAGTCCTTGCACGGTGCAAAAAACGCCATCGTTCATCTTTACAATTCCACCTCGCCCGCGCAGCGCCGAATCGTCTTCGGTTTAGACAAGCAAGGGATTATTGATATCGCCGTGCGGGGTACGAAACAGATCAAAGAGCGCGTCTCGATGTTGCCCGGAACACGTGTTCGCTTTGAATATTCGCCCGAAAGCTTTTCGGCTACCGAACTCGATTTCGCCCTGGAGATTTGTGAGGCGGTCGGCGATGCGTGGGGTTACTCCGAGGAGGAACCGATCATCTTCAACCTGCCAGCGACCGTGGAGCTCTCCACACCGAACCATTACGCCGATCAAATCGAGTGGTTCATCCGACATCAAAAACACCCGGAATGCAGCATCATCAGCCTGCACACGCATAACGATCGCGGCACCGGTGTCGCTGCTAGTGAACTGGCGCAAATGGCCGGGGCAACGCGCGTGGAAGGAACGCTTTTTGGCAATGGCGAACGGACCGGAAACGTCGATATCGTGACGCTGGCGTTGAACATGCAGACGCAAGGAGTCGACCCTGAGCTCGATTTCAGTAAGTTGCCGGAGATTCGTGAGATTTATGAGCGCTGCACCCGTCTGGAAGTGCCACCCCGCTCGCCCTACGGCGGCGATCTCGTCTTCACGGCCTTTTCGGGTTCACATCAGGACGCGATCAATAAAGGCCTGAAGAACTGGGAATCGAGGACCGATGGATTTTGGGAAGTGCCCTACTTGCCGCTCGATCCGCACGATATCGGTCGGCGATACCAGGGCATCATTCGCATCAACAGCCAGTCGGGCAAGGGCGGCGTGGCCTATATACTTGAGACGGAATTCGGTTACGTCTTACCGAAAGCGATGCACCGGGAAATCGGTAAAATCGTCAATCGCGAGGCCGATTTGCGCGGCACGGAACTCACCCCGCAGGAGATTTTCGACCTCTTCAAGAACGAGTACTTGGAGCGAAATGCGCCTTGGAAATGGGTCCGCACCGTCGCTGCGGTTCAACCCGACAACTCCATCGTCAGCACCAGCGAGCTGGAGTTCTCCGGCAAGCTGTGCCAGGTGGTCGGGAAAGGAAACGGGCCGGTTGACGCGTTCGTTAAGGGATTGCTCAGTCAAGCTGAGGGGCGCGTGCCCACGTTTACGGTCGTCTCGTACTCGGAGCATTCGCTGGGCAGTGGCGCCGAAGCGCAAGCGGTCGCCTACTTCGAAATCAAAGCCCGAGAGACAACGTTCTTCGGCGCAGGCACCGATACGAACATCGAAGTGGCCA
Organism: uncultured Verrucomicrobiae bacterium; assembly: GCA_963743595.1. Classification (GTDB taxonomy): domain Bacteria; phylum Verrucomicrobiota; class Verrucomicrobiia; order Methylacidiphilales; family UBA1321; genus CAVURW01. The sequence goes on from CAVURW010000215.1 coordinate 14,701, forward strand.
GCTTGAAGGCGGTTCTCAGTGCGGTCAATCGAGCCTGCAACGGCTGATGAACGCGCCGGTTTGGGACGCTATCATTATCGGGGGCGGAGCGGCCGGGCTTATGTGCGCGGCTGTGGCGATCCAGCGTGGCAAGCGGGTCGCGCTCTTGGAACATCAGGATCGCGTCGGGAAAAAGATCCTGATTTCCGGAGGCGGTCGGTGCAATTTCACGAACCTGGGCGCAGGCCCCGATAACTACATCTCGCAAAATCCCGATTTCTGCCGCTCGGCCCTGGCTCGATACAAGCCGGGCGATTTTATCGCTTTGGTGGAAAAGCATGAAATCGCCTATCACGAGAAGAAGTTGGGACAGCTTTTTTGTGATGGCAGCTCGCGTGAGATTGTTGAATTGCTGATTCGCGAGGCGAAAGGGGCTGAACTGATCACCAGTTGCACGGTGGAGCGAATCGATCAAACGGCACCGAGCGACTCGGCGGAACGGTTTATCATTCACACGGCGCGAGGTGATTTTGCGACTCGAAGCGTCATCGTGGCGACCGGCGGTCTCTCATTCGCCAAGCTTGGCGCGACCGATATTGGCTATCGAATCGCCCGACAATTCGGTTTGAAGGTCACCCAGGTTCGCCCCGGATTGGTTCCGCTGACGAGCAGTGGGCAGGAATCGGTGAATTGGACGGAGCTTAGTGGCGTTTCCCTGCCCGTGCGGGCGAAGTATGGGAATCGCAGCTTCGAGGAAAATATGCTCTTCACGCATCGCGGCGTTAGCGGGCCGGCCATCCTGCAAATCTCGTCTTACTGGCAACCGGGCGAGGAGTTGGAGTTTGATTTGCTCGCTGGTGGCGAATGGGACGAACGTCCTGCGCAGACGCTTGAGCAACTCCTGAGTGGTCGATTGCCCTCGCGATTTCTCAAAGCGTGGCTTGAGGATCTGACCTCGCGTCTCCCAGCCGATTCGCGGAAAATGTTGGGTCGCCCGTGGGGGCAATGGAACAAGGAGACGCGGCATTTTGTGAAGGAGCGGCTTCACGGCTGGCGAAAAAAATTTGGTGGCAGTGAAGGCTATGTAAAGGCGGAGGTGACGGTGGGCGGGGTCGATACCAGCGAGCTCTCGTCCAAGACAATGGAGGCACGCCGTGTACCGGGACTCTATTTCATTGGAGAGGTGGTCGATGTCACGGGATGGTTGGGCGGCTACAATTTTCAATGGGCGTGGGCGTCCGGCTTTGCGGTGGGCCAATCCATTTGATCATTTTCCGGTTATATTTTTCGGAAAGAGGCGTAAGCATTGAACTTTAATCGGTTGTCGACGTGCAAGATAGCACAGTCGGGCTATCCGTCATCCGCAACGAAACTCAGTCAATTCGCGGTTCAAGGAGAAAAACGACTCTGGGTCCATGTGGAGATAGATCGATACACGAGGTCGTTGCTCAGTGGGGCGAACGGACCGGCGCAAACGCAAGACTTATTGGATAAGTTATTTTAAATTAATGTATTTAAACGCAAATCAATTCTAGATAAATACGCTCTCTATATCCCTCTTTCATGAAAACCATATCACTGCTCCTTTCCACGCTCCTTTTGATCGGGCCCTTGCTTACCGCGTACGCAGACGACGTTTACAAGGATGCTAGTAAACCGGTGGAGGACCGTATGAAGGATCTCGTTTCGCAATTGACCCCGGAGGAGAAGCTGAGCCTGTTGCGTGGGGTTAATTTTGGCGATACCCGTTCCATTCCGCGCTTAGGCATCCCTGCCTTCCGCATGACCGATGGGCCCATGGGTGTGAGAGACGGAAAATCACACGTCTACGCTGCCGGCGTCTCCTTGGCCTCATCGTTCGATGTCGCCATGGCAGAGAAGGTCGGCGTGGCGCTGGGCCGCGATTGTCGTGCGCGCGGTTTTAATATTTTGCTCGGGCCGGCCATGAATTTGATGCGGTCGCCCTTGGACGGACGGAATTTTGAATATTTCGGGGAAGACCCGCTTCTCAGCGGTACAATCGCTGCCGGATATGTGCGGGGCTTGCAGTCGCAGGGTGTGGCGGCGACGATCAAGCACTTTGTCTGCAATGATCAGGAGTACGATCGGGATCATATCACGTCGAATGTCGACGAACGGACCTTGCGCGAGCTCTACCTGAAGCCGTTTGAGATCGCGGTGAAGCAGGGCCACGCCTGGTGCGTGATGGCCTCTTACAACCCGGTCAATAATCTCCACATGACGGAGAATGATTACCTCAATAACCACGTCCTAAAAGGCGAGTGGGGATTCCCCGGATTCATCATGTCGGATTGGTGGGCTCTGGGCAGTACGCTCGGCGAGGCCAATGGAGGCCTCGATCTGGAGATGCCGGGTCAAAACGCGCCCATGCCGGGCCATCCCAAATGCATGACTCCGCAGCAGCTCAAGCCGCTCATCGACGCGGGGCAAGTCACTCAGGCAACGATCGATGAAAAAGTAAGCCGCATTTTCCGCGTGGTCTTTAGCATGGGCTGGATGGACCGCCCCCAGCGTGACAGCTCCATTTCAATGGATGATCCCGCGTGTAATCAAACGGCGTTGGAGGGTGCCCGGGAGGGAATCGTTTTACTCAAGAACAAGGACAACCTCCTTCCGCTCGATCCCAGTAAGGTCAAGAAAATCGTGATCATCGGCCATAACGCTGAAATCGATATGGCTGCCGGCGGCGGAAGTGGCCATGCCGAATGCATTAACGGTGTGCCCCTAATCCAGGCGCTTACGGATGTCGGCGGTGCCGGAATTCAAGTGGTGGAGGTGCCATGGAAAGAGCGTAATTTGCCGGATGCTTCCCTTGCGGATATTAAATCGGCCGATGCCGTTATCGCCTGCGTCGGGTACAACGATTACAACGTCGATTACTGGAGCACCAACCGGCGGCGGGCGAACGCTGAGGGCGAGGGAATGGACCGTACTTACGAATTGCCGGAAGGACAGGCCGGGGTGATTAAAGCGCTGGCTGCGCTCAATCCAAAAACCATCGTCGTTCTCAATGCCGGGGCGGGTGTGGAATCGACGTCATGGATCGATAGCGCCCAATCCCTCATCGACGCGTTTTACCCAGGCCAGTCCGAAGGCACCGTCGTCGCCGAAGTCATCTTCGGAAAGACCAACCCCTCCGGTAAACTTCCGTTTTCTTGGGGAAAAAGGTGGGAGGACTGCGCTGCTTACGGCAATTTCCCTACGAAAGAGACCCCGACCGCGAACACCTATTCAGAGGGCGTGATGCTGGGTTACCGTTATTTTGATTCGAAAAATATCGAGCCTCTCTTCCCGTTCGGCTTTGGCCTGAGCTACACCACGTTTGCCTTTGACAAGCTTCACGTCGGCACCAATCCCGATAAGACGGTCACCGCTACGTTCACGGTTAAGAATACGGGAGCGGTCGCCGGTAGTGAGGTCGCAGAGCTTTACGTGGCACCTTCGGCAGCGTCCGTTCCTCGCCCGGCACATGAGCTAAAAGGATTTACGCGGGTTTCGCTTCAGCCTGGAGAAAGTAAGGAGGTCACGATTTCTGTACCCGCAGAAGACCTCGCCTACTGGGATCCCACGACTAAAAAATGGACGGTGACGCCGGTGATTACGAAGTGCAGATCGGTGATTCATCTCGGAACCTGCCGCAAAAGGCAAAAGTGACGGTTGGTAATTAGGTGCCTATTGATGAAAGAAAGAGTCGTTTTCGTTGCGAGCCTCATCCTTCTTATCGCGGTTGGGCTCTCTAT
>CAVURW010000216.1:0-7296 GCA_963743595.1 uncultured Verrucomicrobiae bacterium
GGGCACTGAAGTTTTCAGGATCTCAGCGATCTCTTCGTAGGAAAATTCGTCGTAGCGCCGAAGAATCACCGCCAGCCGTTGTTGCGCGGGCAGGGCATGGATGGCGCGGTCGATTTGCTGCATCATCTCACGCTTGAGTGCACTGGCATCGGGAGCGTCATTTGCCACATCCGGCAAATCCATTTCGTTCGTTTGGCCGCTCTCCTCAGGATCTTCCCGGTTCAGGCTAACAAGCACGGCGCGTTTCCTGCGACGGTGCTCATTAAAAACGAGGTTTTGGACGATCGTGAACATCCACGTGCGGAAGCGAGCCTTTGGCTGATAGCTGGGTGCTGCCCGGTAAATGCGAATGAAGACTTGCTGAGCCAGATCGTGCGCTTCAGCCGCGTCATCCAGCATTTTAGCGATGGTTCCGAAGACGAGACCGTGGTGCTTTTCGACGAGTTCTCGCAGAGCCACCTCGTCCCCATCTGCGATCCTTGTCATCAGCACCTTGTCGTGCATGTCCGAGTGAAGTTCCGACGCCACCGCTGTGTTGGGATGAGGAAGCACGGGGGTAAGGTTATCGCTAAAAGGACAAAAAGAGCAAGAACACAGCGAATTTATTTTGCGTGATTTTTCTCAACTCCTGCGTAAAAGCGCAATACTTTCAGTTACCGTAGGGAACTGCTAACCAAACGCAATCTCAAACCACTTCGTTACGGGCAATAAGGCTGCCACTTAACGTGTGGCTTCTTTTGTCGCTTTGTACCATTTATCGTACTTCTCCTGCGACTCGACCACGATGGTTCCCTTCATTGCGGAATGACCCTGGCCACAAAGTTGGGCGCAGACGATTTCATAAGTCCCTTCGCGGGTCGCCTTAAACCAGACCGGAATCTCCGAGCCAGGAACGGCATCTTGCGCCACACGGAACGAGGGGACACAGAAATCATGGACCACGTCCCGCGAACCGACTTCAACAACGACATCCCGATTTACGGGAACATGCATTTCAAAAATGGTGAGGAGGTCATCATCAGCGTTGGGATCTTTCAGATTCACGCCCAACGGATTCGACGGGGTAATGAAACTGTTATCCCGCTCACCAAACTTACCGTCCTTACCAGCGTACTGAATGTTCCAAGCGTATTGCTGACCCCAGCAGCGAATGTGAATGACATCCGGGCCCGTGGGAACTCGGTCCACGCGCTCCGCCCAGATCGGTGCCGCGAACGCCATCAAGAGAACCACTTCCAAGACGAGAATTCCGCCCTCAAGTTTTGTGGGCAAATGACTGCGCACCCCATAGTAGTCGGCCTTCGGATTCGCTGAGTGGCGGAAGCGGTAGAGCGTGTAGAAATAGAAACCGCCCCAGCCGACGAAGAGCACGAGCATGAACCAGTGGCAAAGCTCCAGCATACTATCGATAACGTAGCCGCCCTCAGAAGCATTCGGCGGAATACCCAACATCTCAATTAACAACCCCAGCGTAATCATATCGATTCCTCCTCGAGCTCCTTATCCGACTTGAGCAGATCGGAGTAATCCGGCAGCGGATTCTTCTCTCTCCAAATCAGGTAGCGCATAAAACCGTAGAGACAGCCGAGCATACTGAACATGATGATGACCATCGCGACGATGCCCCAGGTCACGGCATCCCCAATCCGGCTGCCGCCGTTGCTGGCAAAACAGAACGGACAGGCATGTAGGACAGACATCGACAAGGCGAATAGGGTCACCCCTGAATAACAAATGAGTCGTGATTTCATAGGCTAGTAGATGTAGATGTGCTTGGTTTTCTTGAGGAAATAGAATTCGTAAACGACTAATCCGATGGCTGCCGCAACGGAGCCGAATCCTGCAATACGGTAGCCGACGCCATAAGCCATCGGATCCGTAAAGCACCAATACGCAAATAGAACGCAGATGATGAATGCGGCGAGGATGATAACTTGGTGAAAGTGCTTAATGGACATAAGGTTACAGTTTAAAGGTTCCCAGAACGTCGTGGTACGCAAACAGGCAGAGAAAGACCATGCAGAACAGGAAGAAGACCGCAAAAAAGATCGTTCGATAGGCTAGCGTGTACTTCTGCAACATCGTCGCAAAGAAGTAGAGAATCAAGGAAGAGCGGACCGCCAGTAGGATCATCGTTACCCGGAAATTACCGTCCGGTGTGAACGCCATCATCCAGCCGGAAAAGGTTACTGCAACGAGCGTCAGCGCGAAGAATCCCGAGAAGAAATAGACGTTCTCCCAGAAATGCTCCCACACATGTTGCCGCACATGTTCCATATCTTCATGGGCCGGTTCTGCATGTGAATCGACCTCATCATCGTGCGCGGAGTGGGAGTGATCAGAGCTCATGGTTAGAACAGGTAAAGGATGGGGAAGGCGGAAATCCAGACGAGATCGACAAAGTGCCAGAAAATGCCGAAGACCTCAATCCGGTTGGCCAAGTGCTCCGGGTTACGCCGATAGAGCGATGCACCGGGTCCCCAGAAATAGAGCATCACCACAATTCCACCCACGATGTGCAGTGCATGAAGACCGGTGATCGTGAAGTAGATGGCGCAGAACGTATTGCAAGCGGGCAAGAAATTGCTGTAGCGGTAGAGGTCGCACTTTTGAATGACCATCTCCTTCTCTTCATCCACCGCTGGAGCTTCTTTGCTCATCATCTTGTCCGCGAACGGAACGAATTCCTTGTCTGGAACTACGGTAATCGTGGTGGCTGTCTCGCCGTGATAGTGGCCACGTAACTCGTGGATGTGTTGGAGCTGCATCTGAATGTCACCTACGAACAGATGATCAGCTTCCACCTCCTTTTGGTAGTTCTGATACGCCCCGTCCTTCACCCAAAGCGAGTAGTGCATCGCTTTGTCGTAGTACTCAGTCGATTTAACCCCGAGAAACGCAGCTCCTAAGAGAATCGTGAGCCCGAGCCAGAATCGGTACCAGAAACGGAAATTCCGGGTCTTCAGCACCATCCACGCACACACCATGGAAATACTCGAGACCACAAGCAGGAACGTATTCAGCAGACCGATCGGTACGTTCAGAAGATGAACTGGCCATGTACCTGGTTCAGCTCCCGTACGGAGAATGATGTAAGCCGTAAACAAGCCGCCAAAGAGCATGACCTCAGAAGCCAAGAACAGCCAGATACCCAGCTTCGAGTTGTACATGCCCGTGTCAGGACGGGTGGCGATATTGTAGGGGATTTCCATGAAATGAGCGGCTATTAATGTTTCGGCTGAACTCCACCAGATTCAGGCTCGTCCGTCGAGTCTGGGCGCTTCTTTTCCTTAGGGGGCTGAGTCTGAGGCGTGTAATCTTTATCATCGCCGGGGACGCTGTATTCATAAGGGCCACGATAAACCGTGGGGAACTTCTTGAAATTACCGTGCGGCGGGGGTGTCGGCGCGGTCCATTCGACGGTGGTCGCTTCCCAAGGATTATCGCCTACACGCTTTCCGTACTTAATGCTCCAGAAGAAGTTAAAGATGAACGGCAATTGAACAATCCCCAGCAGACCGGCCGAGAACGTGATGAACTCGTTCCATTGGAGGACGGGGGAATTGAGGTCGTACGTTCCGCCGCCATCGTACATACGACGGTGCATGCCCGCCATCCCCTGCAGGAACATCGGGAAGAATACGCAATTCATGAGGATCATGGTGGGCCAGAAGTGGATCTTTCCCAGCATTTCATCCATCAAGCGACCCGTCACCTTCGGGTACCAGTGGGCGATACCCGCAAAGAGCATGAACATCGTTCCAGGTGCAATCACATAGTGGAAGTGAGCGATGATGTAGTAGGTATCGTGCAAGTACGTATCTGGAGCGCTGAACGCGAGAGGGATTCCCGTAAGACCGCCGATTCCAAAGAGCGGCAATGCAGCCGACGCCCAGAGCATGGGTGTGGTGAATCGAATCGACCCGCCCCATAGGGAGATGAGAATCGAGCTGATAATCAAGATCGTCGGCACTGAGATGATGATCGTCGTTAGCTGGAAGAATGCGCTAACTGCTGTGCCCATACCCGTGAGGTACATGTGATGCGCCCACACGATCATCGAGAGGAAGCCGAGCGTGAAGAGCCCATAAACCATTTGTTCATAGCCCCAAATCGGCTTACGCGAATTGACCGCAATGATCTCTGTAATGATTCCGAATCCAGGGAGAATGAGAACGTAAACCTCTGGGTGACCCAAGAACCAGAAGAGATGCTGCCACAAAAGAGGCGTTCCACCACCGCTGTACTGGTGCATGGGCGATCCATTCACGACCATGCCCGAAGAAAGGAACAGACACGATCCGCTCATGCGATCCATCAACTGCATGACGCCAGCGGCCTCGAGCGGCGGGAAGGCCAGGAGGAGGAGAAACGCCGTCATCAACTGCGTCCACACAAAGAAAGGCAGGCGCATCCAGGTCATGCCCTTGGTGCGCAGTTGGATGATCGTGGCGATGAAATTGATACTACCGAGAAGAGACGCGGTGATATTGAAGACCATCCCGAAGAGCCAAAGTGATTGACCCGAGAGGAACCGGCTGAGCAGGATGTTCCCGGTATCGCCAATATACGGCTCCAAATGGAGATGGGTTTGGTCGGCGATTTCCGAAAGTGGGGAGTACGAGGTCCAACCCGATTTCGCCGCGCCGCCTGGTGCAAAGAAACTCCCGAACATGATGATGCCGCTTAAAAAGAACAGCCAGAAGCTGGCCATGTTCAGCCGGGGGAAAGTCATATCTGGCGCGCCAATCTGGAGCGGCATCACGTAATTTCCGAACGCAGCGAAGCCGACGGGAACGATGCCCAAGAACACCATGATGGTGCCGTGCATGGCTCCAAGCGAGTTGTAGAAGTCGCCGGTCATCACACCATCAGGCATTTGCGCGTGGCCGAAGAACAGCTCGAGCCATGAGGTGGGGTTGATCCAGATCCAGGAGCCGTTATGAAAGAACTCAATAGGGTAAGGATTCTGCGGATCGTAAGCAGCCGGTTTGGTGGCAGGCGTAAGAGTGGGGTGCTGGGTGGCAAAGGGGTTGAACTGGTACTCTACCAAGGACATCTTGTAGGAGATGTGGTGGTAAAGATTATCCGCAGTCAGGGCTTCACCCGGATAAGCGAGCTGCCAGCGCATCATCAAAACAAAGAGGAATCCGACGAAGAGGAACGTTAACCCGCAGAGCAAATACTGGATGCCGATGACTTTATGGTCACTCGAGAAGATATACTTCTGCCAAAACCCCATCTGATGTTCATCGTGGTCGTGGTCATGATCATGGGCGTGAAGCGTTGCCGCCGTCGTCGTCGGCGGGACCTTGACCTCACTTGGGCTCGGGCTTGCGGGAAAGTCGTCCATAATTTCGTGTCCTTCTATTAGCGTAGTTTAAGTGGCTTCCTCTGCACCATGCCACAGATTTCAAGAATTGCGTAAGGTATATTGAGCGGTATTACAAGTATAAGTCGACTTTGTCCTTCAAGACAAAAAATTTAAATTGTAGTCAAGCGGTTAGCGTGCCGCTTCATCGGATTCGTTGATTTCGACCCGCTTAAAGTGGTAGGTGATGTTCGCATCGGCCAAGAGCTTACGGTTGTAGGCCTCTTCATCAGCGCGATGGCGGCCTTTCAAAATAGCGTCGGAGATGCTCGATTGCACCTCGCTGAAACTCAGTATGCCAGCGGGGTGAATATCGGTTACACGAATGATTTGGTAACCGAGAGGTGTTTGAAAAATGGGGCTCGTTTCACCCACCTTCATGCGGAAGGCCACATCGTCAAACCCAGCTTCACTTTGGCCTTGCGTTAAGTAACCGAGATCGCCGCCAGTTGCCCGTGAACCCACGTCTTCAGAAAATTCGGCAGCGGCATGCGCAAAATCTTCCCCATGCTTGATCTGGGCAGCCGCTTCCTCGATGAGCTTCTTCTTGTAGGCCAGCTCCTTGTCCGTCATTGAACTATCGGCGTGAATGAGGATACGGCTCACCCGGATTTCCAGAGCATTTTGGTAGTGAGAGATGGTGCTTTTATAGACCCGCAGCATCTCATCTTGAGTCGGTGGCGTGTTGTCGTAACCCTCTTTCTCCAGAACGCGGATTCGAATGATTTTTTCATGGATGCGCTGCTTGATCCACGCCTCGGAGAGACCGAGTGCCGTCAAGTTATCATCCATGGCGTTACGATTGGCAAATCGCGAGGAAAACGCATCGAACTCGAGATTCTCCTGTGCCTCGAGCCCCTGGATTTTCAATGCCTCCGCGCGCTTGAGAAAGAGCTGATTCAGAATGAGGTTATCGAGAATCGTCGTCAGGAGCGAAGGCACTTTGCCCTCCGGAATATCGGCCAACGTATGGTTGTTTTCCTTGAGAAACATCGCGACTTCTTGATCGACCTGCCCCCGCGTCACCTCGATTCCATCGCCCTCCGCCATGATGTACCGGGGATCGGCGGGATCCGTTACAGGAGGCGCAGACGTTGTCGTCGGCGAACTGCAACCTGCCAGCGAAAGAACAAGAGCCAACAAAGCGAGTCGAACCATCGAACCACCGTCACGCAGTGGACTGTTCTTGCGGGCAAGCTTCGCAATTCCCGTCTTTAGGCCCAAAAGGGCCGGAATTACCTTAGCCCAGGTGAAAGAGCGAAGCGAGGCACGCCTGGGTTTCATTGAAAAAGCGGCTGCGGGGTGAAGGCCCGCGTCAATCGGTTGTCGTTGGACAAAATCTGTCATGGGGAAGGTTGAATAAAAATCGTGCCTTGTCGCCGTCGGATCCACCGATCTTGCGTGAGATTCACACGGGCAGGGGCGTCGTGATACAAGAGTTTAACCGCAGATTCTACCACAGAAAACGAGATGTCCGCTACTGAATGTGAACGGAGCCACAACAGCATCGTTCGCCGCTGAACGGCCAACGGCAAGGCACGCAACGCCCGCACCGAGAGCTCCGGTTGGGACGCCATCGAGCATCGCGAATCAATAAATGACCGCTCCCCTTGCAGAACATGCGCGGTGTGAAGCAGGTGTTTCTTCGTCTGTGGCCCGAACAACTGGACGAGTTGGGGAATCGCGACGTGACGAAGTCGATTGCGCGTGTAGGCCAGATTTTCGTTGGACGGATCGGTCATGAACGGAAGCTGATGCGCGCTGGCATAGGCATGAATCGTGTTCTTCCAAACATGCAGCCACGGACGATGGAGCGTGAGCTGGAGATCACGTCTTCGACTGACCCGACGCATACCTGTGGGTGCTCCGGCGCCTCGAAAAAGCTGAAGCAGAAACGTTTCCACCTGATCATCCGCATGATGCGC
>CAVURW010000217.1:0-15310 GCA_963743595.1 uncultured Verrucomicrobiae bacterium
GATGACGTCACCTTGCAGATGGAAATGGCAGGTCGCGTGATCGAAGGGAAGATCGTCCAGATCGGCATTTCCGCCAAGTGCGCTGAGCGGTTTGAAAAGGGAGAGGTGTTGGACTCGCAAGCCGTCAATTTTGAGGTCCCCTTTACTATCGATCATCTTTCCGTTGATATCGCATTTCCAAAGCAAGTCTCCCGTGGCGCGGCCCTGGAGCAGCGGGCGCAGACTTTCTGGAAGAACTTGATCAAGCGGTATCTGAGTCACATGAACCGTTGCATCGATCGCCTTGTTTTGACGCATGCCGATTGTTCCGCTTAGCGAGACATGCGCCGGATCGCCGATAGGTAAACCAGAAAGTTCTGCGGAATAGATTCGAATGAACGGGTGGGTGACTAACATCTCCAGTCGATTAATTTGGAGTGGAGGGAGAAATGGGGCATTCAACACTCCGGAGGTGGCCGTGTACTTAAAGTCTTTGCCGATCAGGTCAGCTTGAACGTGCGCGTCGTGAATAGTCGCGAGTTGGTTCCCATAGGTATAGGTAACCTCGGAATGCTCAGAGACGATGGGCCCGCACTCGACGTGATCTGGCAAAAAGAACAGGTACCAAGGCCGTGTTTTTTTGGGAATTGGGGGGCGCTTTAATGCATCGTCAGGCGGCCGCAATTGAATCTGCGCACGCTCCATTGAAACGGACTTAATTCGCCAAGCGTGATGTAGAACCGCCGCGGGATCTAACTCGACGTGAATCTTTTGGCAGTTGAGGCCGGCTAAAGCCTCACCGGGCCATCCAACGCTTTGAAATGAATCGGTATCAATGTTCCAGCGGGAATAATGAAGAGGCGAAAACTGCCCGTCGACTTTTACAGCGTTACCAAGAGCACGGGATGCCGCTTGTCGGCCTTGTTCAGAATCAACGTAGATCGCGAGAAAAACCGGACCGTACGTGTAAGCTGCAGCGAGTACCAGCAAGGTGACGATAAAAAGAGTGGACACAATGACGCCATAGAATCGCCAGCGGCGCTTGGCGATACTCGTGAAGGTCCGCGTCAGCAGCCGTTGTCGGGGCTTCATGTCACGCATGGCAGTTTTCCAGTTTCCAGTTTTTGCTGGCACGATCGCGAACGGCATTCGCTGGGAACCGAGCCGGCTTCACCTAAAACGTCTTGGACGTAGAGCATGTTCACGAGCACAAGGCATGTCGCCGCAAACGGAGCCGCAACAGCGAGGCCAAATCCTCCGAATAATATACCCATGATCAGTTCGGCACCGAGAACGCACGCTGGAGGAAGAGAAATGGCGCGTAGCTGAACGAGAGGACTTATGAGATTCGCCTCCAGCAGCTGAACCGACGCATAAAGTAGGGCGACCCATAATCCGGTTGCGGGGCTCATCGAAAAGCCCAAAATCATTGCGGGTATAACGGAGATGAGAGGGCCTAAACTGGGGATGAAAGCCAGAAGGCCTGCGATTAAACCGAGCGTTCCCGAGAGTGGTACGCCCAGTGCCGTTAAGCCCGCACCAACGAGTATACCGACCGTAGCCATCGTGCAGAACTGTCCGATTAACCACCACCACAAGGTGAAGTCCAACTCATCTAAAACCTGGGCTGCTCTGTTCCGATTGGACGGGGGAAAGAGACTGAGAATTCCGTTTCGGTAGAGTTCCGGCTGGAAGGCGATAAAGACGGCGATCGCGACCGCGAAGAAGAGGCCGCTCATTCCTCGAATCGTGAGACCGGCGAAATTAATGACGCTCTGCAGGTTTGTGGTGCTCGAGGCTTCAAGTGCTTGTTTCAAGCCATCCACAGCCGATGATCCCAGGGGCGAGCGTCTAATGTCCTCCAGCACTTCTTTGGAAGCACGAGGAAGCGCACTTCCAAGGAGGCTCGACTGCTGCGCGACGGCGGGACCTACAAAAAGTAGGGCGATAGCAATTAACACAAACATGAAAATGAGAACAAAGCTGAGGCTCGCTTCATTACTCATGCCCGTAACTCGCCGGAGACACCCAGCAAAACCGGAGAAGAAGACAGTGAACAGAGCAGCTGCAAAGAAAAGCAGAAAAGCTTGCGCTGTGTACCATATGAAAACCGCCGCAGCCACCAGAGCCAAGACGCCCAACGCAGTCAAAAAAAGGTCACGAATCATTGGGCGTTCCATCGTTCTGCCTGAAAAATCTATTCCCGTCCCTGGCCCGGAGCGACCGATCTCTCGCTCCGGGCCCGTTACCGAAAGGCGAGCCTATTTGGAGGCCGACATATTCGACTTGATTCCTTGAATCATCGAAAGGTGCGATTTAACGACCTGATCGGTTTTAGATGCAAATGCCTTGATATCGGAATCCTGTCCCTGGCTCGCTTCGGTTGAAAAAAGAGTATCGTCCTTCTGATGAGCCTTGATCATCGCAGCTACGTAAGCGCGATCAAAATCGGCACCAGTCGTGGCTTGAAGCTTATCCACCATCGCTTGGTGTTTTGAATCCAATGCAGTGGGTAACGTGATGCCTTTTGTAGTAGCGAGTGATTTAAGTTCTGCGTTCGCTTTGCTGTGATCGGTTACCATCTGAGCACCGAAATTCTTCACGTCTGGCGAGGTCGCCTTTTCCGATGCGATTTGACCGAGTTGTACCTCCGTCATTCCGCCTTGGGCGGCTTTTAATACAAATGCCTTGTCTGCTTCTGAAACGGTGTCAGCAAGCGTTGATGAGAACGCCATGCTGTTAATTCCGACGATTAAAATGAGGGGATGTAGGTAGTGTTTCATGATGGCTCCATTTGCAGGTTATGTGCCATGGGGCTGTCGGTGAGAGGTCCGGATGAAACGGTTGCAAAAGACATTAAGAGGACACATTTCCATCGGTGATTTGCACAGTCGTTTTGCCGATGCTCATTAAGCCGGCGCTGTATAACGTTTCTCAATTTCCGTGCGGATCTCTTGCCGTGATTTATCCGCAGTGGTCTGCCTGGAGATGCTTGCCGTCGCATCGGCTAAGTCGGTGTCACCGATCGTGTCTCGAAACCACTTCTCGTAATCGCCGCGCGACAGGTGGTAGTCCCAGGTTTGATCATCCACGCCATCGCCAATATGGAGAAAGTCGAAGAGATTTCTTGCACGCAAACTCAAGAGCTCGCGAGGTCCCCTAAAAATGAAGCACTGCTCTCCCAGATCGCCTTTTGTATATTTCCGGATATGTCGCTTTTTAGGAATGGACGGCAGAAAACTTTGGAAAATAGAGGGTTTCTCGCTCGAGTTCCTCCACCAGGCGAGAACTTCGCCTTGTTTTAATGGTCTGGCGTGCTCGATCTGTGGCGGGGCCTCTCCGATAACCTGAGAAAAATTCTTTAACGTAGAGAGGGAATCGTGCCCAATAATCAGGACAAGATCGATGTTTACAAGGACTTCACGACTGCAGTGTTCGGGCAAGACCGTGATGAAGAGAATGTTTTTCGACTTTGGTGCGGTTAAGGAAAGTGTCGTTTCTCGAATGGTCGGAAAAATGTGGTGGGTCTCGTCCACGACGATCCAGTGTGGTCTGCCGAATTCGGAGCGAAGGGCGAGTATTTCTTTGAACAGCCCTTCAAAGTATCGTGCTCGGTCCTCGAGCTTGATTCCGATAAGACTGACCACGCAATTCTGTTCGGGTTGCCGGAGTACGGTCATCACTTCCTCAGCTTCCGCCTGTCGATCAACGCTACCCAGGATTGTCGTATTTTCCATCTCCGCGTAATCGCCTTCGGGATCGACGATGCAGTATTGGTATTTTGCTGCTCTGAGCTTCTCGATAAATGTCGTCGCCAGGGTCGATTTTCCGCCTCCTGACGTTCCCGTAATCAGAACATTGAGCCCATAGGCGGGAATTCGAAACAGCGTTTCATCGGCGCATTTTCCGATGTCCAAACCGAATCGCTGCTTCCTCACGGGAACGTCTGACAGTTCGTTTCTACAAATATGCTCGATCAGTTCGACGACACCGCGTCCATGCGCTTGAGAGAGGGTTAAATCGGCTGCTTCTTTGAGATTGGCCAAAGCGTTTTCCACGGCCGCTCCGAACTCGCATGCTCCCAGCAACGAGAAATCGTTCTCTGCATCTCCTACTCCGACTACATTGTGGGCCGAAATCGCGAGCTTTTTGAGCGCATTGGCCAAGCCCGATCCTTTGTTGATTCCGGATGGCAGAATCATGACGGCACCCTTATTTAAAATCACCTGCATCTCTAAACCGAGGTCGCGAATTGTCTCAAATACCGTGGTCTCGTGCGGCCTCCAAGTGGATAGGATGACCTCACCTTGTGAAAGGGGATCGACGTTTCGTTTCCTCAATTCCTCAATGAGACACGCCGGTGGTCGGGTAGCCAGCAGTTCCACCTGGTTTGATTTACAATCCCACAGGACACCTCCGTTCTCGGCTACAACGATGGTAAACAAATCGAGCTCAGGAAACAACTGACGCAGCTCGGGTAGCTCACGCCCAGTAACTAACAGAAGCTTGCGGCCAGTGTCTTTCAGCCGACGTAAAGCCGTGATCGTTTCAGGATCGACCTGCCCGTCATGAGCTACGGTTCCATCGAAATCACAGGCGAGAGCGAGGTATCTCATCTCTTGCTTAAAGCTCCAAGGCGGAAAGGACGAGCCCGATAACGAGCGCAGTAATAATAAATTCCATGCCGATAGCGGCTGCAAAGCGCATGCCAGCAAATTTCGGATGAACTCCCCAGCAAGCGCCTCTAAAACGGTCTACGCTATTGCGAGTCACTCGCTGAAAAACTTGCAAACTGCTATCCACTCAAAGTATTGCGGAGCCTCTGTTTCGAGAGCACCGTGATTTACCCATGAATGCGAACGGTGTTTTTCCCAGGTTAAGATCTTCTCTGGCTTTTGAGATCAGCCCTCGGCACACTTCCTGCCACTTAAAAACTATGTCCAACTTCCTACCAAATGTAATTTTGAAAGATGTGATCTCACCCGGATTTGAGGGCAGCTATTATGAGGCTTTTCTAGCGCAGGGAGCCGATGTGAGTCCAGCACGTGACGACATTTTCACGATTGGTGAGAGCAACGTAAAGCTGGAAGGAAAATTTAAAATTACCAAGTCCGTCTTCGACCCGACAACGGGTCATTTTCATGTGACGTTCTTGCCGGTCTAACCCGTTACTTTAGCCGTTGCAGGAGATGGTCGCCCACGCGAAGCGCATTGGCCATGGCCGTGAGCGCTGGGTTCACGGCGCCAATACTTGGGAAGAAGCTCGTGTCGACGACGTAGAGATTATCGAGCTCATGGGCTTTGCAGTTTGTGTCCAGTACAGACGTCTTTGGATCACGCCCGAAAACGCAAGTACCCGATTGATGGGCAACTCCGGCGACTCCGATGTCATTCTTCATGTAAATCTGACGGGGAATGAGGTGCTGATACATTCCCAGATCACTGAGCATCGACTTCAATTTATCGTACAGCTTATTGCTCGGCACCTGGTTGGTTGCCTGGTAACTCAAGCAGATGCTTCCTTCCTTGGTGACCGTGATACGGTTGTCCGGCTTAGGCAAATCTTCCGTCATTAACCAAAAATCAACGGAGTGTTCTGCGATCTTATCTAGCACCCAATTTGGCGCGAGCATCGTCTCCAAAGGCTTTTCTCCGCGAAACATGGCCGCCTGCGATTTCCCGACCATCTGAATGCTGCCAACTGGAAAATTGAAATCTTCCATGCCGACATAGAAGTCATTGATCCCCAGCGTCTTTTGATACTGCGTAGGATTCGGTTCCAAGGAAATGGCCAGGACAGCCTGGCTGGTATGGAACATATAATTGCGGCCCACTTGGTCAGAACTGTTCGCTAAGCCTCTTGGATGTTTGTCATTTGCCGAGAGCAGAAGCAGCTTGGCCGAATTTGCGGCACCGCACGCCACTACAACAATTCCCGCGGTGTATTTTTCTCGATTTCCCTCTCGCTCCACGATCACTTCCGTTACAGAATTTCCCGGCTCATTGGTATTCAGTTTCACCACCTGAGCATGAATTAGTAGAGTTACGTTTGGGTGCCCTAGAGCTGGACGCACACCCAACACTTCAGCATCGGATTTCGCATGAACCACGCACGGAAAACCATCACAGGCTTTGCAGCGAACGCACGTGCTATACGGCATGTTCGATTCATTGAGCATGATCCCGCAAGGCGTGTGAAACGGATGAAACCCAGCATGCGCCAGATCGTCCGCCAGCTTTTGGATGCGCGGCTCGTGTGAAACCGGGGGATGGGGGTAGGGAGCGCTGGCGAATGGTTCTGTAGGATCCTCCCCGCGAATGCCGTGCACTTGGTACATCTGCTCGGCTTGGGTATAGTATGGCTCCATGTCCGTATAGCTGATTGGCCAAGCGGGTGAGTAGCCGTCGTAATGATGAAACCCCTGGAAGTCCTTTTCTCGAAGGCGAAACAGCGCCGCTCCATACATCTTAGTCGCCCCACCTACGTGATAAAATGCCCCCGGCTGGAAGTGCTTGCCATTCGGATCACTCCAGGGATCGTGAGCCACGTATCGATTCTTTTGAAACACCTCTTCAGCATCCCAGTTCTCCGGCTCACGCTTGAGCCAACCGCCTCTCTCCAAGATAAGAATGCTTTTGCCGCTGGGGGCCAGATGGCGGGCCAGCGTACCGCCGCCTGCACCGCTTCCGATAATAATGACGTCGTAGTCTGTTTTCATTTGAAATGTTGTTGAAACTTAGGCGGCGAAACGTAGAGGCAGAAGTTGATCTTTAGAACGCGAAGCCAACGGAAAGCTTTGGTCCGAATGCGTCGATAGCGTTATTAGGATGCGCAGGCTCAGAAAGGCCGGCGTTTGAGATGTGGTGATATTCGGCCCCCAAACGGACAAACCAAGTGTCGTTGATCTTGTACTTGAATCCTACCGCCGTTTCGAAGGTGAAATTGAAGTCCTGACCAAGGCCTCGTACTCCGGGATTTGAATCGGCAAAGAGAAGGCCGACGCCACCTTCAATGTACGGGATAATCCGCCAATTGGGTTGAACGAAATTGTAGCGTGGTCCAACCATGATTTCGGTATACCGGCTTTCGGGGCCATCGGTAATGGCGGCGCCTTCGAGGCTAAAGAAAAATTCAGTATTCCCCCGAAAGATTCCATCGAAAATCCTGTCGTTGGAAACCTCATCGAGTTTCAAGCTGGCGGTGAGAAATGCCGGCACTATCGTGTAACCGACATCGTCAGAATTCCGGACGTTCGAGAATGTGGTTCCTGACCCGATTTCCAATGTCCAATCCTTGGATGAGGAGCAGGGAGTTGAGGGATTTCCGATATCCTTCATATCCATCGCCTTGGGATCGGGTGCCGCTGTGGCGAAGCTGGTGACTAAAAGGAACCCGAGGCAAATTGCCGAGGTACGTAGCGCCGTAAGGGTAATTTCGTGTTTCATTCGTCTTTCTATGGTTAGTTTGAACCGACGCTCCGTGCATCGGATGGCAATGCCCCTTGCAGGGCGAGTGCCAGCTTTCTACGCAAACTTCTTAGCTGCAAAAGGCGTTTGTAGACGCTCTCTCGAAGCGTGATTCTCTTTGCATTTTGCAAACGCTCTCTTGCGATTTACGAGGAGTTTCTCGCCACTACACCGAAGACCAGAATGCGAAGGCTTCCTTGATCCAATCGGCAAATTCTTCAGGCCCCATTCGAGCGATTTCGACTGTCGAGCGGGGGCTCGGGACCTCTGAATTAAATGCATGGATTTCGTTGATCCAAATATCGACCTTTTCGCCTGCCTTGAGTCGACCTTGCGTCTTAACTTGAACTGCGGCGAGATCGGCTGCAACCAGAGCATGCACGTGGAATTCCTCGTCGTTAACTTTGATTTTCATGTGGAGACGGTTGCAGCTTTCGTACCCAAGACAAGTCGCGCCAGATAATGCAATTTGCAGAGCGGTAGAAAGGCGTAATGGCGGATGCGTGCAATTTGCATGCACTTTTTACGCCGCTTAAAGTGTATCTCGCTGATCATCAGGCACTTGTATTTGTTGAGTCGTCTGGCACCGGGTTTGCTAAACGCTTTCAATCCAAAAACAACTATGAATTTCTCAATCAAAAACTTCGAAGATCTTGGGCACCGCGAAAAAATGGTCACGCTAGATGACATGATTTGGGATTCCAGAGAGGATGTCCTGCAATCGGAAACGGTGGAATTTGAATTGAGCACATCGGCAGTTCAGGAGCCGGAAGTGATCGAAATGGAGTTCGAAAATGAGACGGTAAAAATCTGCGGCGATCACCTGGAAGTATCAGTTCTTTTCACAGTCGAAGATCGGCAGAGGCATTCTGAAGGTGATTCAAAACTGGTGGTCTCGACAGTTGCCGTTATCGATGACATCGGAAGAGTGGCCTACGAACAGACGGTTGTAGTCCCTGCCATCGGTGAAGCGATGGCCGAACCCATTTAGACCAGAATCTTCCGTACGTCGTGCGCAGCGCTCTATGGCTTCATCGACTGTTTAATTTGCTCAAAGATGACGTTCGGATCTGTAGCCTCCGCAAGGCCATCTGTATCACCACCCTCGTGGGGAATACCTAGGTGAGTACATATTTTTCGGAGGAGTAGAACGGTTTCGGTACCCTCTTGCTCATCGAGGAGGTCGAGTTGAAGAGCGAGTTGATTTCGTTGATCGGCTAACTTACTCTGCCGATTTTGGCTCATCATGATAATGGGGCTTGCATAGGCTGCCTGAAATGAAAGAGCAAGATTCAATAAGATAAACGGGTAAGGGTCCCAAGGCTTAATGAGTTGGACGACATTTACCACCACCCAAGCGATTAACAGGATGGATTGCGTGATGATGAATGTCCAACTTCCAATGGCTTGTGCAAAGTTATCGGCTATTCGTTCACCAAACGTTCGCCTGGACTCGGCTTCGCGTTGAATTCGTGCGATCGTCTCTACGTTACGTTGTGAGATCGCAATTTGACGAGATTTGAGGTGTTTGGAAGCGGACTGATTCATATTAGTTTTTTGTGGGGATTTTATGGGCTGGGAGAGCCAGGTTTGCGCTGTTGAGTTCCAGAGGCGAGCTCGGTGCCTGGACCCTTTCGTGAGTTGGAATCGTGTATTCCTCGTAGGTGTAAAACGAAGAGCCTGCGGCGAATCCGAAGAGAATTAGGAAGAGGCCGATGATGACGCCAATACCGACGCGCCCATCTGGATGATTTCCTTCCGGCTTTGCGACAAGTCGAGACCTGACCAAAAGTTCCGTGGTGATCATGCTTACCACACAGTAGCCGATGAAATAATAGAGGCCAATACAGGCAATCGATTTTGTTGCTTCCTGAAATTTTAGTGCGAACAGCGAGAGCAGAATTCCGGCGACAAATACATCTGCCATCGACCACTTTCCAATCGTGTGAAGAAACTGCCCGATTTTGTAATTCCGCGAATCCGAATAGGAGACGGTGGCAAAGATAGTAAGACTAGCCTTCGTTAGAGGCGTAATAATACTGAAAAGGAGGAGAAAGCCCCCAATTGCCCAGTGGCCTGAAGTAAAGAGTTCGTAAATAATGGCGGCAATTCCCCGAATTTCGTATTGAACCACATAGCTGAAAGTGCCCGTTTCCATCGGAATCGCCGGGGCGGTCCAGATTACCATTACGGGAGCCAAGACACCGATAATGAAGCAACTCAGCGACGCCAAAGTTAGCAAGAGAATCACAAGTCGACTCTTAAAGCTGCGATCCAAAGCGACTCCAAGAGCTACCGCGAAGAGACTGAAATTGATGAGAAAACAGGCCCACCACGCCGTTACACAGGCTTCGTCTCGAACGGTTTTGAACGATTTTGCCAGACCTCTTCCTAGCTCGGATTCTGACTCTTCCTTAGACGAAAGCTCCAATTGATGTTTGATCGGTGAGGAGAGAAAAAAGCCGAGCAACGGATGTTTCTTAGCATATTGGTCGACTGCCTTTTCGCCTTCGTTCTTCAAATTATACGTCTTGAGAATGTCCTCAATCGCACTCGAAGAGGCCTGAGCATGGCTGATGATCTCATAAGAAGAGAGAGCGGCTACAATGATCAATGCGACGACTAAAGCGACTCGAAGGAGTCGGCCAATTACACTAACCGGTGCGGTCGTCTCTTGAAGGGAGGGTTCCGACTCTGAACTTCGTGATTTCATAAAGTGCATACGAGTATTTCACTTAGCAAAAGGAGTACCACCACGACTGAGCCTGGAAAATGGACACTAAACGAGGAACTCATCGTGCAAATTACGGGATGCCTCTGAAAGTTTGGGCAGTGTAATTGCAAGATGCGGCGGATGAAGACTGCTGATTCGTCGACTGCCTAGCAACAAGCGAATCCACAGAACGGCACGGTGCATGCAGCCGACACAGACCGCATTTCAAGCGACTAAACATGAAAAAAAATGCCGCACTTGCCTTCGGAACGTTAGGTGTGGTTTTCGGGGATATTGGCACCAGCCCGCTCTACGCGCTTACCCAGTGCTTTCAAAACTTGGATGGGTCGAAAATTGACCCCGCCTCCGTCATGGGAATCTTGTCGCTGGTGTTCTGGTCGCTCGTGCTCGTGGTTTGCGTGAAATACGCGACATTCGTCATGAGAGCGGATCACGAGGGCGAGGGAGGCACCCTGGCGATGCTGGCATTGATTCATTCGAAGGAATCCGATCAGCAGCGAAGTCGTCCTGGTATTTTAACGCTATTGGTTTTGTTTGGTTCGGCCCTGCTCTACGGCGATGGAATCATTACGCCTTCGATCTCCGTCATTTCCGCAGTGGAGGGGCTCCAGGTTGCGTCGCCAGCAGCAAAAGATCTCGTTGTTCCGCTTTCGGTAGGCATTTTGATCGGGCTCTTCCTTTTCCAATATCGGGGCACCGCCCGCATCAGTTATTTTTTCGCGCCCGTCATGGCTCTCTGGTTCTTGGCGTGCGCAGTGCTCGGCGTCCGAGGGATCTGTAAGGCACCGCAGATCCTGGCTGCACTAAATCCTGGTGTCGGAGCGTATTTTCTTTTTCACCATGGATTTTCTGGGCTGCTCGTCTTAGGCGGAGTGGTCCTCTGCTTGTCAGGAGCAGAAGCGCTCTTTGCCGATCTAGGGCATTTCGGGCGGTTACCGATAACTCTCGCATGGTATTGGGTCGTGCTCCCCAGCTTGCTCATCAATTATTTTGGTCAAGGCGCACTTCTCATTTTGCATCCAGAATTGCGGCAACAACCCTATTTCTCGCTGGTACCGCAGCCCATGCTCTATCCGATGGTTCTATTGGCAACTCTTGCGACCGTAATCGCTTCTCAGGCGCTTATTTCAGCTGTGTTTTCCCTCACGCAACAGGCCATTTCCATGGGTTACTGCCCACGTTTTGAGATAGTTCACACGTCACCGGACGAAAAAGGGCAAATCTACGTACCTACGATCAATTACTTGCTCATGATCGCCTGCGTTGTTGTCATTGTTACCTTCAAAAGCTCGGCAAATTTAGGCAACGCCTATGGCCTGGCCGTCATTGGCACGATGACCATCACCTCGATTACCTACTACTTTGTTCTCAGACGAGTTTGGAATTGGCCAACTCTTGGTGCCGCCTCAGTAGTTGGTGCTTTTCTGTTCGTGGACAGTGCATTTTTAACGGGAAATCTGGTGAAGCTATTTTCCGGCGCTTGGGTGCCCATCGCATTTGCCGGATTTATATTTGCCGCTTTCTGGATCTGGACGACAGGACGTTTGCGCTATCAGCGCGCCCTGGAAGAGTGGTCGATGCCTATTCCCGTGTTCACTCGAGAAATGTCCGAATGGCAGGAACGCCTTGAAGGGACCGCGGTATTTTTGAGCCGACACGATTCTGTGCCGCTCGTTGGGAAAAATCAATGGCTCCACGATAACTGCAAGTATGAACAGGTTCTCTTAGTCACTGTATTAGAGAGGCAGGTGCCGCTCGTCGCCGAAGCTGATTCAACAGACATCGAGCAGGTGACGGAGAATTTCTGGAAAGTCACCTCATCGTTCGGATTTTTGCAGCATCCAGACGTAAGCCAGGTTTTGAAAACACAGTCTTGTGGAAAATTACGGTTGGACTGGTCCCGTCTGGTCTTTTTCTTGCCTGAACCGGTTTTCGTAAAGCGCCCGTCTACATATGAACAGCTGGTGCAGTCGTGCTACTGTTTTCTTGTTAAGAATTCGCTTTCACCCGCGGAATATTTCCGCGTGCCTCCGCGGGATATCATTCATGTAGGTATCCAACTCGATATATAATAAGTGCTCTTCTGCCGTTCGCCGAGGGCGTCTGGACAAGCCTATCCTCGTGTGCGATACATTACCCTCTGTGGCTGGAGAGAAATCGAATACTAACCACGAGGAAGCAGAGCTTTCCCGGCTATTTTTGAGCCCCGAGATTGATCTGAGACGACTCGTTCGCGTCTACGAGACGATTCTATCTACCACTGATGATTTCGCATATATATTCGATACTCAAGGGAGGTTTCTCTACGCGAATGCCCGATTGCTCAAGGTATGGGCCAAAACTCTCGACCAGGTTATTGGCAAGACATGCTATGAACTTGACTACCCGACATGGCATGCGGATATGCATACGCAGGAAATTAAGAAAATTGTCCGAGACAAAGTGGCAATTCGTGGAGAGGTTCCATTTACGGGGGCCAGCGGCATCTCTGGGGTGTACGACTACATTTTCAAACCTGTTTTGGACGCGCGAGGTGAGGTTGAGCTGATCGTGGGCACTACCCGCGACGTGACCGAACGCAAGAAGACGGAACAGGCACTATCGGACAGCGAAGCCAGATTGCTCCTATTTTTTAAATCAAATATCATCGGCCATATTTTTGGCGATCTTGACGGGAACGTTAATGACGCTAATGACGAGT
Source organism: uncultured Verrucomicrobiae bacterium (assembly GCA_963743595.1). Classification (GTDB taxonomy): domain Bacteria; phylum Verrucomicrobiota; class Verrucomicrobiia; order Methylacidiphilales; family UBA1321; genus CAVURW01. Next base: position 12,882 of record CAVURW010000217.1, read on the forward strand.
ATCTGCGGATCATCGGATACTCGCGGGAAGAACTTCTGGCCGGTGAAGTTCGTTGGGACGCCATTACGCCGCCTGAACACTTGGTGCGAGATTTCGAAGCAATCGAAAAGGCAAAACAGACCGGGTTTAGCGATCCCTACGAGAAAGAGTACATTCGAAAGGATGGTTCCCGTATTTGGGTTTTAGTCGGCTTTGTCCTCATTGATAATCGTAAGACGATCGCGTTCATCCTCGATATCTCCGGCCAAAAACAATCTCAGCTCGAGCTGCTCGATGCGCAGTCTAAACTAAAAGCTTACTCTGAAAGGCTGGAATCCATCGTGGAATCGCGGACCGCCAAGTTGCATGAGACGATTGCTGAGTTAGAGCACTTTTCCTATGCGATCGTGCATGACCTAAGGGCTCCTTTAAGAGCTATGGAGGGTTATGCCGATATGATGGAGGAAGAGTTAAATCGGGAGGCGATAAGTTTGTCTAAAGAGTACATTAGACGCATCAAGATTGCGGCGCGACGAATGGATTTATTGATTTCCGATTCCTTAAATTACAGCCAGGCTGCTCGCGACGAGTTAGCTTTGGAACCCGTGAATCTTTTCGAATTAATCAATGGCTTGATTCAAACCTATCCAAATTTGAGGGAGGAAGTGTTAACAGTGCAGTTGGATCAGCGACTTCCAGTTGTTTTAGGCAATCAAGCAGCACTGACCCAGTGCTTTTCTAATCTCCTGGGTAACGCGGTAAAATTTGCAAAGAACGGCCAAAAAGCGAACGTGCGAATTACGTCGGAACCGGTTGAGTCGTCGCCGAGATTTGCTCGAATTTGGGTGGAAGACGAGGGGGTTGGCATTCCACAGATTTATCAGGATCGAATCTTTGGCCTATTCCAGCGGGCGACCAAAGAGCGAGAAGGAACAGGCTTGGGACTGGCTATTGTTCGAAAAGTGGTTGAACGTATGAATGGTCGAGTTGGAGTCGAGTCAGTTGAAGGAATTGGAAGCCGATTTTGGGTGGAACTTCCCATTGTACCCTGATACAACTCTGGCCTGCCAAAGCTGAACCATGCTTACTATCTTGCTAATCGAGGACGACGAAGGAGACGCTTTTATGCTTCGTCGTGCTTTCGATCGCGAAGGCATCCTCGGCTCCATTCAGGTGGCGACAGATGGGAAGCAAGGGATGCGCTATCTTCAAGGTGAGGGGGAATTTCACGATCGTACGAAATACCCATTTCCGGACTTTGTATTTACTGATTTGAACATGCCAGTTCTGAATGGTTTCGATCTCCTCGAATGGCGAAAGACCCACAACGATTTTTCGGTAGTGCCCGTGATGGTGCTAAGCGCATCTAATCATCAGCAAGATATTGAGAAATCATATCGACTCGGTACCAATGCTTATTTTGTTAAACCCTCTTCATTATCCCAGTTACAGAAATTGCTTCGCGACACACATAGTTTTTGGATGAGCACCGAACGCCCAAAGTTAAACAAGTGAGCGGTGAGCGCTTCATCAAAATAAGTCGATTTCTGGGAAAGGCTTCTGTAATCGAGGATGGCGTTTGAGGCGTTCCTCAAGAACCTGTCTAGTTATATCGCGAAAAGAGGCTTCCATTTTATCCAGAGCAGGAGACTTAACTACGTCTACAATTTTGGGAACGAGGGCAGGTGGTTCTCGCAAGGTAATCGGATTACCCTGCTGATATGGTGTCACTTGGGGAGCTGGAGTAATTGGAATCGCTGCAGGCACCCTGGTTGGACTCAATTCGGGAATGACAGGTTTCTGAGCCAATTGATGGACGAGTTGACCCTCAGCTTCGAGATTGCCGAGTCGGACCTGGGATTTAGGTAGAGTGCCGGATCGCTGAGCAAGTCGCACAGCCTCACTGGCAAGCTGGCGATTATGCTTGCGCGCACCCCACTGGCGCAGAGCATCGATGGATTCGGTGTAAAGCGCCATTCCTTTGACGTGACGTGAAACGTTGACGTACATGCTGGCCAGATTGCCCAAAGCTTTGAGCGATTTGACGCTTTCGTAGCAAAACAGCCAATCGACCGTAGAACCCTGAGCAGGGATCGATGTCGAAACGTAGCCTTGACCCAGCCGTCCATCGTTCAGGTGAACGACCAAGCCCGATTTGAACAAAATGCTGCCGTCATCGAGTCGCGACTCTACAATTTGAATGCTGCCTCGCTCGTAAATATCCTTGGCTCGAGGTCCATTGATTGTTTGGTACGACGACCGATTCAGCGTCGAAACAACGATCTTTTCCTGAAGGCGAACGCGATCACCGGTTGCAACGGCCAGGTCACGCGGTTCGTAGACGGTAAAGTCGGCCATTTTTGCTCTGGTGACGTCAATGAACTTAGACTGATTCTCTTTCCTGACTTCGATGCCCTTTTCGTCTAGTCCAATAACCTCCCATTTACCTC
>CAVURW010000218.1:0-9066 GCA_963743595.1 uncultured Verrucomicrobiae bacterium
GGCGATTCCCACCTGCGATTTGCTGAAGTCTTCCCGGGAGAATCCGACCGCGTGCAGCATCGCTCGGCTTTGCGCGCGATCGGGTTCAGTAACCAGCGGTCCGGACCAGTGCCGATGCAGGGAGGGGCGCGGTGCGGCTTCAGCAGCGAAACCCTTTTTAGCAGTCGATTTGGCGGACGTTTTCTTGGAAGCAGACGACGATTTTTTTGCGGGAGGCATAACGGTCATTTATAGCATTGGGAGGCAAGATTGAAACGGTGATTTGTAGCGTTAACGCGGTAACGGTTCCGTTCCTGCGTTCAGAATATCGAGATAGGCCTGGTACACAAAAACTTTATGTCGGGGCTTGCCACTGGTTTCTCGAATCACGCCGAGTAACTCCAGGCTGGAGAGCGCACGCATCACGGTCGGGAGCGAGAGCCCGAGAGACTCGCGAAGGGTCCGCGTTGTCGCAATCGGATGCCGCTGCAAGTAGCTGTGAAGTGCTAAGACAGAGGCGTTTGCTTTTTTGGAATCGGAGATGCGATGGCGATCGCTTTCGAACAAGCGAACGATCGACTGTGCCGTCTCCGTGGCTTGAGTGGCCGTTTCTGAAACGCCGATCAAGAAGAACTGGATCCACGCCTCCCAATCTCCCGTTTCGCGAACCGACTGCAGATGGTCGTAATAGGCTTGGCGATTCGTTTTCAGATAGAGACTCAGGTAAAGCAATGGCTCCCGGAGCACACCTTTCACACAGAGAATAAAGGTGATCAGCAATCGCCCCAACCGACCGTTTCCATCCAGAAACGGATGAATCGTTTCGAACTGAACATGAACGAGTGCTGCTTGAATCAGCGCAGGCAGGCGGATCGAGTCGTCATGAATGAATTTCTCGAGCGCATCCAGAGTCTCCATCAATCGCTCTGGTGGCGGGGGAACGAAACGCGCGTTGCCCGGTCGCGAGCCGCCGATCCAATTCTGTGAGGTACGAAACTCGCCCGGGTTCTTATGGCCGCCTCGCGAATGGCTCATCAGCTTTTCATGAATCTCACGGATCAGCCGCAGGGAGAGCGGAATCTCCTTGAGGCGATTTAACCCATGATTCATCGCGGCAACGTAACGAGAGACTTCGGTCACGTCGTCGAGGGGAACGCCCAGTGCCTCACTGGTCTCATAGAGCAGTAAATCGGAGAGGCTGGACTGCGTGCCCTCGATTTGAGACGAGAGCACAGCCTCCTTTCTGACGTACATGTAGAGGAACAGGGACGAGTTGGGTAAGACCATGCTCATCCCGTCGAGCCGACCGAGTGCCGCGCCTGCCCTATCGAGATGGAGGTACAGTTCCTCCATGGCTAACGGTGGGTAGGGCGGTAGCTTTTTGGGTAGGTAGGCATGGTAATGCTCGCCTGCTATCGCCGAGCACTTTAGAAATTCGCCGACCCGTTCGTTCGTTTCCATGGGAGGTTTAAGCAACGAAAAACACCGATTTCGTTAGTTGCTCAAAAATAACTAACGTCGACGTTACTTACAAGAACCTAAGTAACGAAAAACGGGGTTTCCGTTACTTACCGTGCAAATCGATTTTTGTTCCAACTAGGCCCCCTCTCGCTACGGTTACTAACGTGCTGAGTGCCCTTCTCTCAAAGTTAGAGAATCTCATTCATGTTCACGATCTTTCCGCCAAACGAACAAGCATTCTTTCGGCGGCTAAGCCATCCATTGGTCTGATACTCGAAAAGCCCACTTCAGAGAACTTAGGTAGTTTAAGCCACATCGGTGGGCAGCCTAGAATGCCTGTAAGTGTCCCATGGCCGATCAGGAAAAATGGGCATCCACTGTCGCATTTGGCCCAAATCAATCTTGCCGATCTATTGCCGTACTCGGTCCAATTGAATCTTCCCAAGGCAGGATTGCTTCATTTTTTCGTGGATATGGAGGACTGCTACACGGACGAACGTGATTGTTCTCGGGTGCTGTTTACTCCTACAAATCAAATGCAAGTTGCGGTTGTTCGCGAAATGCCTCCGCCCTATTTGCCTCAGTTACAGCAGCGAATTGATGAAATTATGCAATCACGGCGGGAATTATCCGAGCAGGCCAATAATCCGAATTTGTTTAATCGAATTCCAGAGCCAAAACTCCCGGATTTGACGCTGCCCCACTGTCCAATCCGATTTGTACAACAATTGACTATTCCGGCATCTCGTTCGATTGAGCTGCGGGCCCTTAACTTGGAAGAAGACCTGTACAATCGGTATTTTTCTCTCCGACAGGATTTGAATTCGGGTAGCGGCCACAAAATTGGAGGACACCCGGACTCGATTCAAGGTTGCATGCAACGCCAGGCGCAGTTTTTCAGTAATGGAGCCTACCTTTCGGGAATTGATAGTTTTTATGATCATCCCCGCGCGGATGAGTTGATGCCTGGAGCTTTTGACTGGCAACTATTGTTTCAGCTTGGGTCAAATAAAGAGCCTTATTGGGAGTGGCACAACGCTGGTGCACTTTTCTTTTGGATAAATCGGCATGATCTCGATGCTCTTGCGTTCGAAAGGTCCTCGTACTTTCTTCAGTGTTAAAATAAGACAGGAAAGCATCGCGTGGCCTCGTCCCTTCGGACCTACAAGGCTTCATGACGTCGAACAGCGAATGCTCGGGTGGATTGTGAAGGCGTCCGTCCTTACTAACGTGAGCGGAATGCGATAAGGAAAATGCCCTAGCTCCCTCGAGTTCCCTACTCAAATACAATCGCGACTTTGCCGGATTGCCCCTTGTCCGCCACCTGATAAGCCTCAGCAGCTTCAGCGATCGGGTAACGATGCGTCACGGTCGCATCAGGATGGATGTTCCAGCGGGAGAGACGCTCGGCCAGTTCCACCATGTGTGAGAGGCTGGTAACCCACGATCCGTAAATGGTGATCTGCGGGTGGATGAGGAACGGCGAGACATCGAAGTGGATATCGCCGCCTTCACCCACAAAACCGACGCGACCCCATTGGCGGGTGGCCTTGAGCGCGAGCAAGCGGGCGGGAGCTGCGCCGGAGCAATCGACGCTCACTTCGCAACCGTTGCCCTGAGTCAGCTCATGAATCTTAGGGAGCGCTTCAGCGTTGCTAAGCACGGTGTGATCGACCAAGCCCAGTTTCTTCGCCAAACCCATGCGATCCTCGCTCGTATCGACGCCGATGATTTCCTTGGCACCGAGCGCTTTACCCAGCATCGCGGCAGCCAAGCCAACCGGTCCCAAACCCGTCACCAAGAGGCGATCCTGGCCATTCACCCCCATGCGAGTGAGCGACTCCCAGGCCGTACCGAATCCGCACGCGATTAGCGCGCCATCCAGGTAGGTGAGGTTCTCAGGCAGATGCACGCAGGTGTTTTCTTCAGCGAGCAGGTAGGGAGCGTGACCGCCATTGCGTTGCCAACCGTAGGCCGCGCGCACGTCATTGTGGCAAGAGATCATATAGCCCTTCTTGCAATCGTGGCAGCAGCCGCAACCGCTGATGTGGTACAGAATCACGCGATCGCCCACCTTAAACTCTTTGCAGCCGGGCCCCACTTCGACGATTTGGCCGCACGGCTCGTGACCGGCGATCGTACCCGGCTGATAGCCTTCCGGACCTTTACCCAGGTGCGCCCGGTAAATCGCGCGGATATCGCTTCCGCAGATGGAGCTCGCTTTCATTTGAATAAGCACCTGGCCGTGGCCCGGCTTCGGCACGGGAAATTCACGTAATTCGACGGTGCTATTGCCGGGTAGAACCACGCCGGTCATCGTGGAAGGGAGAGTTGACATAGAGAGAGTAGTAATTGAGTTTGGATTGGAGTTACGAAGTTAACGAGCGGTTAGGCAGGGGTGATCTCGCCATTGAGATCCCACAGTGCTTCCCAAGTCTGGTCCTCTTTCCAGAGGAATACCTGACCCTTAATGAGGCGGCAGTTCTTATCGATCTTAGAGATCGCGGCCATATCCTCGTCCGTGAGCGATTCACCGACAACCCCCTGCAGGTTCGCGAGATAATTACGGCGAGTTGTCGAAAAAGGAATCGGAATTTGGCCATTTTTCACGGCCCACTTCACACAAACGACGGCAGGATGAACACCCAAGCGCTTGGCGATTTCAAGAATCACCGGATCTTCCGTGTCTACGGTGTCATCAACTGTGCGATCTCGTGCCGGGCGAGCGGGTGAACCGATGGGGCTGTAACCGATCGGGACAATGCCGCTATCGACCACGAATTGGAAGAGCTCGCGTTGTTGGAAGTGCGGGTGCAATTCCATTTCATTCACAGCGGGCTTAATCTTGGCGTCGTTCAAAAGCAGTTTGAGCTTCGGGATCGTCATGTTTGAAGTCCCGATGTTCCGGACCAGGCCCATTTCAACGAGCTTTTCCAGCTGCCGCCACGTCTTCATATAGCTGGCGTGGATGTAAGGCTTGGCGTCCGGATTATGATAGTCTGACGCGCATCCTGGCGGGTGAAAGTTCGGAAAAGGCCAGTGGACGAGGTAGAGATCGAGGTAATCGAGCTGAAGATCTTCGAGCGACTTTTTGCAGGAAGGAATCACATCTTCCTCCGCGTGCTTGTCATTCCAAAGCTTAGACGTGATCCACAGCTCCTCGCGCTTCACGCCGCCCGCCATCATCGCTTGAAACGATTGCCCCAAGAGGTGCTCGTTGCTATAAACAGACGCGCAATCGAAGTGGCGATAACCGAGTTCAGCAGCACTCACCGCAGCCTGCGCGATCTGCTCACCTGTGACCGCATCGGAACCAAAAGTGCCGAGGCCAATAACCGGAATTTGATCACCGGAAGGGAGTTTGCGTTTGGGAACTGAGTTAGGATCGACCCCGTCGGAAGCGGGGGAATAAGACAAAGAAAGCTTCGTTGACATGAAATGCAAAGATAGCGAATGACATGAAAATGGGAAGAGTCGAGTGGCGATTTTTATAAGAACTAGTTCAATCAATTAGAGTCGCTTGTAGGCCCTCACTCACCATTTGCCCATGGACATTTCCTCTCAATGCCATTATTGTAATGGGTGCGGAAGCGCACGTCGATGTCCCCCGTCACCTACTCCCCATCCGTCACCATCCCGCTGACGCACGATTGTCCATGGCGTTGCCACTACTGTGGATTTCGCTCAGATAACCAAGGGCTTGTGCGCGACGAGGAGATCGAGCGCATTCTGCAAATCGCACAAGAAAATAGTGCGTCTGAGGTGCTTCTGATCTCGGGTGAAATGCCCAGCTCCATGCCCCACATTCGCCAGGAGTTGGAACAACGGGGTTTCGGGAATTTCATCGATTTCGCCGTCTCGATCGCCAATCGATGTCTCGATCTGGGACTGCTACCGCACTCGAATCTCGGAGCCCTGAGTGAGCGGCAGATGGCGCAATTGAAAGAGGTCACCGCTTCGCAGGGGCTTATGTTAGAGGGGCTTGACGACGACCTGAACAGTCGTGTGGCACCAGAGAAACGGCCCAGCGGTCGATTGAAAACATTGATCGCCGCAGGCAAAGCCAGCGTCCCGTTTACCAGCGGCATTCTCATCGGGCTGGGCGAAACGCATGCGTCGCGAAAACGCTCTTTGGAATTGTTGGCAGAGGTTCACCAGCGGTTCGGTCATCTTCAAGAAATCATCATCCAAAACTTCGTTCCGAATCTCGGGTCCGTACTTGCGCCGACGCAAAGCGTTTTGCTTGCAGAATACCTTGATCTCATACAGTTCTGGCGAAAAATCGCACCTGAAGTGGCGATACAAATCCCGCCGAATCTGAACCCGCACTGGAATGATCTGGTGCCGTTTATCGACGATCTCGGCGGCGTCTCTGTGGAACGCGATGTGGTCAATCCCACCAGTCCTTGGGACACGGTGAATCGATACCGGGAAATTGTGGAGCGGCAGGGTCGAAAACTCGCGACCCGTTTACCGATTTACGATCGCTTTCTGCGCCATCCCTCGCGCTGGCTCAGTGAGCGAATGGTGCTGGCGATTGAAGCGCGTCGAACTGCCGTGGAAACCGTCACTGTATGAGCACCGTTTTGGAGGTCAATTCCGCACCGGTGAGTTCGATTTGGCGATTACCCACCGCCGAGTTGCAGGAGCAAGCGCTGGATCTGAATGCGCAACTCAATGGCGACGTGGTCACTTACGTGATCAACCGAAATGCGAACTTCACGAACATCTGCAACGTGGGCTGTGCGTTCTGTGGTTTTCAGCGCAAACGCAGCGCCGCAGACGCGTACACGCGCACGCCGGAAGAGATCATAGAGCGCCTATCAGAGAGCCCGGAAATTACCGAGGTTTGCATGCAGGGCGGGATCCATCCAGACCTGGAGTTTAACTACTACATTAATCTTGTTCAGAAAATCAAAGCGTGGCGGCCGGATATTCACATTCACGCTTTTTCGCCTATGGAGGTCTTCTCGCTCACGGAGAAGACTGGGTTTTCTTATCACAAGGTCCTTAGTGAACTTCGCGATGCCGGGCTCGATACAATTCCCGGCACCGCGGCTGAAATTCTGGACGACGACGTGCGGGCGGAAATTTCCTCGCGCAAACTCGGTTCGGAGGCGTGGATCGAGATTGTTCGCACCGCCCACCGACTGGGGATTCGTTCCACTTCAACGATCATGTACGGGCACATCGAGACGTGGACGCATATCGAAAATCATTTCGCCACGCTGCGGAACATCCAGGAAGAAACGGGCGGATTTACGGAGTTCGTGCCTCTTCAATTTGTGCCCTACGAGAACCCGCTGGGCCATCGCATTCGACCGAATCCTGAGGAGGTTCGGGCGAAGGCAGAACGGCTCTATTCGCTGGCTCGGCTCTATTTCGGCGATATGGATCACGGGGGAATCCGCCATTTGCAGACCTCCTGGGTAAAACTGGGAGTGACGGGTGCGGCAGAAGCGCTTAACTGGGGTTGCGACGATTTTGGAGGCACCCTTTTTGAGGAATCAATCACGCGTCTCTCTGGCGGAACTCAGGGCGAGTGTTTGTTGCCGAAGCAGATCGAAGGGGCGATACAAGCAGTCGGGAAAGTGCCGAAACAACGCCACACGATTTATTGAGCGATCAACATCTCCGCGGTGTTACTGGAAATGAACCAGATGCGCGTGAACCGGAAGCGTTTGCTCAAACGCGGCGAGTTCTGCCTGGATCTCGTCCAGATTCCCATCCGGCGTTCGGTAAAAGTAGACGTTAGCATATCCGCAGCTCACGTTCGTGGTGTCGAAATAGAGCTCGGCAACCCGGGTCCAGTCCTTTGGAATGGAGGTGTACCAAGACGGGTAAATGATGGCCAAGCCGACGTGATGTTTATGAGTAATGGCATCGAGCCACACAGCATTTCGATCGGGCACCTGGAGCGCTTCACTGGAGGCGAGCCCATAGAGATCCAGGATGTAAATGCCGGGCGGCCTCTGATAACTCACCCAACCCAGATCGTTTATCGCTACATCTTTCTTATAGTATTCCGAAACAAAGCGATGCATTTGAAACTGTTGGTTATAGATATTTTGAGCCGCCAGCGGAATATTACCAAGACCAAGTATATAACTCTCTGAAATAAGAAACAAAAATCCAGCAGCAAATAAGAACGTTCTTTTAGTGTATAACTCGCACACCCCAAACAGGACAACTGAAGCGAAAAGGATAGAGTACACTTCATAGCGATGAAACCATCCGAATTTCCCAAATAGAAAATGTAGGCAGAGGGAAATAAAAGATCCCAGCAAAACAAAGGGACGATTCGATCCAGCTAGCATTAAGCACGAGAATATAAAAATAAGCGCTAATTCAGCTTGCCAAGCTGTATTGTATTCATACAAGTCAAGATTCCCTAAATTATTATGCAACCAATTCGAGACGCTGAACTGAGAGCCGGCAAAAGCTCTCGTTTTCGCGAGAACAGAGTTTGGAAGTAGGGGTAAATGGTGGCTGACGAGAAATAACGAAAGCAAGCCAGGCATGATCATGCTCGTTCCGGTTATTCCCAGGCCAGCGAGAAACCGTGCTTGACCACACAATGCTATCGCCAGAGCCAAAACGAGGGTAAATAGCTCGTAACGCACTGCGGGGGCGAGAATCGCGGCGATGAGACAGATCAGAGGAACGGGTTCGCCTGACCATGCTTTCAACATCCCTTTCGCACAAATAACAGTCAGCAGTAACTGTAATGAGTGCTCCATTCCTAAAAAGACTAAACCTACGATATTTCCAACGACAGTTAACGCGATAATGGCACCTAGCTGACGAAATCGCCGCGCATAGATATCTTCTTCCCACGGGAAAGACTCGATAATCTCCGCGATATACCACACAGTAACTGCTCCACAAATGATATTGAAGAGAAGAGGAAGCAGGGGATGCCACGATGTCCCAGCCCCAATAGTCATTAAAAACGGCCAAATAACGCTAGAACAGGGAGATGACGTCTCTCCATCATTAATTCCATAATTTCCTCGTGCGATGTGTTCTGCTTGGGCTAATCCAATGTAAGGATCGTCCATTGGATAAATAAAATGCCCATCACAGAAGTAAATGACGCTGCCTGTTAACACGATGACGAGCATCAGATAAACTGCCAATGCGTAAAATTTAACAGCAGTCATTCCGGAGAATTGCGAGAGTAGAAGCTCGCTTGGGGGAGTCAATGGCTTTTTGCCAGACAAGGAAAAGAAGAAAGTGCGCTCGAGAGGACTCGAACCTCCATGTCGTTAAACACTAGAACCTGAATCTAGCGCGTCTGCCATTTCGCCACGAGCGCAACTGCTTGATTTTTCACGGTAGTGTTCTACGGTCGCTAGTGGATGGCCAAAGATACCGATAAAACAACGTGGTCAAAACCAAAGTCCAAGGCCTTCTTAGGCACCGGAACCGTGGATACTACTCGCGGCTTTGGATCAATAGCAAGGAGAAATGGACCTCTTAGGTACGTGTATTCTTGAAATCGCAAAAGCGAAGCGCAACGATGAGAAGACAGCGATAAACCAAGCAAGAAAGACTGGCTGGGAACCGACTGGGCGGGTGAAAGTTAGGGCAGCAATCAAGGCTTATCGTGAAAGCCTCTACCCG
>CAVURW010000219.1:0-22753 GCA_963743595.1 uncultured Verrucomicrobiae bacterium
GGCAATTTACCAGGATGGCCCGGCGATCTCCTAAATTTCGGCTCTGCTGACTTTTGGGATGCCAGTCCGTGGTAGGGTCGCACCAATCAGCTTATCCCCCGTCAGGCCGTAGACCCCGGCAATTTGGTCGAGGGTCGATAGTGTCACATTCGGACGCCGTCCCGTTTCCACGGCCGGGAGAATTTGTAATCGATGCCAGCAAGTTCGGCGACCTTCTCTTGAGTCAAGGCATGGCGGACTCTCAGCAGCTTGATGTTCTTGAGGAATCGGGAGAGGATAGTGCCGTCAGGACGCCGACAGCACAGTGCAATTCCAGCACTTTATTGACACCGTCTAAAGACAGTGGTATTGATCGTTGTTCAGCTCGCTTATCCGGCGCATCGCACGGATTGGTCGCTGCAAAGCTCTCATTTTATGACCTTCCCTGTGCTCAAAAATCTCCTTGCTCCTGCTCTCTTCGCAATTGCCTTCCTGCTTTCGGGTTGTGCCTCTGCCGACTTCAAGCCCTACGTCGGGCAGCAGGAAGAGTGGCAAACCGCGCCTGGTACCTTTATGGACACCAAATACGCGGTTCCGGTCTATTACGGTCCACCTTCCCGTCCCTACATCATCCTCGGCTATTTGGACGCGAAAACGGCTGCCGTCCGAAGAAACGGGGTTGTCGCCTTTGCGGCTCGACGCGCCAAGGAATTGGGCGGGGATGCTCTTGTGGTCTTGGTGCAGGGCTCCGAATACGCGGGTACGATCTCAAACGGTTCCTCTCAAACCTCCGGCTATTACGAGGGCAACTATTCCCATGGTTACACCTCGGGAACTCTCGATGCCACCACTACCAGTTCTTCCGCTTCGATTCCACTTTACCGGGGAACAGCTACCGCCATGGTCATCCGGTTCAAGTAGCTGGCAGGAAGTTTAGACGGCGTATTGGTGACCGGGCTTGTAGCACCTTACCGGGCTCAAAACTTTGGCCCCTTGACAGTGGAGCGTAGGATGGCGGGATCGGAAACTGTGCCGCGTGTCCGACTGGATCATGCAGGTTAACCCGACGAGGTGATGCTTTTGTTGAGTACTGCTTATAATGTTTGTAATCGGTCGAATCTGGCTCGCCCGGCGGGCAAAAAAACTTCAAGTCGAGAGGAGTCCATTCGATTCCAGTTTTGCGCTCTGGTTTAAGTGCCTGTGGGCATGGGTATGGCGAAGTTCTTGGTTTCGACACCCTGTAAGCATTCCTGTTTCTCGCCGCCAATGGGAATGCCTATCAAGGGGGGCAAGCAATCGGGATGGCTATCGGAGCTTGGATCACTGCGATCTTGCTAAGCCTTGATGGTCCGTGTTGGTACCTCCGCAAGACCGGACATTCTCCCCAAGCTCAGATGGCACCTCATGACAATACTATTTACGATCAAATTGCGGACGAATTTCCTTCGGTCGGGAGCTTACGATCAAGGACTTTGGCAAAAATCTGTTGCAATCGCGGAAGGAGACGCATCCAAGGCAGCCGCGCTTTACACCACTGAACGGGCGCAGATTTTGGCGGGTATTAAGTTCAACGAGGAAAAGACTGTGCCACTTGGTCCAAATCCGCGTCGTGCACGATCCGGGGAGGTGGGCTTCGATCGTTATCGCCATTTATTCATGCTTTATATTTCGTGATTTTGTTCCCTGGAAATCTGTCTTTCCGACCATTCAACAGTTTTCTTCTCAATTGAACAATGCCCATTCCGAAATGCCTCGCGAACTGACCGGTATCGCCGTACCAGTAACAGTTCCCCTCAGCCGCCTCGGAACCGAGGCAGCCTCCCGGAGTTACTTTTGTCGAGGCAAAAGTTTCTTCCGAACTAGACGGTATCGCTAAACATGGCGTCATAAATAATTGCGCATGATGCGACTTGTGCGAGAGTCGCCTTTCATGAAGGCACGACAGATCACGGATGCCGAAACGATGATTTTGGCGCTTCAGGATGAAATTCGACGCACCGAGGACTCCCGCTACGACCATCGTCTGCACGGAGTTTTGCTGGTCGCCCAGGGGATGAGTTGTCGTCAGGCGGCGGCGCTGCTCGGGGATGCGCCGCGTACCGTGGAGTATTGGGTTAAAGGTTTTGAGCAGCAGGGGCTCAAAGCGCTCAGCGAAAAGTCGGGGCGCGGACGCAAGTCCCGCTTGAGTGGCGAGCAGTTGGAGGAAGTGGGCCAATGGCTGCGGTCCAGTCCGCGAGCGCAGGAGCTGGAGGGCAATCTCTGGGACGGGCGCCTGCTCTCGGCCCGCGTGAAAAAGCAGTGGGGAATCGACCTGCAAGTGAGGCAGTGCCAGAGGCTTTTTCGCCAGTTGCGTTTCCGCTACCGCCTGCCCCGACCCGAGGTGGCCAAGGCCGATCCCGAGCGCCAGGCGGCGCATAAAATAACTCGACGTCCTGGCGCTGGATCCGGGAGTTGACCTCTCGTCTTTGGATGAGGTTCATTTCAGCAACACGGTTCGCGCTGCCGGATGTGGATGGCCCCCGAGGAGCAGCACTGGTCGTGCGCCATCATCCGACTCGCCAAAGCGTGGGCTACTTTGGCGCCGTTCGCCTGCGGGACGGGAAGCTGGTCACCCGGCGCGAAGACGTCAGTTTCAACGGGCAAACCTTCTGGAGTTTCCTGCAAGAACTCGAAACCGTCAGCCGCGAGGAAGGCCGCCGCATCGTGGTCATCACCGACAACGCCAAATTCCATCACGGGCTCGGCACAAGCCTTGGCGGGAGAGCAATGCAGACCACTTTGCCCTGGACTTCCTGCCACCTTATTCGCCTCAACTCAATCCCGATCGAACGGGTCTGGAAACTCTTGAGACGGTTACGGCTGCACAACCCGTACTTCGCGACTCTGCCCGACGTCGTCACCGCCGTGGAAGCTCAACTCGCGATCTGGAGCCAGCCCAATGATGCCCTGCGCAAACTCTGCGATACTTTCGGCTGAACATGCGCATTTATTTATGACGCCGTGTTTAGCAAGAGATATTTTGCATACGCTACCCAAGCTATTGCCCTGCAAAGAAATCGCCTCGTATTTACGTTTTCACCTGACCGAAAACTGGCCCTCCCGGCAGGGGAGCCATGGCCGTTGCGCTTGCGGAAGAAACCGCATGCCCGGTGGTGTGGGAGGGTTGACCGGTGAAACCCGGTCAGCCCGCCGATCCTCTAGCAGCACCCCGCATCTCGCCGTCTGGCTTGAGAGACCGCTTCGTGCCCCCCGGATAATGGAGCCTGACTCCTAACCGGAATCCGCGCTCCGCTCCATTGCGCTCGGCTCCGACTACGCGGGGCTTCATTGCACTCCGCGCCGCTCCGGTCGGAGACAGGCAGCCGAGGTGCGGTGCGCCTCTCTTTGTTTTCAGGTCGTTTCTCTGCTTCCGAGTTGTCGGTTTTCGCCCTCACCAGCCCGCTTCCGCAGGGGGCCTGAGCGTGGTGCCCTCTGAAGACTACTCCCACGCGCCGCCCTGCTGCGCGGTCTTTTTGGTGAAGGGCGAAAGACCGAAACCGAACCGCAGAGCACTAAAAAAAAGACCATGAAAACCAACACAGAGAAAAAGACAAAATCAGGACTCAAGAACCGTCCCGAACCACTCAGCACTGCAAACCAAAGGCAGATTGATTTCCGCCGCCGGGCGGCGAATCGCTCGCTCGAAACCGCGAAGTTGCTGGCCTTGCTGGTCGGTAGCGTGGGAAGCCTGGTTTGCGATTCTGTGGCGGATACATCGACCACAGGCAACTTGCCAAGGTTGATCGCGCTGCTATCACGATCCAGAATTTCATAGGCTTGTTCCTTGTCGCCGCAATCGTAGGCCCGCACGAAATCGGCCCGATCCTGTTCCGGGATTTGCTTGAGTTGGGAACGGGCGAAGAGCTCCCGAATGCGTTGGGATTCCTTCTCCTTCGGATCGTAGGGCAAATCGGTGAACTCGTATTCGTCGTGCCGGATGCCCTCCCAAATCCGATGGCTCATTTCGTCTTTGCCGTGCTGCTTAGCCTTTCCCACGTATGGCCGTAAAATTTATCCAGGGCATCGAAGTCCTTTTTCGTGAAGTAATCCTCTGGAACAGGAAGCCCGCGAAGGTTTGCTGTTCTCTTTCGCTTAAGGCCTTTTCCTGTTGCGCCTAGCAATACGTAGTCTCTAACCAGTAAGCGTAGGAACAAAACCACGTATTGCTCCAGTTCTCCTGGCAGATCCGTGAAGAAATAAAATGGGGAATTACACGCCCACTCTTGCCCCATGAACAATAGAGGCGTGTAAGGGATGAGTAGAAAGAGTAGCGAAGCAGCACGGTAACGATCTGTGCGAATGAGGTGATGCAGGTACTCTCCGCCGATTCGATTTCCCGTTTGGTCGTGATTAGCCAGGCAAAACACAGCGTTTTCTGGTTTGCCTGGATAGGGAGTTCCACGACTTTTGCCCGTGAACGGAAACGATTGACCCTGATAGAGCCAGCCACCCCGCAAGATGGTCGCCAATTCCTCTGGAGCACCGGTGTAGGAGTCGCGATAGATTTCATCGTGACCAAGCTTTCCAGTGTGGATCGAGTGATGGAAGTCATCGGCCCAAACCGCATCGAACTCCCAGCCGCCCTTTGCAGCCGGCAACAAAATATCGCCTTGGTTCCGCTCATCTTCGGCGATCATAAAACCGCCCTTGCCGTGAACCAGCTGCGCCGCTTCGGCCATCAAATGAGTGGTCGATTCATCGTGTATGGCATGAGTGGCATCCATGCGGAAACCATCCATTCGATACTCATCCAGCCAGTATTCAAGCACCTGCAAAAGAAACGCCCGGACGGGGCCTGAATTCGGGCCGTCTAAGTCAAAATTTGAGCCCCAAGGTGAGTTCCGCTCCTGGTGAAAGAAATAGGGACTGTACCGACCGCTCACGTTTCCGATGCTACCCAGGTGATTAAAAACCTGGTCTAAGATCACTGCAATCCCACGAATATGACACTCGTCGACGAGCGTTCGCAAGTCATCGGGCGTGCCGTAATTGCAGCTGGGTGCCATCAACAAAACGCCATCGTATCCCCAGTTCCGTTCACCCACCCATTCCGCCAGCGGCATAAGTTCGACTGCATTAACGCCGAGATCTCGCAAGTAATCGAGTTTCTCGATAGCGCTCAAATAGGTGCCCTGCCTGGTAAAGGTGCCGATGTGAATTTCGTAGACTATCTGTCCGCCCCATTTTGGGCGCTTCCAACTTGTGCATTTCCATGGAAACGTAGAAGGATCAACGACCAGAGACGATTCAAACACGCCATTAGGCTGGAATCGTGAGGCAAAATCGGGAATGTTTGAGTCGGAGTCCACCGTGAAGGCGTAGCGGTCCCCCGGACGTCCTTGCGGATCTTCTGCCAGAAAGTAGCCACCCTCCCGTGGTGACATTTCAAGAGTCCTGGTACCCTCTGGAGCTTGAACAACAACGGAACAGGAGCGGTGCGGCGGACACCAAACGGTGTAGAGGACTCGATTCTCACGGAATTCGGCTCCGAGACGAGCGGAGAAGGCGGTCTTTGTATTATGCATGGCTAGAGTGACCCCATGGGCAGGAGTAATGCCATCTCATGCGCCAGAACGATCCCAGTCAAATGCACCAGCGATCTCATATTTTGGCCAATAAATCGGGCAGTTTGCAACTCAGCTACCGCAGCTTGCAACGTCTTAAACCAAGAACCGAGGTTTAAGAAGTCATTGGCAATTTGCAGGCGTCTGAATAGAAAATTCGCACAATGCAAATAGACGGCTGAACTTTTGCCGAGCTAAACCCTCGTTTTCCCTCCATGAAATGGGTATTAGCGCAGCACCGAAGATTGGCATCGCATCTGCAAAGGTGAAGAATGACAAAAATAGCTGCAGTTGTATTAATCGTTTTGGGATGCCTTGCACTCGTCTACCAAGGTTTCACCTACACACAAACAAAACAAGACGCCCAGTTGGGGCCCATCAAGGTCCAGCACAACGAGACCCAAGTGGTTCCGCTCCCACCAATTATCGGTGCCGTTATGGTGGCCGGTGGAGTAGCGGTGTTGTTTCTCGGTAGCCGCAGGGCAGTTTAATCACTCGGTTAGCCCCAAGCAAAACCTGACTCGAACATTCTTTCGAGTCAGGTTTTTTTCTTTACACTACAGGCCACTCCACAAAAAAAGCTTGGCTCATCACAGCCAAGCTTTGCCGGTAACGCAGGTTTAAATTTGGTGGTTAAAGGATTCCGTTTAACGAATACGGGAACTCAGAAGACCTCAGCCCGCGCTGGAACAACTCTTCTCCGACACTGCGGTCGTCGTTCTCATGAGACCATTCTAGTTCCTCCTTGCTCAAGGGCGTTTCCCATCCGGTGGGGCTGGATTCAAGAACGGTTAAACGAGGGGAGGTCGAAGTGAAGGACCAGTTTTTAGCAAACTTACGACGGCGGCTACGGTAGGATGTAGTTGTTTTCATAAAGCGTGAACTGCAGCTCGTGTGCCCTTCTGGGCTGAATGCGTAAATTACTGGTATTCAGGGATTTACACCCAATTTAAAGCAGTCACCTTTAACGATTGAACAAAATTATGCAATAAACTGAGGAGCTCATCTTGCAGTTTATTCAATCATGACGCGCTGTGTTGGGGTCGGTACGACCGGCAGAACAATCGCCATTGCTTGTAGAAAACGACTAAAAGATATTGGTTTATTTAGATATTTTGCGACCTCAAGTCTCTCACACTCTTCGAATTCTAGAGAACTGCTTGAAGAGGTCATCACGACGACTGGAGTCGATTTGATGCGACGCATTTTACGGATCTCTCTAAAGAGAGCCAGACCGTCCATTGAGGGGAGATGTAAATCGAGAAAAATAGCGATTAAGTCTTCCGGATCTTTGACAACTAAATTGGAAAGATACTCGTGGGCTTCTCCACCGTCCTGGATAAATTTTACAGTGTTGTCTAATTTTATCTTCCGAAGTTGACGAACAAGCAAGGTGACATCGTCTTTGTTATCCTCGATTATTACAATGCTATTTGGTCTAAATCTTTTCATAAAGATACAGAAAATCGATTCCACAGCTCTATCTGAGCCGTGGAACCGATTTGACTAAGTTTGAGTTGACTCTAGATGCTAGGAGGAACTGCACGACCCGACACTAGTGTCAGGACGAACAGGACCAGAAATACTAGAAACAGAATCTTGGCAATATAGGCAGCGAGGCCAGCGAGACCAACGAAGCCCAATGCACCAGCGATGAGTGCAATAACGAGAAATACCAGAGCGTAGTGTAACATGTTTTCCTTTTTGGTTTGTTTTTTATTTGTTTACTGACGGACTACAGCGTGTCAGTGGAGAGAATCCGGTTAATCTCAGCTTGGGTTTTACCGAGCCGAGCTTGCAGCCGACCAACCAGTTCGTCTTCCTTACCGTCGACGTAGGTTAAATCGTCATCAGTGAGGTTGGCGTAGGATTGTTTCAGCTTGCCCTTGATTACATTCCAGTTTCCTTTGAGTTGTAGATGAGTTGAGTTCATTTGATTTATTGTGTGCTAACTTCATCCACATATGCAGCTGGTGTGCCAGTCGTAATATTCCAGATCTCCAAGGGGACATGTCTGACTTGTCCGGTTTATATCGTGCAAATTGCTGTAGCCATATTTCGGCTAATGCATTTTGCCTTTTGTGGAGGCTTTTGAATTATCTGCCGGAGGTAGTGGATTTTCTTTGTACTGCGTAAGAGATCCTGGCTTTGCCGATTTCTCTGCCGCTTCGGGTTCAAATCGCCGAGCGGCCTCCAGTTGAGCAGGGGTAAGGGGATCGAGTCCCTTTTTTAAGGCTTCGAACCATGCGTTATTGAGAACGCCGAGAAAGGCTGCGAACAAGTCGGTCTGAGGGTCCTCGAAGTCGCCGGACAAATCGACTCGAGTCGCAACGATCTGTTGATCGCTCTCAAACGCATGCTTTATCAAGTTGGCAAAGTCCGACCAAAGTTCCAGGGGCGAATCCCGGTCTTCTTGTGTGGAATCGAAATTCAAGTTCTCGAAAAATGGTTTTACGTAACCAACGAAGCGTCCGTGCTCGCTTCGGATCTCTGAGAACAAGTCGATTGTGCCGCTCGACGCGCGTAACCGAATGTACTTCGAGAGCGCGGAATTCAGGGCACTGGCGGGAACAGCCTCGACGCTTACCTTTTGGACGAAAGTTGGTTCTTTAATGGCCAAATTCGTCTTCACGTCGATATTCAGTTTCCCCTTGCAGAGAGGCCGTCCGGTAATCTGGACGGTCGAGGGGTAGTGCGACGTCAGCTCTTGGCTGTTCGTGAGATTTTCCGCCGATACCTGAATCTGATCCATTTCCAGCTCTACGGGAGGACTTTCTCGGCGGTCGTAGAAGTGCACGTCCCCGTTAACAACGTCGAGTCGGTTGATTTTGAAAGGAACCAGCTGTTTCAGTTCATCGACCAGTTGTCGACTCGTCGAAAACTGGCTGCTCGAATCCGACTTACCAGCAACCGCGTTGATAACCGGTTCGTAGATGGTGATGAAGCTTCGGAACGTACCGTTAAAAATCTCGCTCCACTGTAGCGAGATGTGTATTTGCGGTGAGACAAAAAAAGGGAGGGGAACCTCGCCGTTTTTTTTCACCAACTTCACACGGTACGTGTCCATACTAGCATCCCAGATATTGATGCCAACATGGTCGATATGGCCGCGATAGTCAGGTAGAGTATCGAGCCGCTCGTTCATATAGTTCACTGTCCAGATGGGGACAGCAAACCAGAGAAAAATACTCACTGCCGCTAGTACCACGCCAACGATAATTGCAGCCCGAGGGATGCCCGTAGCTAATTTCCACGCTCTGCCAGAGAAATTGCTCATTAATCACTATTGACTGAAATTCGACGATTTTTCCTTCAGTTTATCGTTCTTAAAAACCAGGGTAACGTTCGATTTATCGTTCTGATAGACGTAGGTCGTTTGGGTACCTCCTACGAGCGGGATCGGCTGGGAGCTACTAGAGCTCGGTGGCCCGAGAATTTGCTCTACCTCCGCCTGAGACATATCGTCATGAAGCCGCTGGTAGTTGTCTGCCGTGAGAGTTATCGGAGATCCGCCACCGCAGCCCGAGAGAAGGACCGCTGCGGCTAGTATTGGGATGACGGTTTTCATGGCTCTTCAGATTTGGCCAAGGGCCGCCAGCAGAATGATGATGAGGACAATTGTGGTTAGTCCGCCACTGGGATAATAGCCCCACGAACGGCTGTAGGGGTAGACGGGTAGAGCTCCGATGACGGCGAGTATTAAGACGATGAGTAGAATAGTTTCCATAGTTATCGAGTGATTTGCAAAACACGTGCCAAGCGGTGGTGCCGTGTCTGAACAGAGGAGCCGATCAGGTCAGCAACCATCCTGCGGCTCTCATTTTGCAAGGAGAGTGCGATTCCAATCCGTGTAATCATGCAAGATGCGGTTGCTGGATTTTGGTAAATGACCGTTTTTCTCCGCTGTTTGCATCCAATTTGGGAGAGACTGACATCAATCCGATAAACTCGGCCCGGTCTATGCAATGGTGACCGTATGAAAACCGAATCTGATCTCTACCTCTGTCTGCTCGTCGGGGTTGCTGTAGTGGTGAGTTTTCTCTTCACCGCGGCAATCGATAACACAATTGCGCCTTCATCAAATGTCGAAGATACGGTAAACGTGCGATAGGTAGGCACGATTTAAATTGGAATCAATATTAATCAATCATTCGAATTAACGTTCGAAAACAACAAAGTAAATCATTATGCTATACACAATTGCAGCTGTCCTCTTGGTGCTCTGGGTTCTAGGGCTAGTCTCGTCCTATACCTTGGGCGGTTTTATTCACATCCTTTTAGTTGTGGCTGTTGTCATGGTGCTTCTCAACATCATCTCTGGTGCTCGCCCTGCGATCTGAGGAAGGAAACGTTATGGATACGACCGATACACTATTTAATTTTGTGGCAGACATCCGCAGCTCGGAAAATCACCTGCTCCATATGTTAAGGCAACACGTGACTGATTCTGACTTGAGCTTGTACCCACAGGCGCAAGAGATTATCCGTCGACTTCTCGCTAGGTCCGAGCAGATTCTGCCCGAACTCGAGATTTGTCTGAAGGATTTGGGTTCCGATTCCGGCACGCCCTTGAAGGACACCGTCAGTGCCATTTCGGGGGTAGCTTCGGGTACAATGATCTCTGCAAAGACGCTAAAGGTCACCAGTATGTTACGTGAAAGCTACTCAAGCTTGGCTGTCCTTGTCATTGATTACGAGCTGCTTCACGCTCGAGGAAACGCGTTGGGCTCACTGCGCATCGGTTCGCTGGCTTTGAGCAACCTCCAGTCGGCGGCAATTCTAATGGTCGGTCTTAGCCATGTAATCGTCCCAGTCTCAGTAGATGAGATGAGTGCCTGGAATAGTAGCGTCAATCGCGGGTCTATACCGACGTCGGTACAGAACATCAACTCGGTTTGGCACGCTATTAAGTAACCTACACCGCTGGTTCAAGCTTGAGCGGCGGATGAAAAATCCCTGCAAGCACATGAGAAAACGAAGCTAGCTTCACCGGTTTCTCAATGAGTGTGGTAGCGAGGTCCCTACAGCTTCGGCGGATGTGCGGCGGAGGTGAGCAAGTCATGATAATAAGCGGAAAGTGCTCCATGCCCTCAATGGAGCGGATGATCTTGGCCACATCGATACCGCTCAAATAAGGCAGGTTTACATCGAGAAAAATGGCTAGGAGATTGTCGCGAAATTCGTTTGAGCCTGGGCTTTGTAGTAGGTCCAGGGCAATTCGAGGATCCGAAAGGAACAGGACGTTATCACCTAACGTGGTGGATTTGAGCTCTCTTCTCAGCAAGAACTGATCTTGAGGGCTGTCCTCGACCACCATGACTCGTATCCGCTTCTGAGAGGTGTTCGGCATGAGTAGGAACCTATCAAGAAAACAGGAATATTCAAGGAAAAGTCTGTGATAACTAGTTTAAAAGAATCAAATAATTTAGTGCGGGAAATATATTCATAAAAAGTCGCCAAATTTACTCTTGAGGGCAAATGTTAGTGATAACAAATAGATATCGTTCTTCTCAAAGACGATGCAATATGGATCAACAGAAATAACTCAACTATATGAAACAAATCAAACTCGGCGGGTCAACGTTTACCACAGCAATGTTGTTGCTGGCAATCGTCGTCAGCAACCATCCCCTCTTAGCCGCGCCCATCGCCGCAGGAGGTGCCACTAGCTTAGGCGGCGTAGGCCACGCTGGATCGTCTAATCCCGGCCAAAGCGGACCCAGTGCTCCCAATCAATCGATTAACCCGCCGCCGCAGCCTGGTCAAAGCGGGCCGAGTGCTCCCAATCAATCGATTAACCCGCCGCCGCAGCCTGGTCAAAGCGGGCCGAGTGCTCCCAATCAATCGATTAACCCGCCGCCGCAGCCTGGTCAAAGCGGGCCGAGTGCTCCCAATCAATCGATTAACCCGCCGCCGCAGCCTGCTCAAAGCGGACCAAGTGCACCGAATCAATCGATTAACCCGCCGCCGCAACCCGGTCAAAGCGCTCCGGCCCCGCAGCCAGGTCAGACGGCTCCGGTAACGCCGGTTACTCCAGCTCCGAATCAGCCTATTCAGCCAATGCACACTCCATCCCCACAGCCGCTTACGGGGAGCAGTCATTAGCCAGCGCATTGCCGTTTGCAATTATTTCAATAGAAATCGTGCGTATTGCATGATTTGTGAGGAGGGGAACTTTAGAAACCTGTCGAGAAACCTACCCACACTCGCTTGGCATGGCTCATGCAAGCGTTGACTGCTTAAACCGCTCGGAGCGGAGTAGTTGTAAATGAACAAAACAGCCGCAACCACCTCTAGTTGCGGCTGTTGTGTTAGCCGCATCATGACAGAACTGGAATCTACTATGGTAATGACAAGCGTATGATCAATGCATCAATCCGGCTAAAAATAGCTGTAGGATTCGGGTTTTCTCTGATCATGTTTTTGATCATTTCGCTGACTCTCTACTGGAATCTTCGGCAAGTCGACTCAGATTCTGCATGGGTAACTCACACGCTCAAGGTTCAGCAACAGGTCGACGAATTCGCCCTGCAGCTCGCAAACGCAGAGGCTGACGTTCGAGCCTACATTCTTGTACAAAACCAGAATCTGAAGATAGGAGAAGTCACTGCACTCAATTTAGCAAAGGCTGGGATCAATAATTTAGCGTCTCTTACGACCGATAATCCTCATCAACAGAATAGGCTCAACCTGTTGTATCCCCTTTTGGCTTCTAGAGAAGGAGAGCTCAATGAGCTTCTTCAGCTTCGCGATGGAAGCCCTGGAATCGATGCTGAGAAGGTTAATGCGTTGATGAATGAAGGGATTAAAACACAGGCGAAGATTGATCAAATCATGCGGGATATTGGGGATGAGGAGAGCCAGCTCCTTATTGAGAGGCAGTCGCGGGCCGCGCAGACGGAAAATGAGACGTACAGCACCATCTGGTTTGGCGGTGGACTCTCGGCGGTTGTCATGGGAATTGTCGCTTGGGCGGTGGCTCGTGGCATTACCTATCCGCTGAGCGCACTGGGGGAAGGTGCGGCAAGAGTTGGCAATGGCGACTACAGCCACAGGGTGCCGGTACTATGGTCGGACGAGGTAGGAAAGCTCGCAGAGCTCTTCAACCGAATGGCAGCCCAAGTCGAAGAACGTCAGAAAGTTTTAGCCGAGGAAGAATGGCTCAAAGCAGGTCTAAATCGATTTTCCCCGATATTTCAAGGAAAGCGCCGATTGGATTTCGTTTGCGAGGGTGTGGCAGTGGAATTGGCAGACGCTGTTGAGGCCTCTTGCCTAGTTGTTTACGTGGTGCAGACTGCGGTCGATGGCAGTCAACGGCTGGAATATCAGGCGGGTTATGCCTGCCGTCCGCCTGTACTTTTCATCGAGAAATCTGAAGGTATCGTAGGTCAGGTGTTGGCCCATCCGAAACGGATAGTCATTGACGATGTGCCTGAAGACTATGTCCGGATCAGTTCAGCTTCTGGAGAGGCACGAGCCAAGCAAATCATCGTGGAACCCGTTGTATTCGAGGGGCACCTCAAGGCAGTGGTCGAGCTCGTGATGCTTAAGCCGATGACGTCCGCTCAACTCCGGTTTTTGGCGCAGTTTGCGGAGAGTTTCGGAATCGTGTTGAACACGATCGAAGCGACAAGTCTTACAGAGATTCTTTTAATAAAGTCACAAGAGCTGGCAAAGTCCCTTCAAGAGCAGAGGGAGCAGTTGCGTGGCAAGAATGCACTTCTAGAAGAGCAGGCTGGCCAGTTGCGTTCTTCTGAAGCATTGCTTCAGGAGCAGCAGGAGGAGCTCAGGCAGAGTAATGAAGAACTGGAGCAAGCGAACGAAGAGATGCGACAGACCAATGAAGAAATGGAGGAAAAAGTTGACCTGCTCGCCGAGCAAAAAAAGGAGATGGAGCGATTTAACCGGGAGCTCGAATTAGCGCGCCAAGCTTTGGAGGAGAGAGCTTCTGAGTTAGCGAGGACATCGCAGTTCAAATCGGAGTTTCTCACGAACATGTCGCATGAGCTCCGTACTCCCCTAAACAGTCTGTTAATTCTCTCCAAAATCTTGTCTGACAACGAGTCCGGAAACCTAACAGCCAAACAGGTTCAATATGCCAAGACAATCTACTCCTCCGGAGACGATCTCCTACAGCTAATCAACGATATATTAGATCTCTCGAAAATCGAGTCGGGGTCGGTCGAAGTTGAGATCGCCGAGGCTCCGATCCCTGAGGTCACGGCCTTCGTCGAGCAAACATTCAGGCATGTCGCTGAAGCAAAAGGAATTTCCTTCCAAATTACGGTCGAGGAGGCGACGCCCGCCGTTGTGCAGACAGATCTTCGCAAGGTGCAACAGATTCTAAAGAACCTCGTCTCGAACGCCGTTAAATTTACGGCTAATGGAAGCGTAGAGCTCACAATAGGGTCCACAACATCTGGATGGAGAATCCCGAATGCGACTCTGGACGGTGCAGATGTGGTCCTCCGGTTTACCGTTCGCGATACCGGCATAGGTGTTCCCGAGGAAAAACAGCAACTCATTTTTGAAGCATTTCAACAGGGAGAAGCGGGGATAAATCGCACCTTCGGTGGAACGGGATTGGGGCTCTCCATCAGTAGGCAGCTGGCGGAACTGCTTGGCGGGTCAATCGGTCTCACCAGTCATCCAGGGCAAGGAAGCACCTTCACACTCTATCTGCCTCAATACAGCAATCCAGAGAAGCGACTCGTAAAGCGTTCAGCCAAGCCATCAATGCCGATCATGTCTACGATACGAAAAGAGCTGCTCGGTACGCCTGTAACCGCAGAGATAACAGCTGCTGCGGAAACGGATGCTGAGATCATCAGCGATAACCTAGCCGACGACCGAGGCAACATCGTTGCTGGTGACCGGGTGCTCCTGATTATTGAAGACGATATTCGCTTCGCAAATATTATGGTTGAGTTCGCGCATGAAAAGCAGTTTAAGGCGGTGGTCGCCCGCAGCGTTACCCGGGGGATTACTTTGGCTAAACAACTTCTACCCACTGCTATTTCGCTCGATCTGCAATTGCCGGATAACGACGGGTGGCTGGTGTTGGATCAGCTCAAGCACGACCCAAAAACCCGGCATATTCCCATCCACGTGATCTCGGCAGGGCAGGAACGTGATCGAAGTCTGCGCATGGGTGCGCTCTCTTATTTTCAGAAGCCAGTAACGCGCGAGATGATGCAAGACGCTCTCAGCAGGACGATCGATTTTATTAACCGACCCATCAAAAACTTGCTAATCGTGGAGGATGATCCAAACCAGCGCGAAAGTCTCATTGCACTGATTGGGAACGGAGATGTGAAGACGATTGCTGTGGGTAGTGCGGCGGATGCATTCCAGGCTTTAGAGAAAATACATTTCGATTGCATGGTGCTCGACCTTGGCCTGCCCGATTCCTCCGGCATCGAGTTTATTAAAAAGGTGCAGCAGCTTTATGGGTTAAAAGCGCCTCCCATCATCGTCTACACAGGTCGGGAATTGAATCGTGATGACGAGACCGAGCTGCGAAAAATCGCAGAATCGATCGTTATCAAAAACATCCGTTCGCCGGAACGTCTCCTCGACGAAACAGCACTTTTTCTTCATCGAGTTCAGACAAAGCTTCCCGATACGCAGAGGCGAATTATCGAGAATGTGCAAAAGACAGCATCCGTTTTGGCTGGCAGAAAAATTCTTGTAGTGGATGACGATGTGAGAAACATTTTTGCAATTACATCGGCTCTGGAGTCAGCCTTTATGGTCGTGAGATTTGCCGAGAGCGGTGAGGCTGGAATCGAGGTGCTCAAAAGTGAACCGGATATTGAAGCAGTTTTGATGGACGTGATGATGCCGGGAATGGACGGACTGGAAGCGATTCGGAGAATTCGGGACTTAGAACAGTTTCGGCGTTTGCCGATCATCTCGGTTACCGCTAAAGCAATGAGAGGTGATCGGGAAAAGTGCATCGAAGCGGGTGCATCCGACTATATTATGAAGCCAGTCGACCTGGAAAAACTGAAATCACTTTTGCGCGTGTGGCTGTACAAATAGAAACGATGAATGTGAGTTGTACTGAGCGCCATGCAGGGTTACCGATTATGAGTATTGATACGTCTCTATTAGACACTAGGTACGATCCAGAGCTTCCGCTCATTATGCGATTCGTAGACGTCATTTACAAGCAGACCGGCTATGACTTTCGTAATTATGCATTTTCGTCGTTTAAGCGTCGGATTAAGAAGCACGCATTATTCGAGTCTCTGACCTTGGAGGAACTACACGACCTCATCAAGAACGATGGAAACGCGATGTCCCGCCTCTTAGTTGCCATCACCGTTCACGTCACTTCGATGTTTCGGGACCCCGACTTCTTTTTACTCTTCCGTAAAAGCGTGGTGCCCTTATTGAGGACCTATCCTTTTGTCCGGCTGTGGGTGGCTGGCTGCTCGACAGGCCAGGAGGTCTATTCCTTGGCAATCATCCTGCAGGAAGAAGATCTCTATTCACGCTGCCGCATCTACGCGACAGACGTGAGTGATTTAGTACTGAAGGCAGCACGAGCCGGAATTTATCCCCTTTCGGCGATGCAGGAGTATACACGAAATTATCAGCACTCCGGCGGTCTCGGAGATTTCTCCGATTATTACACCACGGATAGCGAGAACGCGATTTTTAGGCCCGCCCTGAGGCAAAACGTGATCTTTGCCTCGCATAATCTGGCAAGCGATGCATCTTTTAATGAGTTTCACTGGATCAGCTGTCGAAATGTAATGATCTATTTCAACCGAACACTACAGAATCGCGTTCACGGATTGTTTGCGGAGAGTTTGCTCACTTTTGGCTATTTAGGTCTGGGAAGGAGCGAAAGTTTGCGGTTCTCCTCGCACCAACATCTTTTTGATTCCGTATCTACAAAAGATCGTATTTACAGGAAGGTTCTATGATTGTAATTGGGGGCTCATTAGGGGGAATGCGTGCGGTTCGAGCGCTATTAGCAGCGCTTCCTCCAGGTTTAGAGGTGCCTATAGCCGTGGTTCTACATCGCCAAAAGGAAAGTGACGAAAGCCTAGTGGAAGTGCTAGCGCAATACAGCGCGCTACCCGTGCACGAAGTCTTAGACAAAGATCCGATTATCCCCGGACGCGTCGTAGTCGCTCCTCCCGATTACCATTTACTAGTCGACGGCGATTGCTTCAGTCTTTCAATTGATCCATCAGTAAACTTTGCGAGACCTTCCATCGATGTGCTATTTGAGTCAGCTGCAGATTGTTACGGCCCAGGCCTCGTGGGCGTGGTTCTATCGGGAGCTAACCAGGATGGGGCACTCGGTGTTGCAGCTATTGAGAAAGCCGGTGGGAAAGTGGTGATTGAGGATCCTACGACTACCGAATGCTCCGTTATGCCGGCCTCAGCGATTCGCGCCGCTAGGGCCCCTCATATCTTACCGCTTAGGGACATTCCAGCCCGGTTATTAGACCTATCAACCTCGATAGAACGGAAGCAGTAATGAAACCAGGACTGACGGTAAATATTTTATTAGTGGACGACGAGGAGTCCAACCTTATCGCGCTGGAAGCAACCTTAGCTGAGCTCGGACATAACCTGGTGAAAGCCACGTCGGGAACGGACGCGCTTCGTTGCCTGTTAGAGCAAGATTTTGCCGTTATTCTGATGGATATCCAAATGGCGAAAATGAACGGTTTTGAGACTGCTGAAGCCATTCGTGAGCGGGAGCGATCTCGTCGCATCCCCATCATCTTTCTCACCGGTATGGTTCGGGCGGATGAGATGATGTTTAAGGGATATTCTGCTGGGGCGGTGGATTTCCTGCTCAAGCCTATTCGACCCAACGTTCTTCGAGCAAAAGTGGAGGTGTTTTGTGAGCTCGCTCTGGCACGCCTTCAACTTCAAGAGGAGGTGGAGCAAAGCGTTCGTGTCGGAGCTAAAATCTCCCTTCTGAACAAAGAGCTCGAGCAAAAGAATGCAGATCTGCGCGAGATCGTTTCTGAGCTGGAGAGTTATTCGTACAGCATCTCGCACGACATGAGAGCACCGCTGCGCGCTATGCAGGGCTATGCAGATATCCTTCTCGAAGAAGTCCATAACCTCTCCGACGAGCACATGGGCTTTCTCAAGCGAATCAGCTCAGCGGCTCGCCGCCTGGATCATCTCATCAGGGACGTACTCACTTACAGCCAGCTCTCTCGTGCAGAAATCCAGCTGGAACCCATTAACTTGCATCGGCTGATTTCAGACATCACGGAGCAATACCCAGGCCTACAGTTCCCCGAAGCTGAGGTTAAGATAATCGGAGAGTTACCGGTCGTTATGGCGAACGAAGCTATTTTGACGCAATGTGTGGCGAATCTTCTTGGGAATGCGATCAAATTTGTAGCACCGGGCAACGTGGCTCAAGTTACGATCTCTGCTGAACAAGAAAGGGACGATATTGTGGTCTCGTTTCAAGACAATGGAATTGGAATCGCGCCCAGGGACCTCGATAGAATATTTAACATCTTCGTCAAAGTACATGCTCCTGACACGTACCCAGGCACCGGGATCGGGTTAAGCATTGTAAAAAAATCCGCCGAGAGAATGAAGGGACAGGTGGGTGTCGACTCAAAACTGGGCAAAGGGAGTCGTTTTTGGCTACGGCTGAAGGCTGCGGCAGAGGCGAAAGGAATCGGGCAAAATCCATGAATTGGCTATTCACTTCGGGCATTATGCAATGACTCTTAACTGACGACGGAGCTGATCAATAAGCTAAACTACTTATGTTAGATGAGCTTAGCAAACTAAGCGGTTTCGGGCACGTTATTTGCGGTGGGTGGCACGATGTCACCATTTACATTCAGCCCCGGATTACTCTGCTGCCTTCCGTTTAAGATCGAAAAATCTAAAAAGGATCGATTCACTAAAACCACCGACGAAACTTTAACCGCCAAGCCGGCGAGCAGACCGATTGATCGAGATCTGGTCGGTCAGTCCGACCCACAACCCCAAACAAACGAGCAGGCCTAATTTTCAACGTATGAAAACGTGGCGCTGTAGTTGTGGGAACATGCTGTTCTTCGAAAACACGGGGTGCGTTCGATGTAGCCGCCCGGTGGGTTATTTACCCGATGCTAAAACTCTGAGCAGCCTCGATTCAGTCAATGGCTTATTCAAGCCCGCTGAATCGGCTTCCAATTACAAGAAATGTATTAATTCTCAATCAAACGCCTGCAACTGGATGATTCCCGCTGAGAGTAGCGAAAAATTCTGTTCATCCTGTAGGCTAAATCTAGTGATACCGGATCTTTCCAAGGCGGAAAATGTGAGCTTGTGGAGGCGCATGGAAATCGCAAAGCACCGGCTGATTTACAGCATGCTTAATCTAAAGCTTCCTTTGCGCAGCCGGGCCGATGATCCGGAACATGGACTTGGCTTTAAGTTCATGGCCGACTCGAAGAATGCTGACGGAACAGTTACCCGAGTTACCACGGGGCACGAGGACGGGATCATCACGCTCAATTTGGAAGAAGCGGATGATTCCGTGCGGGAGAAAATTCGTATTGGAATGAGAGAGCCTTACCGGACTTTACTGGGCCATTTCCGGCATGAGTCTGGCCACTATTATTGGGAACGCTTAGTCCAAGATTCTCCTTTGTTAGATCGATTCCGCGAATTATTTGGAGACGAGCGGGAGGACTATGGAGCTGCCTTAAAGCGGCATTATGAAAAGGGGGCAAAACCGGATTGGCAAGCCGAGCATATTAGTGCCTATGCCACCATGCACGCCGCGGAGGACTGGGCGGAAACTTGGGCGCATTTCCTGCACGTCTACGATACGCTGGAGGTTGCGGCGGACTTTGGATTCATTGGTAAACGCGTCAAGGTGTCGATGGAGTCTGAGACTCGACCCGTCGAAAAAAGTCGATTTACCGAGGTGATGGAGCGCTGGACCGAACTCACAGTGGCTCTAAACTCTATAAACCGAAGTATGGGTCTGCCAGATCTTTATCCATTTGTTTTATCTAAACCCGTTATTGACAAACTGTTTTTTGTATCAGAAGTGATCGCCGTAGGCCATGAGTAGCGGGCCATGCCAAGCTCATTGTATTTGGCATGAGTCGGCTTATCGGATCGGGCAAATTGTACGAGGCTGAAGAGGGCGAAGAGTAAACTTACTCTCTGTATTTCACCTTAAGAACCGTTGGCACGGGTGATGCAAATAGGCGAATATGGAAAACAATACTATCGAAGAAACAGGTAAGCGAGTTTTTGCAGACACTAACGCCTTGAAGGACACCGCTGCTCAGGCAGCCAAGAACCTCGGGGAACATGCCACTAAAGCCAAGTCGCAAGTCAATCAATTGGGCCATGATGTGGCTGATCATGCGGCTGCTCATGTTGAGAACGCTAAGGGTCGGGTGAAAGACGCCTATGGCACGTTCCGGGATTATGGCAGCGAGCACCCGGTAACGATTCTGACTGTCGGTCTGGTGGCAGGCTTCATCTTAGCGCTCTCTCGCCGGAGTTAAACCACTAGGAACAACTTAAAGAAATTGTTATGAGCGTTCCTAAATATCTATTAAGCACCATCGTCCTATTCGTGACAGTCGTCTTCTGTTCGAGCTCGTATGCTCAGCAGGCCGATGTGTCGTTCCAAGTGTTCTACGACCAACTGGGATCGGACGGAAACTGGATTCAGGTTCAAGACTATGGTTACTGCTTTCAACCTAATGTGACGGATCCCGATTGGGCTCCGTATCGCGAGGGACACTGGGCCTATTCCGACTCCGGTTGGACGTGGATCTCAAGCGAGCCGTGGGGGTGGGCTACCTATCACTACGGTCGTTGGGCCAATATCGACGGTACCGGATGGGTTTGGGTGCCAGGAAATCGTTGGGCACCGGCTTGGGTAAGCTGGCGCAATGGTTCCGACTACACGGGATGGGCGCCTCTACCACCGCAGAGCTTTTGCCAAGGTGAGTACGAGGGCAATGGCAACTTCGGTGTAGCCGTCGGGTTGAATATTGGATCGAATTGCGATAGCCAGTTTCAGATCGGTGCAGGCTGGTACAACTTCGTTCCTCACCAGTACCTCGGCGATAACGATTATCGGCAATGGTATGCAAAGCGTGGCGACAACTACGGCATCATCAACCGGACCACAAATGTGACGAATATCAACGTCGCGAATAATGTGACCAACCTGTTTGGCGGCGTCCAAACGGGAGGGCCTTCCATTGACGAGATCAACCGTGCGTCCAGGACACCGATAGCACGTGTAAAATTGGAGTCGGCATCCCAAGTTGGAGAAGCCAGGATGAACGGAAATTCCCTGGCCGTTTATGCACCTCATTTCACGCCAAATTCACAAAAGGAAGCTAAACCCATACGTGTGGCTCAAACAGTCGAGCATGCGGAAATTAATCACGGCACGGACGCGGCAAAGCCTCTTCAGGTGACCCGATCCGTATCACCATATGAAAACAAGCCTGTGGCTCAGCAAGAGCAAAAGCCTGCCACGGAAAAGCCGAATGCGACTGAAGAAAAGAAAGCGCAGGAAAACAAGCCTGTAACTCAGCAAGAGCAAAAGCCCGCTACGGAAAAGCCGAACGCGACTGAGGAGCAGAAAGCGCAGGCAAACAAGCCGATGACGGAAGATCACAAGCCAGCGACTGAGAATCGCTCGATCTCGCAGGATGAACAGAAGAAAGTAGCTGAAGATAAGCATGTCACGGACGAGCACACTCAGGCAAACAATGAGCCGAAAGTGCCGCAGCCTCAGCAGCCGCCAAAGCCTGTCGTCGAGCAAGAAAAGAAGCCCGAGGAATCTCAGATAAAACCGGCGAATATGTCGCATGAAGAGGATAAGAAACCTGCTGAAGAGCAAGTGAAGCCCGAACCTCGACCGGAAGAAAAGGTGGCCCCACCGCAAAAGGCCACAGAGCCTGAACAGCACCCGCTTCCGCCCGTGGAGCATAGCGCCCCCGCAGCCGAGCACACAGCTCCCCCTGCTGAAAAGAAAGACGAGCAAAAGCCTGCTTAAGAAAAATAGCTAGAACAGCTCACAAGACCCCAGTTCCGAAATCAGGAGCTGGGGTTCTTCATTTACATCGCCAGGCATGTGGGATTACTCGAGTCGGAAAAACTCGGTTCCGTACCGAGCGCGGGTAAGAGATCGCGCCGCGCCAGACGAGAGCGATATCCCTTTAGACCCTTTAGACATCCGCCATCGCGGCGTAGACTGGGAAAAAAATGTCCCTTGTACTCGAGAATCATGACATCTAACGCCTACTCAAATCCGATCCAGAAATTAAGACAGCGCGACGTTATTCTTCGTTAAACAGGCATTTATCGCCAACGACAAATCGCTCGTTATTTCCAGGGAATCAACCTGGGTGCCGATCCAAACACGAACGCGAAAAGTGAGGCCCGCTGCCGTAAGACTGGTCACCAGGACCTGCGGCTCCGGTTCTCTGAGTACACGCGGATCAGAAAACGCCACCTCTTTCAGCATCGTCATGATCTGTTTGGGATCGACTTTGGAAGAAACCGAAACGGGAATTTCGACGATTCGATTTGAGCTGCTGAGCGACCAATTTGTTACAGGGTTCGAAATGAGATTCCCATTCGGCAAGATCAGCTCGGAGCCGTTACTCA
Source organism: uncultured Verrucomicrobiae bacterium (assembly GCA_963743595.1). Taxonomy (GTDB): domain Bacteria; phylum Verrucomicrobiota; class Verrucomicrobiia; order Methylacidiphilales; family UBA1321; genus CAVURW01. The sequence goes on from CAVURW010000219.1 coordinate 22,227, forward strand.
AACGAACGACGCTCGCGCGAATCCCGATCCGCTCGACGACGCCAATGGAAGTGTCGACCTGGATGGTGTCTCCTATTTTGATGGGGCGCTCAAAAAGCAGGATGATTCCAGCGACGAAGTTATTGACTATGTTTTGCAAGCCGAAGCCGAGTCCGACCCCGAGTGCACCAGCGAAGACGAGTAGTTTGGAGCTATCGATTCCGATAGCGCCGAGTGCGGCCAGAAAGCCGAGCACGAGTACCGAGTAATGAACCATTGACGAGATCGAATAGGCGATCCCGCGAGTGAGTTGCATTCGCGGATAAACCTCCGCTTCGAGAACAAAACGCGCGAATCTGGAGATAAAGAAAGCGCCCCAGATGGTAGCGGCTCCTGCCAATAACGATCCGATCGAGATTGAGAGCGAACCCCAATAGAGCTTTGTTGCCAAGAGCGCCCGAATGCCCTCTCGAACCGGGGTTAGCAGCGAGAAGAGGTAGAGCACTTCAAATAGCCATATGCCCACGGCAATCGATCTCACCATCATT
>CAVURW010000220.1:0-13406 GCA_963743595.1 uncultured Verrucomicrobiae bacterium
GTGACGGTGGCCAGTGGTGTTTACGCCGCGAACGTAGCGAACACGTCGAGTACCGGCTGGGTAGGCTGGAATTACTGCGGTGGGAACAGCCAATGGTACTAGCCCCATCAAGTGAAGTTGAAACGATAACTGAATTATGAGTCGATTTACGCAATTGAATCCCCCGTGCGCGGCGTGTTGTTCGTGCCCGTCACCGATCTTAATGGCCGTTACGGAGAGCGCTTCGATGAATAAATGCGGATCCATTTCCGCGTACGCGAGCAAAACAAACGTCCTGACGACTCCCTATGGCGGCAGCGGGTCGTTCTCGAGCAGCAGCACGCCAGCTCCGACGGGCTACACGGTTTACTATCTGACGTACACCAGTTCGCAATCGATTAGCTGCAATTACAGCGGGCTAAATGTGAGCTGTTCCGCGTACGATTTGAGCTGCTCGGCGTCCTCGTACAGCTTAAGTCGTTCGATCACCACGACGTCGCTGCCGGGCTGTTCCAGCAGCACGTCGACTTCGTACACGGGCAGCTCGACGTATCAGTCCTGTAACGGCACCACTCAGAGCTTGTTTGGCGTGTCGGGAAGCATTAACAACGGTGTCACCACGGGCACCTACGCACCCTGTTTTTTGGGAGCGATTAATGACTCGGCTACGGGCAGCAAGGTGGTGACGAATCAGCAGACATGGACGAACGAGTACACCACTCCGATGCTCGAGGCGAACACGGTCGCGGCGCTGCCGAGTTTCGGTGCGCTTCAGACGTATGGCGGGACCTCGTTCAATTCGATTGCGAGTGCGGCGCTCAGCATGGATCAATCGCATTACGTCATGGAGGCAGGCGAGTATCAGTTCGCGCACCCAGTTCCGGCGAGTGGGCAGTACACGATCACGTGGAACGAGACGTTTGTACCGGACGGTGGATCGCCGGTTTCCACACCGAAAAGTTACACGTGGAACGGGGTGATTCCGCCGGGGTACGACCCGGCCAATATGTCGACCTGGCCGACTTCGCCGCTCTATTCGGTAAGTGCACCGAGTTCGAATGGTCAGGTGAATGTGGACACGATTGTGGGGAGTTGCTCATGACGATTTTGGAACAGTTCGTCGGAGCTGCTCGCGAGCGGGTGGCGCGGATTTTAGCAAAGCACGCGCAACAAGGGCGTGTGCCGTTGGAATCGGTGCCGCTGGAGCTGATCACGCCGGAGACGCTTCGAGCGGAATCGGTGCGGCGTCGGCAAGACCCGCGGCTCTGTACGCCGTGCAGTCAAGGGGGTGTTCACTAGCCGATGCTACGGGTTGATCCAGAGGGCGCTTATTGGAACAGCAAAGAGATTTGGGCCAAAGGGGATGGTATCGGAGCCGGTGTAGAGCAAAATACCGCGCACAAATTTCTGCCCCGTCTGTTCGGCTAGAAAGCGAAGGCCCTTAAAATCGTGAGGTGTGGGACTGGCCGATTTCTTGACCTCAAGGGCGACGATTTGTCCCCGAGCATCTTCCATGACCAAATCTACTTCTTGCTGTTTCTGGCTGCGAAAATGAAAGAAGCGGGGGCGGGTTTTGCTCCAGCCCGATTGTTTGAGCAATTCCGTAACGACGAAATTTTCTAAAATGGCTCCGGTCATGAGGCTGTCGTCTTTAAGTCTTTGAGCATCAATTCCGACCAGGTGACAAAGCAGACCCGTATCGTTGAGAACGATCTTCGGTGCCTTGCTGAGGCGCGAGGTCAGATTGCCACTCCACGCAGGCAAAGTTTGGACGAAGAAGACCGCTTCCAAGAGAGCCCAGTACCGATTCATTGTGGTGAGCGATGTGTTATTAGCGTCGCGCGCCAAGTCGGTCATATTGAGGATATTGGCTGCTCTGGCGGCGATGAGTCGCAGCAGGTGCGGGAGTTCCCGTAACCCCTGGATATTGGCGATTTCCCGAACGTCGCGTTCGAGAATTGTGGTCACATAAGACCCGAACCAAGCTTGGCGGCGGGCGGGGTCTTTGCGGCTGAGCGGCTCCGGGTAACCACCGGGTACAATACGATCCACCAGAGAAGGCCAACTGCAGGTGAGACCCGTTCCCGCCTTAGAATCCGTGGCAAAACAGCGATCGATGAAGGTTTCCTGCACCGCTTCAATTTCTCCCTGCGAGAAAGGCCACAGGCGCAGGACTTCCATTCGCCCAGCTAGGGATTCTGAAATTGCGGGGAGCAAAAGGGCGTTGGCTGATCCGGTCAGGAGAAAACGACCGGCTCGACGATCCTGGTCCACACTGCGCTTGATGGCTGGGATGAGAGCGGGGCACTTCTGAACTTCATCGAGGCTTACGATCTCCGGCAATCCTGCAACGAAGCCGGTGGGATCTGATTGTGCCGCAGCCAAAACTGCCGCGTCATCCAAGGTGAAGTAATCTGCCTTGCGACCCAGTTGCTGAACCAAGGTTGTCTTCCCGGATTGTCGAGGTCCCTGAATAAAGACGATGGGAGTATCCGAGAGTGCCTCCAGAACAAAAGGAGTCAAGTGACGCTGCTTCATGGGTGAAATTTACCCGAAAAGTGGGTGATTATCCACCACTTAGTGGAAGATTTTTACCATAAGGACGGGTAGATCAAAGGGCGTTCGGGCCGATTTTGGTCACATTTTTCAAAAAGGCATGGGTATATCTGTCAAGAAAGCACCATTGCTCCCCCTTTAATTCTGTCAAAAAATAACTCGGAAATTACTCCCTAAATCCTAACTTGGTTTTACAACGAGGTTCAAAATGGGACAGGAATCGATCAAAACACGGAACCAGATTATTAAAACGTTGGTCGATGCTTGGGAACGCCTGTTGAATCAAGATCTGTCCTCTCCGGACGATTTAAAAGAGCTCTTGATTCGGCTGCAGATGCTCATCGGAATTCAACGAAGCGGACTCCCTGTTTTTACCTTAGACCGAGTTACGGGATACTTTCAAAATGTTCAAAAGGCGCTCGATGCTCAGACCGCCCTGACCAACGACAAGCGAAACTCTTGGCGTCGGGTATTCAGCGATCATTTCTGTGAACTGGAACGACTCTTAGAAAAAGCGATCAAACGTGACGACGATCATTTTCCCGAGCTTCCAGACGTGCTGCCCGGTAGGATGCGGATTATGCCGATGGGGCGGTCTCGGGAATGCTGGATATGCGGCGATACTGAGCGGGCCGACATGTCGACCGATTTAGTCCGGGAAGATATGATTTTAGACAGAAGCGCTGCCACCGAATTTGCGATCGGCTTCCGTGCGGATGGACATTACACAGTGGATGTGGAACTTCTGAAAGAGGCACCATTATTGGACCCTTATGACTGGGACGAGGTTTTTGAAGCAAGCTTGGAAATCAGTGGAATACTTTCTATCTCCGGTAGTAAATGGTATGGGGCTGAATTTGCACTTTCAGGATCTCACATCGTACGTATTCATTCTAAACTTACTCCCCTCCGACGCCAGCTTTACCATCCGTCATGCCATTACTTAGTTCAACTCTGGCCCGGCATGCAGTTGCCCAAAAGGTATTTTTAAAAAAGCTAAGATGAACCCTTATAGTGATCCTTTGGACTCGAAATCTCGAGAGATTCGTGATGAGCTCATTGGCAGGATGGTGACTGAGTTTGAAAGGCTGCTCGAAAAGAGTACAGGCACCCAGCCTGAGCTGGATGAGATTCTCGTTCGTGCCCAGTTCCTCGTCAGCGCTTGTGGAGCGTTCGGAATTTCTCGAGCTTTTACTGAAGTCCAGGCTCATGGCTGGAGGGACCGGGTGCGAAAACTTATTGAGGCGAAATACAAGGACATTCGAGAAGTGAATCAAACATGGCACAGTGGCTACCACATCCCCTACAGGAATTGACTTACCGTGGGTTGCCCAGTGAAGAGTATGAACTGCCTGAGGTTATAGAGGTGCCGCAGTTAACGCCTGGGAGAATTCGCGTTTACCCCTATGCCTCACACTGCTGTTTTCGCTTGAGTGGAGATCGTTCAAGCGATCCATGTGCAGCCGATTCTTTTATCGATCAGTTGTTAGATGATCGAATTGCCTGGGCTGAGGGCGAAACTTCAGTTGCTACTGATTCCTACTATACTGTTCCGGTTGATTTTGAACTGCTGAACGAAGGCCCCAAAGAGGTTGATTCGTTTGAGTGGGATATCATTTGCGACGTGGGTATCACTGTAAGGAATAATTTCGCCATTCATGGAGGCATCGATGGCGAGTACCTAACGGTTGCGGCAGATGGTTTTCATAGAATTCGCATCCATGTTAAGCGAGCACCTGGTTGTGACAATAACTTGCACGTAGGGGACTATTACTTGATCCAACTGTGGCCCGATATACCGATGCTAAAGACGTTTCTGAAAAGATGACTATTTTGACTGTGCTTTCGTTTAATGTCCCTCGCTACTGGTCCACGATTTCGTAACGATTTTGCTCGTACCGGAAAGGCACGAGCGATCTGATTCTTACGCCTTATCCCGGGTTTCACCCGGGTCTATGGTCCTGTCGCCCCTGACGGGGCTTCATGCAGGGGATTCCGAAGCGACGATTACCGTCGACTCGCCGCAAGCAGGTCTAATTCCCGTACGAGCGCTCGACACGATCAGCGACATCGCGGTAGGTGATGTCCACTTCGTAGATCTTCTTGTCTTGTTCCAGGCCTTTATCGGGTTGGCCGAGGGCATCGTAAGCGCGGCCGAGGTTGTAGATGACCTCTTTCTTGAGCTCGTCCATGGGAACCATCTCGCTCTCGCATGTGGCGAACTGCTTTACGGCAAAGTCGTTCATCTTCAGAGCGAGGTAGCTCTTGCCCATCAGGTTGAGAGCGTTATGGCGCACGCTGGGCTGCTTTAGGCTTTGCTGGAACTCTTGGAGGGCAGGGCGAAATTGCCCCATCTCGTACAGCGCCTCGCCCAGTTCAAACCGGAACTGACCTTCCTGCGGGTACTTCTTCACCATGTTTTGGGCTGCTTCCAGCTTGGTTTGCTTCTTCTGGGTTTCCCATTCGGACAATTGTTGGGAAAGCTCGGTCTTTCTAGACTCATCCTCACAGGCCTCGACCTGGGAACGTAGGATTTCAATCGACTCATCGATCTGTTTCCGCTTCAGTTCGGTGATGTGCTTCTCCATGGCGGCATCGATTCGGCCTCCCATGGTGTAGGCGTGTTCGAACCAGGCAATGGCACCTACTAGGTCCTTCTTCTGCTCACATAATCGCGCGATTTCCTTCGGGTGCCCCAGGTTATTGGGCTCGCGATTGAACTTCTCAGCGGCCAGCTTAATGAGTTCATCAATCGCTTCAACCGTGTTTACAGCTCGGTTTTGGTTATCGAGTTCCCTAGCTTGTGCCGGATTCGCTAAGCTCTCAATAAAGTTGCCTTCTTTACCCTGATAGTTGTTCTTATTCGTTAAGCTCGCCGCTGCCTGCTTGGAGCCGCTGAGCGCCTCACCGTCATTCGGAGTTTTGGCCAAAATCTTGTCATAGACTTTCCCGGCGCTGTCCGGGTCATTAATGCTCATGTAGACCTGCGCCAATTTATGCTGCGCCTTACGGTCGTCGGGCCGTCCTTCAGCGATCGATTCGTAGCCTAAAGCCTTGAGAAGCGGAACTTCCAGTGCTTCGCCCGCCTCGGAAATCACGAGATTCGCTTTTTCATGGAAGGGATCGACGGCCAAAATCTCCTCGGCCACTTCCATCTGCTCCTGAGGCGTTTTCTTCGAGATACCGTTGAGCTTGGTAATCAGGCCGACATTGATCGAGCCCATGCCAAAGAAGCCCGATTTTTGACTCTTTACTTTCTCAATCGCCGCCCGGCGCAACATTTTCCGCCCGTCGTAAAAGAGCGGTTCTACCTTCAGCACGCTCTGCAAAAGAGAAATCACGTAATCGTAATTCTTGGATTGCATTGCCCCTTTTGCGCGGCTCCAGTGATCGCGCACACTCAAATTAATCTCACGTTCGCTTTTGATGTTCGCCATACTTATCGTTCCTTACTGCTCAATCACTTAAATATACCCTTAACTTTGTCAATAATCGAGTCGCTTTGTTGTACAATTGGTGCATTTGCGGCGGATTGAAGGTAACCCAAGGCCTGTTTCCACGCTTCACCGTCTTCAGAGGCGTTATGAAACCGACTTTCAGGGCTGGACCACTTCTCCCCAGCCTCGATAAACCAAGCATCGTAGGCGTTTCCCTTGTCCCGGAATTTCTTTTGCATTTCGATCACGCCATCATGGGAAAACGCGGGGTCTTGAGTCGGGAAAAAGCCGCACATTCGACTCCGGGAGTGCCCCACATCTTTTGTCATTAAACTGGGATAGAAGAGAACGGTAAGGTCGGGCGATTGAATCTTCAGTTTCTTGTTCATGATCATCTTCAACGCGACATCGGCACCGGTTCCCCAGCCGATAACGGCCACGCGAGGCGCGCGGTAGCGAGGGCTTTCCCGGAACAGCCGGACGCCTGCCATAATGCACTTCTCGGCGGCCTCTTCATTGACGCTCTGGGAGAGGGCGATCATCTGTTCCCGGGATTGCGCCGACATTCCGTTGTACATATCCACCACGACGACAATGTAACCAAGTTTGGCGAGCCGATCGGCCTGGGCTTGTGTGTAGTTGTCCATCCCGAAGGCGTCCGGCACCAGGACAATTCCGAGTTCCGGCGGTGACGAGGGAACCACCAGATAACTGGAGTCGTCCGAGCCGAAGTCCGAGAGCGATTGCGTCTTCCCGTTTAAACCCGGAGGCAGCGTGGGATCTCCATCCACCCCAGAAATTGAAAGTCCGACGATTCCTAAACTAGCAACAACAATGATCCACCCGTATTTCGGCCACATACTCACAATGGCTGTCCATAGTACGCGGTCGGACCATGTTTACGAAAGAAATGTTTCTTTAAAAGTGGTTCTGAAAAGCCGGGATAGTCACGACCTTCCATGCGGACGAGCTGGAGCGTTCGCCACGCCATCTCCGCCACCACCTCCAACGCGAGTGCCGTCTCGACAGCCTTAGCGCCGCTGCCCGCCCAGATGAAAGGAGCGTGTCCATTCACGAGAACGCTCGGCATCTCCAGGGGATTCGTGGAGCCGATCCGTTCCACGATGACCTTACCTGTTTCCCATTCGTACTCACCGCCTTGAATCTCCTCTGGAGTCATGCGCCGCGTCACCGGCACCTCACCGTAAAAATAATCGGCATGCGTCGTTCCCAAGCAAGGAATTCCCCGCTCGGCTTGGGCAAACGACGTGGCGTGCCGGGAATGCGTATGAACCACGGCCCGTACGCCTGCCCCGCCGAACGCTCGATAGAGATATCGATGCGTCGGCGTATCGGACGAAGGTCGGCCTGATCCGAAAAGCACGGTGCCTTCCAGATCGAGCACCACCATGTCAGCAGGCGTCAGCTTATCGTAGCTCACGCCGCTGGGCTTAATGGCAAACGCGCCCGCTGCGGGGTCGTAGACGCTGACGTTACCAAACGTTAGGTCCACGAGCCCCTTTTGAGGCAGGGCGATGTTCGCCTCACAACACTCGCCGCGAATCTCCGCGAAATCAGCCATGGATTACACCTTCCGCTTGCGGAAAATGTTTTCGCCGGGGTAAGGGATGCCGGCGGGATTGGGCACAAACACCTCGGAGATTCCCAAGAGTCGGTAGGCATCAAACAGCACATCGGCGCAGTGATTAAAGGCGACGGCAGCGTGGTGATGGAACCTGCCCAGCAACACGTGACGGTAGAAGCGGCGAAAGCCCGGCAAGTGCGCGGTGCCCGTGCAACCGAACGTCTTCGGGTCGAGATCCAGGAAGTGCCCTTCGCAGATGTAAGCGCGAAGTTCATCGCCCACGCCATGAACTTGAGTCACGGTAATCGGCGAGCCCACGATCTGGCCTTCGATTGTGCCGCGGGTGATGTCCGGCGCAGTATCCGGCTCCATCAAGCGCTTCATGATCACTTGGTGCTTCATTTCCGCGTTCTTCAGCAGGCGAGGGGCGGTGTTTCCACAATGGAACATGCCCACCATTTCATCAATGGGATAGGCCGAGAGACTGGGGTGTAGGTCTTTCGGGATGCTATGGTTGATATCCAGCACCGTCACGGTTTTGTCGGAGGCGTATTGGGAGAGCAATTCCGCGACCAGCGAATAGGCATCGTTTTCACAAGCAATCGGGAAACCGCGATCGGCCATGCGCCCGTTAATGAAACAAGGCACGTGCTTCAGGGAGAACTCCTGCTCGCTCCAGCACTGCGTGGCGGCACCAGAGAGTTGCAGTGTTTCGCGGAAGTTTAGGATCGCCTTCTCGTAGTCGGAGAGACGCTTCACGAATTCCTCGTCGTTCGGAACACCGGCTACGGCTTTCTTCATGTTCTCAGCGATCTCAGAATTAGGACCGGCCGCTTTGATCTTCTTCACTTCATTTTGCAGGTCAAAGAGACCCAGCTCTTCCACTTCGATACCGATCGAAGCGAGTGAAGCGACGTTGTAATTGCACGTCTCGAAATCGCGTGGGCGGGGTCCGAACAGACCGATCGTCGCGTTAGAAGTGCCTTTAACGACCTTCATCACCTTAATGAAGTGGGCGATCTCTTCCACGCCTTCCTTGGCGTCGACGATGGGTGCTTCCGGGAGGTGAATCAGGTGGGTGAGCGAGCGCTTTTCCACAGCGAGCATTGCGGAGAGGAGACCGCAGAGGGCGTCCCCGCGTTTGGAAAGCAGGCTGTCTCCAGACTCTTCCGCAGCAGCCAGAATCATCGCGTAACCGCCGAATTCCTTCAAAAACACAGCGTCTTCGATTTCAGGGGAGAAATTTCCGAGGAAGAAAACGACCGCGTCGACATCGGAATCGCGGAGTTGCGCGGCGGCCTCGTAGGCGTGCGCTTTGGTCTCGATGATCTTACAGGCGCCCTGAGGCAGCGTGAGTTGAATACCGGCAGCAGCGGCCGCTTGGACCAGGCGATCCGTCCGCTCTTCCGAGAGCGAGCGGGGAAAACAGTTACGAGAGGCTGAAACCAAGCCGAGCTTGATCTCAGGTGAGAATTGACCCAATGGGAGATACATATTCGATTAGTGTGTGGTGTAGTTTGTTGTTGGATTACGAAGCCGAGCCGCTCTCCTTCAGCCGGATCAGTTCCTTCATTAGAGAAGCCAAGTCCGCTTGCCGGTTAACGCCGCCGAAAGCGTCGTGGAGTTGAACATAGAGGTCGAAAAGCTGATTGTAAACTAAGTGATTCGTTTGGTTTGGCGTGTAACTTACCTCTTTAAGACGGGTCATTTTATTCTGAGCTTCTTTGAAATTCGGGTGTCCGCCCGCTTCCACGCCCGCCAGAACAGAAGCGGCGATCGCCGAGCCGACAGCACAGGTCTGACCGGAACCGGCCACCTGCATCGTGCGCCCGGTCACATCTGCGTAGATCTGCATCAGCAGCGCGTTTTTCTCCGCGATGCCGCCGCAACACACGACGCGCTGAATGGAGACGCCGTACTTTTCCAGGCGTTCAATGATCACCCGTGCGCCGAACGCCGTTGCCTCGATTAGAGCCCGGTAAATCTCAGCACGGGTCGAGTAGAGTGTGCACCCCACGATCAAGCCGGACAGCAGGGGATCGACGAGCACCGTGCGGTTGCCGTTGTTCCAGTCGAGCGCGAGCAAGCCGCTTTGGCCGGGCTTCAGCTGCATCGCCTCATCAGACAAGCGCCGATGCAACGCCGCATCCCCTTCACAAACGCCTTCAACGAACCACTTGAAGATATCGCCCACGGCAGATTGACCGGCTTCGATTCCGTAATAGCCAGGGAGAATCGAACCGTTAACGATTCCACAAATGCCGGGGATCTCCACGACTTCTGCGTTCACTGGGCCTAGAGGCAGGACGCAACAGTCGCACGTGGAGGTGCCGATGGCCTTGACAAGAACCCCCGGTTCCACGCCACAACCGATCGCGCCGTAGTGGACGTCAAAAGCTCCTACCGCCACGGGAATGCCCGCTTTCAGGCCAAGTTTTTGCGCCCATTCTTCACACAAAACACCCGCTGAGGTCTCGGCATCGAATGCCTTGTCGTAGAGCCGCGCGCGCAAGGCGGCGAGCTTGGGATCGAGCATTTTTAGAAATTCCTCATCCGGCAGCCCACCCCACTCCTGGGCATAAATCGCCTTGTGCCCGGCAGCGCACACCCCACGGACGATTTTTCTCGGATCGGTCACACCGACCAAAATTGCCGGGATGAAATCGGCCAATTCCACCCAACTGAATGCGGCCTCAAATACCTGGGCGTCCTCCTTAAGACAATGCCAAATCTTCGCCCAAAACCACTCCGAGGAGTAAACGCCGCCACAGCGTGCCAAATATTCCGGGCGATGCTTCCGGGCGGTCGTTGTAATGTTGGCGGCCTCGGCGTAGCTGGTGTGATCCTTCCAGAGCCAGCAATTCGCGGCCATTCGCCCAGCAAACTCGGGCAGCATGGCCAGGGGTACATTGGCTTCGTTGACGGGGAGCGGACTGGAGCCGGTGGTATCGACGCCGATGCCGATAACCTCTTCGCCGGAACTGATTTTCCCAGCAGCGTCGGCCAAAGCAGCTCGCACCACGGTTTCTAATCCGAGCAGGTAATCGGCGGGATTTTGTCGCGCTAAGTGGTGATCGGCGGAATCGACCAAAACACCCTGTTTTCCACTGGGATAATCGTAAACTGCACTTCCGACTTCCACGCCATCCGAACACCGCACGGCAACCGCCCGCACGCTGTTCGTTCCATAATCGATACCAAGAACTAAAGCCATATCTTGCTGTTATGGCAAATAGGGAGGAGAGTACCAAGGTCGTTTTGTCTTCTTAATTCGATTTAGCTATTTCCTGGGCTTTTTCGTGTACTCGCGGACAGAAAGTGTAAGGAATTAAACAGAGGCGCGTATAGATTGGCGTCACCACTTTGGAACAATTTGCCCAGTGGACCGTCCGGTTTCACTACAGAATCACCCATGCGTTTATTTCCATGCAAAGAGTATTTCCAAACTATAATGTTTCTGGCATACTGATTGCAGTGTAAGCCAGTGAGTGGCAGTCTTCAAAGAGGCCCTAACACCTCCCGAAGACCATGTTCCTCACTAAGAAATTAATCGCCTTCCCGGTGACCGAGGTCACCCTACTGTCGGGCTTACTGCTCCTCAGTTCGGAATCGCCTGCCAAAGGGGGTGAAGAAACATTATGAAACTGAAACATTTACTTTTACAACTTGCAACCAAGGTGAGCCTTCGTTCGATCTCCAGTAAGAAGGGCCAAACGCTGGTCGAATATTCGATCATCCTGGGTCTCGTTTCCACGCTCGTTATCACTTCTCTCATTGGTCTTGGTCAGCGCATCGACGGCGTCTACTCTCTCGTCAATTCCAACGTCTACGCTCCTACTCAGTCCAGCTTTGCGGCACACTAGCCCGATCTCTCTCAAACAATACGAAAAGCTTAAGAAAAGCGCGACGGCTCTAACCGATCGCGCTTTTTGCTTTATTTTAGGCCTGACTTTCCGCTTGCCCCCCATAAATTGGCCGTATGACCTCAAAAACCTGGTGGCTCCCTAGTCTCGGTTTCTTTGTATTCATGGGGATCATGGTCTGCATGACCGCCGGTTATCTGGGCGATGGATTGGGAGATCCCGCCACCCCGCGCCATCTGCGTTCTGGGCTTTTCATTCACGATACCCACACCATCCCGCATTCCGATTGGCTCGGGTTCTATGATCCGCCTTTGCCGTGGATCGATTTCGAGTGGGGATTCGAGTGTCTTCTCATTACTCTGTACGGATTCGGGAAAGTGCCCGCCTTGGTAGCCTACCTCTACATTGTTTATGGAATGGCGCTACTCACCGTTCATCGCACGCTCGTGATTCGTGGTTATTCATTCCCCATCTGTTCGCTCGTTACCATTTTCGTCGGGCTCACCCTACTGCTCCATTTCAGCGTGCGCCCTCCCATGATCACCTACTGGTTTCTGGCGGTTATCGTGGAGGTCTGGAGAAACCGGGGAGAATCGCCGTTGATTCGCGACTTTCTCTTCCTCCCCATCATGTTTATGGCGTGGACGTGGTTGCACGGTGGGTGGATCGCGGCGTTCCTCTTCTGGGGGCTCTCGTTTACCGGGCGGGGAATCGATGGTTTTCTGAGCAAAAAGGGCCTGCAATGGAAGCGGTTACTCCCGTGGTTCTACATGATCACGATCTGTTTTCTGGCCACGTTCTTAAACCCATGCGGCATTTTCCTCCACGAGCAGCTCATCCACATGGCCGTTGCCTTAAAAAGTGCCGCCATGTGGGACGAGTACCATGTACCGAACTTCGCCGGGCCATCGCTCTCCGCCTGCATCCTCCTTTTCTACATGTTCGTCACGATCGGTACCCGCATGTTGAAAGAGGCACCTGCGTGGTCTGCGGAAGAGGGGTTGCCCTTGCTTGTCTTCACCTACTTCGCTTTTAAGGCGCAGCGGCACGGGATGCTTTTGGCCGTCATTGCCGCAGCGCCTCTCGCCCGGGATCTGGAGTTCGTCCTGCGCCGATATATTTTGAAGGGCTTTAAAGAACTGGAAGAGTGGCTGGATGAAATTCAGGCCACACAGCGAACCGCCGGGGCCGATGCCTGGCTTTGCGTTGTTGCCATTCTCGTGGCCTACCCCATCTTCGCCGGGTCTGAGTTTGCGACCAATATCAAGGATGTCGGCTCGTTCCGTGTTCCCAGTGCCGTTGTCGACTTTGTAAAAACCCATCTGGATCACATGCGCCGCCCGCTCACCTCCACGGGCAACGCAGGTCCGCTGCTGTGGCTGGTTCGACCGAATTTCCGAGACAGCTTCGATGATCGAGGCGATCTCTATGGCGATCCCCAGGTCTTCGCATTCATCCACCTTCAAACGACGGCGAAGGGCTGGCTGGAGATCCTGAAAGCCGGGCACTACGATTCCGCCATTATGGAGACCGATTTCCCCCTCGCCCATGTGCTGGACCGCGTCCCCGGTTGGACCATCGTCTACCCCTCTAAGGAAGTTCGCACAAAGCTGGAAGGTGCCGATAACCCCTTTGTGAACCCCTACCTGGATGAATCGTCGACACAATCCACCACTGCAGCGAACGCGCCGCTGGCGCTAGTCAATTCCCCCAACCCCACCTCCACACACAGCGCTCCGCCTGCAAACCTAACCGATGAAGGCCGACTCTACATCTTCTTCTACGACCCCGTTATCGAATCTCACGTCACTGCAAACACGACTCCTCGCGTGACCCAGCCGGCTAACTAGCGGCACCACCATTTGCCCCGGAATGTTCTGCAGAGAGAGTGCGGCACCACTGGCAGCTGCCTTCTGCCTTTAGGCCCCCAGCGGTAACGAGCGTAGCGAGGCAACCCTGGGTTCACCCAAAAGAGCGATTGCAGGC
>CAVURW010000221.1:0-7078 GCA_963743595.1 uncultured Verrucomicrobiae bacterium
GAAAAAAGTCTTTGGCGTAACGTTTAGGCCAATATAACGTTGCCCCTGCGCGATTCATGAATTTCCCAAGCCCTTCAGCACCGAACCGACCGGCACCGAAGATCGAGAACGCCCCTCTCGATCCGGCGGCGTGGAAGCCTATGCTGGAGCGCCTGTCGTCGCAGGGCGATCCGGTGGGTCCTAAGAGCGTGGAGGTGATTTACGCCGGCCTGGAGGAGTACCAGAAGGCCAAGCAGATGGCCCGACAGAACGGGGAAACCGCTCCAGAGTTTTCAAAGAACGCTGAGAACGCGTTTATTCGGCTGAGCCGCGGCGTTAATAATTTTGTCATTTTTAAGGAGATCGGCCTGTATTACATGCGTGACTTAGAGATGCCGAAGGTGGCAATCGCGCATTTTGAAAGAGCGTTGCGGTTGGGTGCTCAAGAAAAAGAAGTGGGACCGCTTATCGAGGTGGCAACCGTGGCGTCGCAGCGGCAAGCACGCGAGCATGGCGGAACCGGTCATGGCGCTAAGAACATGGGCGTGACTGAGGGGCACCGCCGTCGTCCAGACTTACAGGAGATCATGACGACCACGGGTCGCGCGGCCATGGCGTTCGTGCCGAAAGAGCCGAAGATCGTGGAAGAGCACCGGGCTCCCGTTTTAGGTGGGGATGAAGACCGCGTTAATCCGGGCGATTACATTGAACGGGCGAATGATTTGATTCAGCAAAAACGGCTGTCTCAGTCGGCAGACCTCCTGTTAAAAGCGGGGGAGAGCGCTGCTGTCAATAAGACGGAGATGTGGCAGTCTTGGACGACTCTGGGGCAGGCGTTCTTTCTAGCGGGAAATTATCCTGAAGCAGAAGACGCTTACCACCAGGCGAGTATATTTCGGTCCGAAACCATGAGCAGCTTTTTCAATCTGGGCCTAGCCCAGCAGATGAATGGCAAGTATATGGATGCGGTCAATTCCTACAACCAAGCGGATGTTCTCGGGCCAGATAACCCGAAGGTGTGGTGCAATCTGGGAGCCGTTTACTTCCAGCTCGGCGAGTTTAAACGCGCTGAAATGGCTCTGCGCAAGACTTTGCAAATCAAGCCCGATTACGGTCGGGCGTGGGATAATCTGGCGGCTTCCCTGGGTGCGATGGGCCAAGCTCGAGACGCCATTTTAGCTTGTCGTGAAGCGATTAAATATCGGCCCGATTCTGCGGATACCTGGTTTAAATTTGGGGCTTTGTGCTTTGCAGAAGGGATGTTCGGAGAGGCCATCGAGGCATTCAACCGCTCGCGTAAGGACGATATATTTGCGGCTCAATCGTGGTCGTATCTTTCCATGTGTTACGCGGGTATTGAGAAGCCAGACGAGGCCGAAGATTCGATCCGCAAGGTCCTAGCCTTAGATCCAAAGTGCGGCCTGCTCTGGATGGCGTGGAATGCGTTGGGGCTTTGTCTTTACGATTCAGGCAAGTTTGATCGAGCGGTAATCGCTTACACTGCGGCGACGACGAGCCAGGCGAACGAGCCGGAGACGTGGTTCAATCTGGGCCTAGCCCATAAAGCGCTCGGTCGATTGGATATGGCCCTACGCTGCTACGTCAAGGCGATCGAGCTGAGTCCTCAAGACAGTGAAGCGTGGCATAACTTGGCACAAATCTACTCAGAAATGGATCATAACGAGGAGGCGATCAGTGCCTATCAAAACGAGATTCAAGTGAATCCCCAGACGTTACGCGGTTGGTACGACATGGGCGTTTGTCTAGAACGCGTGGGACGTGCAGATGAGTCGAGAGCCGCCTTCGCACGCGCCAGTGAACTGCAGTCGGCACGGGCGGCTTCAGCGCAAGCTGGCCCTTCTTAAAAAGTGAGCTTATAGTGCAGGGATGGATGCAGTAGACCGTTCCTTCTTCATTCGGGGCGACGATGGGACGGAGTATGGTCCCGTAGAGCTGACGGAATTACGGGAGTGGGTGCGTGAAAATCGTGCAGGTCTCGGCACGCTCGTTAAGGCTGATGAACCGGAATCGGGCTGGAAACTGTGGCAGGAGTTTCCGGAGCTCGTGGTGTTATTGGCAGAGCTGCAATCGCGCGGGCCTGTGGCTACCCGTCCCGATTTGGTCTATGCGCCGTTCATCCGACGATTGGCCGCAGCGATCCTGGACCTAACGTTTGCGCTCATCCTTTTTTTTCCTGTCTCCATGATCTACCTAACGACGCTGCCCCCTTCTAGCCAGGAGACGATTTTCCTTTTTGGATTGAGACCCGACTCGTTCAACGTAAAGGACGATGCCATCCCACCAGAAGTGGATAATTTCAAGGTATTGTTTTTTGCATTAGGCGTCGTCTATTTGACGAGTTTTGTAACTGCACACGGCAAGACGCCGGGCAAAGCGCTTTTGGGACTGAAAGTCATTTCGGAAGACGGGGGGCTGCCCAGCATGGGCCAAAGCTTAAAGCGAGCACTGGTCTTCATCATCCTGCTCGCCTACATCTTGGCCAACCCGAAATTGCTTCCGATCGTCGGTCCACTTTACTTCTACATCAATCTACAGAAGCGCTCGTTCCACGATTACTGGGCGAGAACGTTTGTTGTGAAGGGCTAACTAATACGACTGGGCTACCCGGACGCATATTTGCTTCGTCAAGACGGAATTATTTATCGATCTTCACTTGGCATCAATCAGCTTATTCAGCCGCTCCCGCTGTTCGGACGTGAGGCTCCAATGCCCACTCTTCTCAATACTTTGAATCAGGTTTGTCTCGTCGCATTTTTCATTAGCCGGTGTTGGCTCGTCTTCAATGGCCAAATACTTTTGCTTGGAAATCCGCTCCAGTGCCGTAATCGCAGGCTCAACACAAGTGGAATCGGAATGTGCTTCCAGAATACGGATGGCGTGAAAGAGAGCGTCTGGGTAAGTCTCTTGATTCACGCGGTTTTTTATAAAAGGCAAAGCTGCATCATTCCATCGATCGTCAAAAACCTGTAAAATCCAATCATTAAACCGAGGCTCTTTGCGTGACTCGATTTCGCTTTCCAGGCTCGCCAGCGCAGTTGCACTATTGCACCGGATAGAGAAGCTTCGATAGGCGATTTGATCGGAGCAAATAACTTTAGAATTAATCAGATTCTGTTGGTAAAACGCCTCCACATCGGGAAGCAAGTCGGGCGTTCCATAGCGATTGACCAGGGTCAAGAGATAGCTGTCTTCAACGTAGGGCTTGCGTAGCTTTTGCCGAAAGGTCTCGGTCAACTCGGGAATGGGTTGATCCGGTAAGGCCTCGTCGCCGATGGGATTAGGGTAATGAATGTGAGGGTTGGTGTAATAGAGCGACGTGTCTCGTTTAATGTCGGCTATCACCAGTGGGCGAGCCCGATTCGGTGCAACTTTACTGAGGAGTTCCAAAGCTTGTGGATCATATTCCGGCGCGTCGGCCGTTTTCTCAACTGCGGGAACCAAGTCTTTGTAAGCGTCTAGGGTATCTCGCATAGAAAGCTGCCCGTTCCACCTCGCCACCAGTTCTTGCCGATCATTGCGTGAAAGGTCCATTTGATGGGCTGTCACTTCTTTACGAAACTCTTCGTCCTGCGGACTTAATCGCAGCGCCGCCCAATAAGCTGACGCGGCTATGGGACCCTTGCCTCCCGACGCATCCAAAGCCGCATGGATGATCTCCTTTTGACGATCGGAAAGGCCTGGTTTCACTACAACTCCGTTTAAATCTGCTATCAAGCCATCGTAAATTGATCCACCTTCCAGATAGGTGTAAAGGTACACAACCAATTGGTTGAGCAGTGGCTTTCCTTTCTTGACACAGTCCAAAAGTAGGGCCGCCGAGGCCTTACGATCGGGTGGCACGCCAAAAGCGAACGCAGCGGCACATCCCGGCCCATTGCATCCCTCTTCTAAAAAAGGTGCCAACTCCTTCAGAGCCGCTGGCGTGCCTAGAAACCAGAGTTTGTTACATTCGGTAAACACCTCCGTCTGAGCAGGAAAGTTGTCTTGATCACTGGATTCTGGCTTCGCGAATAGAGCCCGTGCCTCCTGAAGAACGGCCTCCTCGTCGGCTGGAGTTATTGGATCTATCGTAAAGGTAACCTTGTTTGAAACAAGTGATGCTGGCGGGTTTCCACCGAAATTTTGGGCAGTTGTCACAAATATTGTATAGGTGCCGGTATGGTTGAACGAATACAGCTGGTTTATTGACGTGACTACGCTATTTGGTGCTGGCTCATTGTAATTTCCAAACTGATGTTTGTACAAAAATGGATCGAAGTTCATGCACCACGCATAAATGGAGTTGACCAAGGGCTTATTTTTTTCGTCAAAGCCGTAGAAGCAATAGCCATTGCTATAGTTGGTTCGGTCATAGGGAAAAATGAGCGTGGCGGGGATTTCTTCCCCGAGGAAAAAATGATCTTTTGGCAAGGAAAGCTTCAGTTGCATTTTCGCCGGTTGGTGGTCGCGAATGGTCTGCCAGTCCGGCATAGAATTCGAATCAGCAAAGAGCCAGGGAGTAAGAACCACGAGCAAAATGATTCCGATCCAGGAGCGTTTGGTAAATCGGTTCATAGAGGTAGTTGCGCGAGGAAGGTGGACCCATTTTGATTTCTCCCGTTGCATCGGGAGTCGGCGATAACTGTCCGGAATCAAAAAGTGTTCGGCGAGGCGACCGAACCGTCCCCTTTTCAAGCCCTCGCGATGAAATTTGTCAAGAAGCATCCAGATGTCGCTCCGTTTGCCCCAGGCGCGATTCGATTACCGCGCCGAATTCTTACGGATCCAGATTCCCACCGGCCGATCGGGGTTATCGGAGATCCAACGCCAATCGTAATCCTGCGCAATTTGGCTGTTGATGCGGTTCCACAGCTCGCCGTTATCGTTCTCTCGGTTGTCGCGCGGTTGCCAAATGATGTAAATAACCCCGCCTGGAGTTACGCCGGTCAGCCACGACCTCACGTTTGGTAAGTCGCCGCTGTAGAAGTGTTTCATTGTCTCAAAAGTGTTCTCCAAATCGGAGCGATCTTTCCGAATGGAGAGCTCAATCCACGGTGCGCCGCAGAGGGTGTGCTGGCCGGTGAACGTGGAAAAAACGAGTGCGGGCGTACCGAGATTCGGGTCGCTTTCGATCAACACGCCGTGCGGCAAAATCTGAACGACCATCAGGAGGTTTCGCTCCCATTGCCGCACCTGAAGGTCGTCCCCTTCGTGAACGCCGGATTCGGAAATGAGCCAGCCGAGCCCGTTCATCTCGCCAAAATGGATCGGTTTGTTATCGGCGTAATAGCCGCCGTAGATATACACGTTCCCGACTAAAGCGAGAGTCAGAGGCACCAGCGCCATGCCGAGCCATACGGGGACTTTTCGGCGCTCCGTGTGTTGAAATCCCAGGCACATGAGGCCGGTGACCATCATGAAATGAAAGACCCAGGGCCAAGTCTCGAACGTTGTGCGATACACTTCGTAGGCGCCGCCATTGTCTTTAAACCGAAGCCAAATGGTCGCCCAAACGGTAGTGGCTGATACCAGAAGCATGAAGCGCACGAGCGGTAATTTCTGGATTCGCGCGCAGGGCCAGACCACGCACAGGGCCGCGGGAAACATCAGGAAGAACCAGTTGCTAGCGGGCACACCGATGGTCACCCAATCGATCCCAATTTCGGGCCGATTCGAAAGGATGTAGGTGATCGCGCCGGGTGCCACGAGAACTGCTGCGGCTGCGGCGCAGGTCGTGGTGAAAATCCACTCGGCATTATTCGGAATCCACATCTGCACATGGCTCACTTTGGCGACGCTCCAGGTCGTTCGAAGCACCGGCCAACTTCGATAGAGCACCCACAGCACGGCAAAGACCAATTGCAACGGCGCGGTCCAGGGATTGGCGATGAAGAGGACAAAGGGTGAAGCGACAATCACGGCCACGCAGACGCGATCTGGCAGCGAGCCGCGCTCTGCCCGCTCACTTAGGGCGACCGCCAGGAGCGCGTAGGAGAGAATGAGAAACGTGCTCAGGGGCGGGTGGAAATCGCCGATGACGATGCTATAGGCGGCGAAATCCATGGGAGCATCGACTTGGCTGGCCCCCATGGTTTGAATGAGCAATCGACCGAAGGGCGAGAGGTACGCCGTATTCGGGCCGGGCTGCTGGGCATAGCTCCCCACGCAGCGCATGGGCACAGTAAATCCGGGTCGATCCACGCCCATGAATGGCGTTAATAACGAAGCGCCATTACCGCCAATGGCGAAAAAGATCACCGCCACGTAGGGCAAGATCCGCGCTTGCGTGTAGACCTCCAGGGCCATGCCCACGGCAGCCGTGGTGTAGCCGACGATGCAGCAATAGGCGAGCTGGTAGGTGAGCGCGCAACTGCACCCAAACGCGCGGTGCACCCACGCTCCGCAGTAATATTGAAAGACGGCGTACGTATCGAGTTTCGAGCCGTGAACCCAAATGTCGTTCATCGGGAGGCCATTGCCTTCGCAGGCGGAGGTGAGGATGGAAAGATCTCGCAAGGTGTCTGAATGCGGAAACAGATCGGGGTAGGAGACGCGCCAGAAAAGGCAGATGAGGAAGCCGACCATGAAGTATTTCAGGACGTTCTCGTTGAGCGTGCGCAACCAGCCGTGGCGATCGAGCAGCCATAATGTTCCGATCGTCATGGGCAACCAAATCCATGATGGATTTCTGAGCGCCACGAAATGCTCTAGGAAAAAGAGCGCAAGAAACAGCACCATCGGAAACAAACAAAAGTGCAGATAAAACGGCAAGCGCGGAACCAGCCGTTGACCTGCCAAGCCGAGCCCGATCAGATTGAGCAGGAGCAGCGCCAGCTGTAAGAAGTCCGCTAAATTAGCCATGGCTGGGTTGTTTGAATCACTAGTGCCTTCGCACCCAAATGCCGAAGTACGAGGCGTTATCAGTAAAGGATTGGCGCCAATCGTACTCGCTCTTGAGCGATTCATTAATCGCCGGCCATGAGGTGCGTGCGACGTCATTGTCCCTCTGCAGCCAGACGATGTAGTCCACCCCGCCGGGTGCAGCCGCGTTTAGCCACGGAATCGGGTTGGGCAGATTGCCGGAGTAAAAGAGATCGCG
>CAVURW010000222.1:0-7871 GCA_963743595.1 uncultured Verrucomicrobiae bacterium
ATTTGCAGTAGTGATCCATGACATTTGCCCATGTACGTGTGGCCAACTCCGGAGACTTGGCCGAGAGATAGGCCTTGGCAAGCGTTCGGTTGAGCGAGGGCTGTTCTGCGGCCTGATTGCGATTGGCAAGAATTCGATCTGCAGTGATCGTGTCCTTGGTTTTGAGACTCTCCTGTTTTTGGGTGATTTTATCTTGAAGGTAGAAGGTTCCGTTCTTCCGGCGATAGATCCAATATCGATTTTGCATGTTTGCCTTTCGTTCCGACAAACACAGCCTATCCGTCGACCACCCGCCTACGTGAGCGAGTACACGGTTATTAGCCGGGGATTGGTCGGCGTAGGCTGTTCCTACGCCGTTCTGTTTGAATCCTCTGGCAATTCCTCTGGCAAATGCCAGAAAACGGTCATTACAACTCGCACAACTTATTGTAAGTCAACAACTTACAAAAACACGGACGAGGTAGGATTCGAACCCACGTTACCCGCGAGGGTAAAGCTGATTTCAAGTCAGCCGCATTCAACCGCTCTGCCACTCGTCCATGAGCTGGTAAGCACATGAGGGTACCGGGGAGAGCCGTTGATCTCAAGAGAATAAGGCAGGGAGGGCTATTGCGCTGGCGGATTGGCGGGCTGCCCAGCTGCAGGGCGAGAGAGGTAGGCGAATTCAGCGTGGCCCATCGAAAAGAGGGCGAGATCGGGTAGGTTTTTACAGGTCTCCGTGAAGAAGTAGTAGAAGTCCCGGGGCTTGATGTCGACTTGTTGATTCAGTTCCAGCAAGTTTTGGGTCAAAGGTTGGTCGACCCAGGGTGTTTCGTCCATGTAAGGGCTGCCACTGTAGCCGAGCCCCAATTCTTTGGCCAAGTTGTTCGCGCATCCGACGACGACGGCGAGTGTTTCCACTTCGGGTCGGCGCATACTGGAGGTGCGGAGAAGTCCCATTGCGGAGCCGCCTTGCATGGCGTCGAAACAGTTTTCCGGTTGTCCCTGGGTCCGCGTGACGGCGATGATGACCTTATGGAAGCGGTGACGACTGAGCCATTCTGCGCCCAGCTCGTTATGGGTGACTCCGAAGTGTTTCATTTCTAACTCTTCCAGCGGGATGTTCTTTTTGTAGGCTTGAATCCAGAGCGCGATGGTTTTGGTGGGGTAGAGTTCGAAGAAGAGAAACTTCCCAATATCGTGCAAAAGTCCGCACGCGTACTCGAATCCGCCGCACGGAAGTTCCAGCATGTCCGACATAAGACCGGCGAGCAGGCCTGTGTAGACGCTGTGTTCCAGGAGGTTATGGTGATTGAGCGGTTTGTCCGGTTGCCAGTCTTCGTAGAACGCTCGAGAGGTAATGGCGAGGTTTCGGGTACGATCGATGCCGACAAATTCCAGCTTTTCATCGTCATCCTTGATTTCGCGATCGACGTCCGTTGCCATGAAGTGCGAGATGGCGTTGAGGCTGTCCTTGTACTGAGGAATCTTGGCGAGCGCCCAGAGCGTGTCGTTAATGTCCGCTTCCTTATGGGTGTTGAGCGTGAGGAGGCGTTCGGCGATGGCATTCAGTTTCAGAATGGGCCAACGACTGTCGAGGGTGTCCATGACCGATTGAGGGTCCACGGGGCGGCCGAGTCGGAATAGGTCGCCGCCTTTGTTGGCCATGTCATGGGGGATCAGGTAAAAAAGGTCGTCGGGTACGCCGCCGGAACGTGGTAAGGTTTTCCGGGAACTCGTTTCTTGCACATCTTCTTCGATGTGGAGTTTCGTATCGGTGTAGTTATCGATGTTCTCCAGACCCTTGCGCAGCTCTTCGTAGGTCTGGAACCGGTCTTCCGGCTTCTTTTCCATCATCTTTTTGATGAAATTAATCCAACCATCTGGAAGACCCTGGTCCTTCGCCTTTTCCACTGGGAAGGGATCCATGAGATGCATCCGGCAGACCGCTTCCGTATCATCGGCGTTAAAGGGGAGATCCCCGGTGATCATTTGGTAGAGCGTGACGCCCAGGCAGTAAATATCGGTTCGCAGATCGGGCTTCAGCTGGAGAATGTGCTCAGGCGAGGCGTAGGCTGGCGTGCCTAAGAGTTCTTGGTCATCGAGCGCGCCGCTTTTGATATCGGTAAGCCGCCGAGCCAAACCGAAGTCAGCCAGAAGGATGAAGTTTTGCGGGTCGCGAATGAAATTAGCCGGCTTGATATCGAGGTGAATGACGTTCGATTTCGCCGCGTATTGAAGGGCCGAGGTGGCCTGGTTCATGAAATCCTTGGCTTCGTCTAAGGTAAAGGGACGTTGCGTGTAGAGGTACATCTCCAGGTTCGGGCCATCGATGTAGCCCATGGCCAGCCAGGGAAGACCATGCAATTCACCCACGGAGTAGAGAGGTACGATGTTACTGTGCCGAAACCGGGCGATGACTCGGGCTTCTTCCAGAAAGTCCTTCAGTGCAGATTCCGTCTGCATCTCTTTCAACATCACCTTAATGGCGACATAGCGGTTCAGCGATGGCTCGAGTCCCTTGTAAACTTCGCACATCCCTCCCTGACCCAGGCGCTGTGTGATGATGTAATCGCCTACCGTCGAACCCACTTCCAGGGACTGTGACTCCTCTGGTGCCGGCGGAATATCGTAATGCACCTCTTCACGCTCGGTGGTCTCATCAGAGGCCTTATCCCGAGACGGATCGATCCCATCGGCAGACTCGTCCGCCTGAGATGGATCAATAGGTGGTTTTTCTTCCGCATCCATGGCAATGGCGATATTCTAGCGAAAAGCGTGAAATGGGCACGAGATTTTGGCGGGCATGTGAATAATTTCAAAGAATAGTTAAATACTTGGGAAGCTCTATGATTGATGCGGTTTACGCGGTTTAGTTCAAGCGCATAAAAGGGCTTGCGGTGCTTTTGCTTGTTGCGATGCTGTTCAATCCGCCCCTCAAATCATCGTTCGGGTGGAAGTCGAAGATCAAATGAAATGGATGTTGCTTATCGCCGTGGGAGTGTGCGGAACCCTACATGTGGCGGAATACCCCCTCAGCCCGTGGGGTGAAATCGCAGTTCTGGTGGGGATGGCAGTTCTGGGGCGTTTGACCCCCGACATGCCAACGGGCACGCGCCTCCTTCCTTCTAAACGGCAATGGATTCTCTACGCAATGATCCTCTTGGGCGCCTGGGCCTTTTCCAACAGCCTGTTGAATCAACTGGGCCTAGTCCAGCTCCACCGTTGGTTGGTATTCGGGGTAAGCTGCCTGATGGTGGGTGGGTTGGCTCGGGTCGTCACGGAGTGCCGGGAAGGGCTCGATTGCTGGCCCGCGCGAATCCAAGGGCTCAGCACGCTCCTCGTTGGTGCGTGGTTGCTCTACGTGATCATTGGCGAGGACGCCGATTGGATTGATTTGATTCATAAGGTAGCCGCGTTCTGCGGAATTCTTATGCAGGCCGCCGTGGGGAGAAAGTGGCTGACGAAATGCCGGGAACTCGAAATGGCTGGTACACCCATGGAGCTGAACCGATTACGGTTTTGAGGCGTTTATGGATCTGGGATGGCTGATTCTCTTTTTGCCGACTCTTGCAGGGTTGGTGGTCTGTGCGTACCTGTACCGGAAGCCAGATATGTCATTTTACGCAGCCTCGGGTGCTGTCGCCCTGGCATTTGTTCTGACGCTCGCAGTGTGGCAGAAGGTTTTGCCAGTGCCGGGAGTGATTCCCTGGTTTCGCCTGGGGGATGACGATGAGGTGATTGCGATTCGCCCCAATCCGCGTTGGCTGGAAGCGCTGGGCTGGCTTCTCTATGGAGGCATTAGTTTGCACTTTTTCATGGGGACGGTTCTAAAAGGGATGCAATACGGTCTCTGGTGTTTAGTGGTCAGCGCCGGTTTGGGCTGTCTGTTACTGGAGCCGGGTTATGGGTGGTCGTGTTGTTGGCTGGTGCTCGGCGTGGCCGCAAGCGGGTTCAGCGTCGTGAATAGTGAGGATGCGGCGGCCGAGCGCTCGTGCTTGCTTCAATCGTTAATTTATATGGGGATGCTCGGCTGGCTCACGCGGCCACCGGCAGACTTACAACCATTCGGCTGGATCGATTTTGTCCTGATCGTTCTCGGAAGCGTGGGACTCTTGCCGTTTCGCATTTTGGGGCTAGAACGGTTTCCTCGCTCACTGAGCTACCTCATGCTTGGTCTGCCCTTTGGATCGGCCGTTTTGGAATCGGCGAATGTAGGATGGGAAAATGCATGGTTGTGGGGCTGCGGAATCATCGCAGTGTGGATTCTGGGCTGGGCGATGAGTCTGTGGCGAATCTGGGGTTTTAATCTATCGCGAGGTGGCAGTCACATGGGCTTGGCGTGGTGGGATGTGTGGATTTTAGACGGTGGGCTCATTCGCGGCGCAATGATGCTCTTTCTGGTGGCAGGTGAGCTGTTGCGATTGTTTCAATGCGGGAGCGTGATGATCTACTGTGGTCTTTCCATCGCCGGAGCCGGTTACCTCTTTTTCATGGAGTTCTCTCGATGATCGCATCGTTCGAGCTATCGCCGCTCTGGATCGCCTTAGTGGTGCCGTTTTTGGCGGTGCTGGGCATCATGGTGGGAGCGCCCGCTCAGAGAATCGGCGTGGTGGCGTGCGCATTTAATTTGGTGCTCTCTCTGGGCCTGCTGATCGCGTTTTTCCAACACAGCGGAGATGCGCCCGACGGCAGTTGGATCGGCTTTGGAACGAATTTAGGAGGGGTGCCCCTCACCTTCCTGGTGGTGGTTTACATTATCGGATTGGTGCAGATGCTGACCGTTTCCACGGAGGTTCGCCATCCCGGCCTGAAGATGGAGTGTTTGCTTCTGGTGATCGGCGGCGCAGCTTTTTCGATGGCCAGTGGCAACCTGACCGGATGCGTTTTCGCGCTGCTGGTTCCCATCATGCCACTGTTCCTGCACCTGGGTAAGTGGGGCGGGCACAATCGACAGGGCGCTGCGTTTCAATGGGCGATGAGCTGGTGCCTAGCGCTTTGCTTGATCACGGCGGCAATGGCCGGTGACGGCGTGGCCAGCCCCTATTCCCAGGTGCTGGTCGTACTCGGTTTTGGAATCATGGTCGGCTTGGTGCCTGGCCACGGGTGGTTGTTAATGGCAACGAGCGCCGCCTCTCTTTCGACCGGTTTTTCGATCACCGGGATGATTCCATTAGCCGCATTTTACGGTCTCTACCGAATCAGCCCTGGCTTCGGCGATTCCGCGCATTATGTGATGATCTGCGTAGGTGTTTTGAGCGCCGGTTACGGCGGCTGGATGAGCGTTGAGCAAAAGGAGATCAAACACGTGCTCGCTTCCACGTCGATTGCCCTGCGCGGCGTCATGTTTCTGGGGCTGGGTTGCGGCAAAGCAGTCGGTGCCGAGGGCGCACTGCTGCTCTGCTTGGGTGAAGCGCTCACCAGTACGTGTCTCGTCACCGCCAGTGCGGAATTGGAACAAGCTGTGGGGGAAAATCGTGTGCGTGAGTTGCTGGGAAAAGGTCGCCTTTATCCGAAGCTTACCGGATTTAGTGTCGCCGGAATGCTCATGGCGCTCGGCTTTCCGGGATCGCTCAATCTCCTGGGTGGATTGATGATTCTGCACGGTTGCGTTGCCGCGCGGAGCACCGTGGCCATCGCCGGAATTGCCGTTGGCGTGGCAGCATCTGGGCTGGGATTGATTCGAATGATTCGCAGTGTCTACTTCAGCATCGGCTCGGTCGAAAAAAGTACAGAGAACGTTAAGCACCCGGTGGTTCCGATTGATTACGTAGGCCAATTTCAAGAGTGCTTGCCTTACCTGGCGTTGCTCGTCACGAACGTCTTATTAGGCCTGAATATCGGGAATGTGCTGGAGCGTATTTTTAGCCGCTAGGCAACGGGACGTTGCATCCAACCAGCGTGACGCTGGACTCATAAGGCTTCGCTGCCTTTAGGCCGCACGGACCAGAACACCGGTCAGTTGTGGGTCCAGTGTCCTTCGCGCCGCTAGCGTGGCAATGGACGCAGGGACGGCTTCAATTCCAGCCCAGGTCAAGCAGCGTAGCGACGCAGGCCTGGGTTCGGGCCCATCCGTTGCCACTGAGGGCAACTATTCTGATGATTCGGCTGATCAAATCGTGTTCGGCAATAAGTTCGTGATCAAACATTTTGACGCGACCTTACAGCCCGCAAACGCTTTGCGATGAGACCCATGCCTGCGACCAGGGCTGGACATGAGGCCGCCCCTTCGGGCCTAGTACAGGAAGACATTGTGAAGGCGACAGGCGCTCGTGCCCTTTCTGGGTCCAGCTTTGCTCAGTCGCTCGTTGGTTATCTATTATCGATTATTCGAGCGACTGTTGAGCACGAGTCCGTTGAGCGCCACAGGCGCGATCCATAACAAAGCCTAGCATAAGGTCGGCTGATAAGCCGTCCGAAGTGCTAGGTACACCACCCGAGGTGTTAGAGTCCCAAAGGAACGGTAATCCGCTGCCTCCCGTTCTAATTTTCACTGATGTCTCGAAGCTCGACATGGATAAATTGTTGATAGTGAGGATGTTGCAGTAATGGCAGTTCATTCTCACCAGTCGTCGCTCGCGAACCTTTAGCGAGGGTCGTGAGGAGCAAGTGCGAGTGCTCCATCAAACTCACGCGTAAATCCGCGTCAGATAAATGCCGCTGAGGCCCGGGATATCTTGGGCGGGCGCGTCACCTTCTTCATCGTCGTCCTCGCTTTGTTTACGGACGGGGCGTTTGCCGAGTTTCGGCGGGCCACCCTTTAAGTGCAAATCCCACCACCGACTCGATTCCAAATACTCGCGGGCACCCGCCGGACAACCCGCCGCCAGTTCCGCAAAACGCGCTTGGCCGCAGAGCGTCCAACCTTTCGGATCGGCGTCATAATCGGCGCGAATTCGCTTAAGATATTCTGCGGAAACGTAGACATCCTCAGGGAAACGCTCGCCCGATTTTAGAGCGCAGAAGCGCAGGATTAACGTGTTCACCGTTTCCTCTGCCATTACCATCTCGTGAGTATCCTCGCCCTTCTTATTCATCGAGCGCACCCACGCTTCGGGCTCCTTCCGCAGCAACGTTTGAATCAAGTGTCGGGCCAATCGATCGGTCCCCTGCTGGCTGCGCCGACTGTCGCGCTCCCGTAGAAACAGCTCGTACCCATTCCATACATTCTTGCGAACCGAATCGCGGGCCGTCGCAATCGCCAGTACGGTTTCCCGTAACGGACGTTCGCCCAACTCAGGAAACAGATACTCCTGCGTGTAGACCAGCGCGCGCACCTGCCCCACCGCCTCTTTCAGCAAGTCCTTAAGCGGTGTTCGAAGCAGCGCCTCCGCCCAGCTCTCCGCATCCACCCGTCCATTGACACGAAGCAGCAGCCCCAGCGACATCAATCCCAGATTGATATCGAGCGCTTTCTTCATGGCCGTCTGGTTGTTGAACCCAACAAATTTCTTTGCCCCTTCGGTCACCGCTTGGTAGAGATCGATTTTCCACTCTTCCAGCTGCGTCACACCTGCGGAGCCTTGTTTAAAACAGTAATCGAACGCCACCGTCACGGGGTGCCGAGCGTCCGCAATAGCCAACTGCGCACCATCGGGCAGTTGGGCTTCAGCCACAGGTTGAGGAGTTACCGCCTCCACTCCTTCGGATTTCGCCGGCTTTTTCGCAGCCGTTTTCTTCGCAGCCGAAGTCGATTTTTTGATTACCTTTTTGGGTTCGCTCATTACGATTACAGATCCTCGAAAATCTCGTCCTTCTTCTCGATCGGCTTGGCGTCGGAGAGTTCGGAAGAGCGGTTGGCTAGCGATTGCAGAGCGCGTGTCAGGAACTTATCGGCGCGCTTGTTCGACATGCCCTCGCGCTCCTCGTCATCGTCCACGGATGCTGCCTCG
>CAVURW010000223.1:0-8055 GCA_963743595.1 uncultured Verrucomicrobiae bacterium
TATTCGTTCATCTCGTACCGCCTAGCTGTTTTGCATGACACGGCGCGAGTCGCTTTGGAAGCGGGCAATTCGCCTGACATCATTTTCGGACATTACCGGGAACTGGTGACTCCGGAAGCGGCTCAGGCTTGGTTCAACATTATGCCTGCCAAGAAATAGAAACCTTCAAGGGCGGTTTGAAGGATGGGACTTCAGACCGCTCCCTGAAAGCAATCATTGATACCGTTCGTTTCGTTCTATTTTGTAATTCATTATTCCACTCATGATCGACGGATGACAAACGGCGATCTCGGGTGAGACCGACAAACCGCGCGACCCGGCGACCAGCGGGAGCCGTACCACCTACCGCTTTTTGTTTCCCGAGCCCCGCCTCCTTCTGGCTCGGGATAAAAAGCGGCTAATCAAATCGGCGCAGTTGCGCAGGGGGCGTGACAGGGGCCTTCCGCCGCGTAAGCGGCCCTGGCGCGACCCCTGCCCCACGAGCGCGTAAAGCCGACCGATCTGTCCGAGGCTTGGGGAGGCAGATCGGTCGGTTTTACGCGCTCGTGAACCAGAACCGACGAGATTCGCGAAGCGTATTGAGCTGACTAAATTAGGGTCGTGATTCAGGGATAAGAGCATCCGAATCGAAAATTAAGTTTTTGAAGATTTTTATGACTGCAGAGGTGCGACCGTTGATCGAAGGGATTCCCTAGACACATAACGGATTGCTCCTTCTGAGAAAGCCCGGCGCAGCAAAGATTAGATTGGAGCTGCTAAAGGGTTCATACCTTTGACTGACTAACCCTAAAAACAGGGCATTTAGGCCCAATTTCAGGCCCAGTCGGAGGTTTTTGACGATGTTTAAAAGAGCAACTCAGAAAAGACTTCTGCGAGTGGCTCCGAAGGGTGGGGCTCGCCCCGTTACCGCTTTCTCAAGTTGGTACTTAGACTACCCGTAACTGCCTCAGAATCCAGGAGAAACTACCTAAACTCCTCCTAATTCGAACTAACTCCCGTGGTCGCATTTTTGGTCGCAGTGGTCGCAAATCTGGTCGCATTTTTCAACGATTAAAAGCATGGGTATATCTGTCATTTAAGATCTCGTACTGCGTAGTCTGATGACATAACAGGAAGGGGTGCTGCTTGGTTAAGATTGAACAGGAAGTGCGAAGGCTTCGGTTTCGTGCGGGTTTGTTGGCGGGATCGGGACGGGGAAGGCAGTCGGCAAGGTTTGCTTGGTTTGAGGAGCATTTGTGGTGAAGATGGAAGATGGACGGTGTTGGTGACGTGGAGCCGTGTGGTGAGCCGAGAGCACTCCCCGCTTTTTGCTTTCCGAGCCCCGCCTCCACTCTGGCTCGGAAAAAAAGGCGGCTAAATAATTCGGCGCAGGTCTGCAACCGATGTGCCAGGGTGCCTCCACCGCGTAAGCGGCCCTGTCGCAACTGTTGTAAGCTCATCACGCAGAGCCACCAACATGAACTCGGGCTTGTTCACGCATCGGAATTCTGGATCGATACAGGTACTATTTCCCATCGTTCTCGATCTTTAACCGCATCTCGTCGCTGATCGCTTTCACTTCCGGCGCGTACATAGCGTAGCCATTCGTCGGCAAGGCGTGGAACGTGCCCGGAGTCTCGGCGCGCAGTTTGTACCGCAAGATGTGATCGCCCTGCTCCAGCAAGCCGATGAAGAAGACCGTCTTGGTATCCCTCAGCTCCACGTTCGGACAGAGACCTCCTGCGAACTTCCCGCCACTACGCAGATCGACCGGCTCACAACCCGCAGGCTTCATGTCCTCAAAGGCCAGGTAATCGTATGAGTTTTTCGCGTGAATCTTCAGGACCACCTCGATCATGTCGCCGCTCTTCACCGCATCCCCATTTTTCAGCTCCGTTCGATCCCACTCGTCCCGCGTCTCCGTGTGACCGGTTGCGGAATCGGGTTGATCCTGCGCTGCTGCGGGATTGCCGTTACTTGGAATCACCACCTGCTCAGTCTTTTGCGTGAGCTTGTAGTAGGTGCGCTGGATCTCGATTTCGTTGCCCGCGCCCTTGATGTCGTCTTCCTTTGTGAAGTAGCTCAGGTAGGTGCTGTAATAGAGTGCGCCAGATCCCGTTTTCTCCAGCGTGATCGTGTGTTTGCCGGGCTTCACTTGCAGCCCGTAGAGGACCACGCGGTTATCGAATGTGAAGAAGTTGTCCTTGTTCACGTGAAGTTGCTTCACCTGCTCGCCATCCACTTTGATGGTTAGATCGTAGTCGGGGTTCCCCTCGCCGCTCGCCTTCATGTAATCGGCCATGGCCCCAATCACCTGCGCGGTATCGCGAGTCGATCTCCAGTAATAGCCGTTCTTGCGATTGTTCATCAGCCACTTCACCAACTTCGGTGAGATATCGCTCTTTGGATCAATCTCCACGAGCGCTTTCAGCACCCAGGCGTTCGTCTCGATATCATTATTCCACCAGAACCACCAACCCTCCGCAGGTGTACGAACCCACGCCGTATCGTTCGAGTCATCCTTCTGCAGGAATTGCATGATATTTTCCTCCAGCATCTTGGCGTGGTCATCGTTATGCCGCATGTGGAAGGTCAGTGCCAGCAGCGCTTGGCCGTACCGGTTGATTTCACCGCGATGCTCGTAAAGATCGTCCATCCATTTCTTACGAAGGTCACTCGGCTCATCTTTCGTGAGCGTCAAGATGTAGGCCCAGTAACTCTGTTCCACTAGGTCCGGCAGATACTGCTTGTCCTTCGGCTTTTGCAGCTCGCTCTCCAGGCAGTTCGCCAAATATTGCCGACCACGGTATAACATGGAAGCATCGTCCAAGACGCCCGCATCTTGAGCTGCAGAGAGACCCTGAAGCACATAGGCCGTTTGATACGGAGAGGCGTCATCTTCCGCCCACCAACCCCAACCGCCATCGGAGTGCTGGAAGTTCTTCAACCGATCCAGGCTCGCCCGCAAGATCTTGTTCAACTCATCCGTATCGAACACAGGGTCGACATCCGGTTGTTTGAACCGATTCTGCACATCCTGCGCATTCATCTGTTTGCGTTGTTTGCCGACCGTTTCCAGATCGGTGCCCATCGTCTGCAGCGTATGCTTCACGAGAATCGCCGGATAAAAGCGATCCATCGTCTGCTCTGTGCAACCGTAGGGGTAGCCCACCAAATAGGGCAGTGCATCGATCATCACGCCCGCCAAGCTAGGGCTCAATGTCAGCTCAAGCTTTGTCTGCTCAGGATCGATCTGCTCGGGCAAATCTTGAACGAGATCGCGGCTGCCGGTGTCATCGACGCGGTAAGATCCATTGATCGCCACAGTCTTATTCGCGCCGTGCACCAGTACGGGGAATTTCATCTGCATGGCATCGCTCTCCTCATCCGTGATCGCCTTGGTCGTCACCTGCACTAAGCCAGGGCTAATCACTTTGAGCGGCCAATCGAACCGATGCTCGCCCTTTGGAGCGACATCGGCCTTCGCGGTCAGGTGCAGATTGCCGTCCGCATCCGTGGAGCTTCCAGTCGGATCGAGCGCCTCGAATTGCGCACTCGGAACGATCAACTCCGCCGTTACATTCTTGGTCGTCGCCAAGTAATTGTGCACGTTTGTGGAAAGCACCACTTCATCGCGCTCGACAAAGAAACGGGGCGCTTCCAGCCGCGCCAGCACCTTCTTCGCAGTCACCACTTCGCCGGTACCATCACCCACTTGGGTCGTTTTCGTGATGCCATACGCATGCAGTCGCCAGGTCGTTAATGAATCTGGGAACGTGATGTCGGCATCGACGGTTCCGTTCGGACCAGTCACTAAATCTGGGAACCATGCGGCGGTATCGGCGAAGTTCTGACGCACGGCGGGGTGCATTGGATCTTCCACGGACACACTGAGCTCGTCCTTCTTTCCCGCCTCGCGACGAATCATTCCGTTACCTAGTGCAGCAGAAGAATCACTCGGTGATTCCAAGGCAGCGGGTGCAGCAGTAGTGGGGCTAAGGCAAAAAGTCGCTCCTGAGACCGATTTATCCTGTTCGTTAATGGACCGGAAACTCTCTGCACGATCCAACATGGCGTGCCTCCCGTAGTAAGCGACAGCTCCCTCGGGGTGCCAGTAATTTAAAGCATCGTATCCGCCGTAGCCACTCAACCAATTATATGCCCAATAATCTGATTCCTGATCCGGCGCTTGGATCTGCCCAATCGCAGTAAATTCCGCATCCAAGTTGCTCATGGAACTCACGTTATGGATTCGGCGTTGACCGTAGAAATAAGCCTTCGGTGACGGCCCGAATTCATTCTGTATGTAGGTCACCGCCTTATCGTAACCAGTGAGCGTGACTCGTCCCTGCACAGGATTACCGAGGAGGTCTTTCATCTCGACATGCAGATGGCCCACGTCGCCCGGTCGGTACGCATCTTTATCGGATGTGACCTTCACGTTGAGCAGCTCCTTCGAGGGCGGGACGAAAATCTCGCGAGCCTCTTGATGCACATGGCCATTTCGAACCAGCGTCGCTTCGACGAAGAAATTCGGCTTATTCGCGGCAGTGATCGGCACATCCACTTCGGTCGAGCGCTCCGGCAAATCCAAGAACGTGTAGCTGCGCAAGATGCCTTGCGAGGCACTGTCCGAAAAGAGCACTTTCGAGTTATTCTCCGCCGTGTGGATCAGCAGGTGCGCGGTATCACCCGGTTGATAGGTCCGCTTATCCGCGATAATCTCCAAGCTATTGAATCGATATACCGTTCCATCGAAGTGCGCACCACACGCCCAGAAAATGGCGTTTGCTTGCACTTCGGTATTGGTCGAGTCGTGGGTGCTGTAACTGACGCGATACTGGCCCTCGTCGGGAATCGAATAAGTAAACGAGAGACGACCGTCGGGATCGGTCTCCGCGTCGAACGTCTTCATGGAGGTCTCCGTTGGGACGGTCGCGCCGTTTTCGTACGTGATCTTGGAAATCGTCACGGTCCCTTTGGTCGCCACGGGAACGCTGTCCGGCGTTAGGGTACGTATCTCCACCTTCGCGTCTTGATGCGGCTCATACCAGCCTTGGTTCACTTCGCAAAAACCGTAAAACTCCTGACGGGTGACTTTAATATCGCCCTGGCCGGTGATCGTCCGCCGACTCGCATCGCGCACCTCGGCCTCGATTGTGTAGCGATGATCGCGGTCACCCATCGTCTTCAGCGCGGGAGCGGTATCGATCTCGACATCGCAGGTACCATCGGGCTTTAATTCGGCTTCGCCTTGCGCCACTAAATCGCGTAGCGCGTGACGTGTGCCACTCTCTTCGGTACGCCGCGCCATCTCGATATCGTCAGCGCCCATGCCGGTGCCGCCCGGTCCGTACCAACCGTTCCAAATCCACGGCTCCCACAGAATAAAGCAGCCCCAACGATGCCACCACGGGAACCACGGATACGAATAGTAATAGCGTCCGTAGCCGCTGCCGTAGAGCCAGTCGTACTCGTCCGCACCCCAGTAAACGTAGTGATACTCTTCCCGGAACACCTTGTACTTCACTGTACCTTTAGACACGGGCGCGCCGAAGTAGTAGGTCGCGGTGATTTTCGCGGTGACCTTATCGCCCAGACGCGCCTGCGTCTTCGCAGGCACCACCTTCACTTCAAATTCCGGCTTCTTATATTCTTCCACGCGGAATTGCCCACCTGCGGACTGGCCGTTCTGCCCGGAACCATTGATCGAGTACAAACCCAGGGGCGCACCCTCTGGAAGCGTAAACTCACCCGAGGCGCATCCTTCCGTTGACGGAAACGACTTCTGGAAAATCTGTTCACCTTTCGGATTAGTGATGCTAACCCAAACCGAACCTGTGCCGTTGGGCGGCGTGAACTCGCCATTCTTGCGCGATCGTTCCCAAACACGGAATTGCACAACACTACTGGGACGGTAGACCGGGCGATCTGTGATGATGTACTGGCGACTTTCGTTATCGAATTGGTCGTCTGGACTTTCGCTAAACGAACCGGAGACGGGCGAGAAGACATATTCGTCTCCCCGATGCAGTTCCACGGCGACGTTATAACCGTATTCGCTGGGACCTTTATGATTGTAGAGAACCGTACCATTCTCATCCGTGCGATCTGCCGTCTCGATGACGTGCATTTAATTACGGTTCTTACTGTTATTGTAAATCGCGTAGGTCTCAATAACCGTTATGGGCTGGTCAGCCAACGGCCTGCCTGTGGTGGAATCAACCACCCAAATGAGCCCACCCTTAGCCACTTCTTTCATCACCACCGCAGTGCTGGAAATCGCGATGAGCACGGAAGTGTCTTCCGCGGGTCCTCCGCACGGCCTGTGAGCACATAAACACCTGGCTCCGTGAGCTTCGTGTCGACCTCAGCTTCTGCAGTGAGGTTCTTTTCATTCGTCGCAACAGGCTGTTTCCACGTCGAAACCTTTTCGCCCAAATACCGCTTCCACGAATCATCCCCCTGATTCAACAGGTAGGAGAGGTTGCAGAACTGACCGTAACGGTCCCAATTGCGATCCGTAACACCATCACGCACCGCCGATTCCAGCTTATATTTACGAATCGTGAAGGTGACTTCGCTCAAATTCCCGGTAGGTGACTTTGCTCTCGGAGGAGCCGCAGCGGTAAAGAGCGGTGTCTGCTCCAGTGTCAGACCGGGTAACTTGATCTGAGCGATCTCATCCTTCCCATTTTTCGCCTCCTGGGAGTTTGGGTACTTCTCCTGCAACCGCTGATAGGTCTCGATAGCCTCTGGAAATTGCTGACGCTGTTGATAATAAAAAGCCTTCGCGTACAGAGCCGCCGGTGCGGCTGTGGCGTCCGGATACTTCGCCAATACCTGATCGAAGATCGCCATGGGACTCTCCTCCGGTGGCAGTTGAATCAACCGATTCTTTCCACTGACCAAGGTCATCGCTTCGTCGTCGGCCAGTTCCCAGACTTTCTTCGGCGTGCCCTCGCTCACCACGCGTTTCGGACGCGGACGACCAAACCGGTCGTATTCACGGCGTTCTGGGCCATGCCATAGGTGCCGTAGAGCGATTTACAGATCAGCCCATTCTGCAGGAGTGCCTGCGCCGCATATTCCTTGCTCGGTGTTCCATCGACAGTTCCGGAATTTCCTTCAACAAAAACCGAATCTTTGCACCGTCGCCTGAGTTCTTGCGCTGTAGGCGTCCGGAGTGCCTATGAATCGTGGTTCGCCATGCGCATCGACAGGGATTCCCGTCGGCGGTTGGTCCTGTTCTTGATTTCGCCAACTGCGCGGCTGTTCATAATCGGCTTCGTCTACGGCCGCCGAGTCATCTTCCGGCTCCAGACCGCCGCTCCAGAAACCCCACCACCAACCCCAAAACGGGCAATAAACCACCCCATACGAGTACTCCTCGTGACGGATGATCGCGTTCACCAAATCGAAATCGATTCCCACCTGTTCCCCCACCGGGCTTTCCTTATCCGCGAACGGCAAAGTCGATGACTTCGCCAGGGCGATCACCAACTCGCGAGACCGTTCCAGATGCGCGATCGCCTCTTTGCGATCCTTCTTAAAGCTCGAGACTTGCACGCCTTGTAGCCACTCGTTCCGATGATACACCCCGCCCTGTTTCGTCCCTGAATGCGGCAGTCGCAGGTAGAGCCCGCCGGAGAATCGCTCGCCGCGAGCCTCTGCCAAAGTCCCCTTCGTGTGCTCCACATAACTCTTCGCGCGATCAATTGGATCGTCCCACAGCGAAAGCTGAAAATCACACGCCACCGCTCCTTCTAGAGCTGTCGCTACATCGGGGCTCGACCAACCTTCCGGCCCGGCCGCCGCCAAATCCCGCGCCTGATCGAAAACGCCCCTGCGCCTCCATGTAGTTTTTCGCTGCCAGCTTCGCTGTCGCTTGCTTCAGCAAGTTACCCACTGGAGTATCGGGAAAAGTTGGTACCGGTTGCCCTTCCACCGCCGGAATCATCAACATCGCAAGACCAACCGATAAGAGGAGAAAAAGCCGTTTCATCAAATGCCCTGACGCGCCAGTTATAAAAAACGCTGAACTTTTTTTCATAAAATTTATACCTCACTGAAACA
>CAVURW010000224.1:0-19635 GCA_963743595.1 uncultured Verrucomicrobiae bacterium
CTTCAGACCGCTCTCACTACATTTCTACTCACCGTCTGTTTCTGAAATGCTGACCACGATAATGCAATTTACCTCCGAAAGTTCGGGCAAAATCCTGGTGCAGACGGCTGGCCCATTGGCGGGAAACGCAATGCTGGCGGGCGCACCAACTGGCGGAGGGACGTTTGCAGGGAAGCAGTTGGGGACAAAGACACAACATTGCTAAGTGCAAACGGAGACTTCGTTGCTTAACTTCTCCCTGCGAGATCCAATCAAAGACGCGAATAAGGGTTTCACTGGCGAGAGTAAAAGCCTGTGCACCGGACTCCGGTTCATCGGGCGGAGGATTAACAAAGGGTTCTGGGGGAGAACGACGTAAAGCAATCATTGACTGCCTCCCTTCGACTTGTAAAAGGTGCGGCGTGCGCGATGTCTGTCCAAGTTTTGGTTTTGGTTTAAGTAGTCTTTAACCTTTTGCGGATCGAATCGGATGGCACCTCCGAGCTGGATATAGGGCAATCCTCTTTTTCTGAGATTAAAGACTGTTTTAGGGCTGACTTGTAGGTATCGAGAGACTGAATCAACAGTCCACAACGTATTTTCTGATAGGAGATCTGGGTTCACGGGAATGATTGAACCATGGCAGAGTTAGAATCTCTGAAATCAGCTGCCGCATGTGCCGCACCAGTCAACAAAGTTACCGAAATGCACCGATTTTTTCTTCTTATGCTCTAAGTGCCGAAGGGGGTTAAACAAGAGTTACCGATTTTCGTCTTCCCATTGACGACGCTCGCATTCTCTTCTCTGGAATTCTTCTTGCTGTTGTCTTGCCAGCTTCTGGCTTTCCATGTCAATCGCTTCCCTTTCGCGTCGCGCTCTGTCCTGAGTGTGAAAAGCCAAATGTTCCTGATGGGCTCTTTCTTGCGCCAGACGTTCATTTTGAAGGCGCGACTGTTCCCGTTGCTCGTAAGCTCGTTCTTGACCCATACGTTCTTGCTTTCGCTGTTGAGAAGCACTGTTACCCTCTGAGTAAGTTTGAACTATCGCCTTTTGTTCTATCCTGTCGTTCTCTTCGCCCAAGCTTTCACGCTGCCAATTGTCATGAAGAAAAGTGGATTTCAGCACGCTCCGATACGCATCAAAGCTCCTATCGTTGAGACAGCTAATCCAAAATAGCAAATAATTCCTGGGCAATTTTTCGAGATGCCTGCGAGCAGCATTAGGTTTGTGCGGCCTTGGAACCGAGTCGTCGACATCGCACCATGCGCCCATCCAATCCTCGCTTAGTGGCTTGTAAAAACGTTGTAGAAGCGTCTTAGCGTCATCCTTTTCTTTATCAGTCATCCGAACAAAAAAGTTATGGATTATGAACGAATTGGTTTTATCTGCAAATAAGGCATGAAACCTACATTCAAGACTACTTCTACCCAGGGGATGGTGCATTTGATTTCCTTTAAAAAGTGCGCATTCGGATGCGCCTTAATAGCGTTTTAACACGATCAAAACCAAGCAAGAAATCCCGCAAGATTTTCCCACTGCGGAGGAAACACCGACAACCCGGCGCGGCGACCATCGGGAGCCGTACCACCCACCGCTTTTTGTTTCCCGAGCCCCGCCTCCTTCTGGCTCGGGATAAAAAGCGGCTGACTAAATCGGCGCAGTTTTGCAGGGGGCGTGACAGGGGGCCTTCCCCCGCGTAAGCGGCCCTGGCGCGACGCCTGCCACGAGCGCGTAAAGCCGACCGATCTGGCCGAGGTTTGGGGAGGAAGATCGGTGGGCGGCGCTCGTAACCTACCACCACGAGATTCGCGAAGCGTATCGAGCTGACTAAATCCGTGTCGCGATTCAGGGATAAGAGCATCCGAATCGAAATATCTTTAGGTTTTTGAAGATTAAATGACAGCAGCGGCAGGTGCGACCGGTGTTCCACGGGATTTTCTCAATACGTGATTCACTGGAATCGTGAAATTCAAATCACTTATCCACTTAAAAAACCATACCAACCTGCCCTCCGTTTTTACGGAAGCAAACTCGAAAAAACAACACATCAACCCTACATCCCTATGAGCGAATCCTCTGAAATCCATCCCATCATCAACGACACCATCACTTGGTGTCTTCAACATCTCTTTAAAATTCTGTCGATGCCGCTACGCGTCATTCTCTACACACGAATCGGCGAGAGACAACTTACCGGAAACATCCTCCCTTACGTTCTTGGCCTGGCGCTGCTGGTCTTCGTTGGAAATCAGGAAAACAGCGTTCTTTTTCCCGATTGGTATCCAAACCTACCGTTTGTCGTGTGCTTGGGTTCACTGAGCGTGGGCATGTGGGTGTTTCAATACTGGGAAATTCAATATTTCCATACCACGAACCCGAAGAAAGTGTGGCCGACGAGCTCGATAGGGGTGCCTCGCTTCTTCTACGAGCCGGGACCAATTCCGCAGCGATGGAGCCAACCGCTGGTGATTCTGGGGATCGGATGTCTCTACTATTTGTTTTCCGGGAGCACAGCAATCCTACTCTACTTTAGCGCCGCAGCGTTCGGCTTGTGGGCGGATTACACGATCATTATTCGCAAGCAGCACAACCTCTATTTAGACGAAATGGATTCTGGGTTGTCGTCTGGCGAACTCACCGACAGCAGTTTCGAGGTCATTCCACAAATTCCGCACGAAACCCCAGAGCTCAACGACGTTTCGTCCGTACCTGTAGCCCTCGATAACCGGAAGGCATTTCGTGACAGCCTTAAACGGGCTCAGGCGCTCTTTGGCCACGTCCCTGGTGATCCTGCGGCCCAAAATCCAACTTCTTCTCAATCCTAAAACCAAACGAACACTCCTATGTCTCTTAAAATTAATTATCCCAGTCAGATCTTCATCCAAGCCAAAACGTCCTTCTTCGGAAAGGCACTTTGGAACCATATTCTTATCCAACGCCTCAAGGTTATTTATCTTTTGTTGCTGGTCCTTGTCTTTAGCTTGATCGCCAGTTCGATAGAACATGGCTTTTTACGAATGGCCGAGGAAGCCAGATACGCTCGAATGGCTGAGCGTGACCGAAAGAATAATCCTGGTGCGGACGCCGATCATGGGTTTGATCGATTGTTTGAATCGGTCAAATCGCTCGGAACATCGCTCAGCAGCTATAGCCCCACGAGCATCCACCCCACCAATAGCAACCTCACCTATTTGTTGCCGGTGGATTTCGACAAAGCGGGGCACGAAGACGGGCAGGCCATCCGGGATACCTTTGCCGGTAATTTCCCGGTTCCCCCGGCCTATCAACTGTTGGGCAAATACCATTATCTTAATTCGACCGAATGCACGCAACCATTTGAAGGCGTTGTTATCAGTCTCTTAAGTGATCAGGGTCCATGCGACGTTAACGAGCACTGGGAAGTCCTCTACTATTTGTCGATCACTGGCAACCAGAAGAACCTCCTCCGTCAGGAATTGGCGGATGGGAAGAATCCGTCATTTGTGTTCGGCGCTCCGACGGCTCCTTGGGTCATCAATATCGAACCTCCAACGGCCTTTAGAAAACGGGGCGTGATATCGGTCATGTGCCCAGTGGCTGCGGTTTCGGTCGGAGGCACGTTATACCCGCAGAGCCTTGTTGATCCCGAGAAAGAAAAGCTGAAGGGCCTTCTAAGCCAGCTCGGCGAAGGCGTTAAAGCCTACAATGAAGCAGTCACCGTCTACAACAATCTACCCGCCGATCAAAAGACATCGGAGACCTATGCCGTCATGGATTTGAAACGGAAGGAGTTGGACACGGTAAAACTCCAACTGTTGAACCAAATCCGGGTAGTTCAAACGGAAGATCCCATGTTTGACTACAAAACGCTGCCCAACGCCAACTACATCAAATAACGGAATTCCCCATCATGAAAACTTCTCTTGGATGGATAGCTCTTTTGCCTGTTTGTCTTCTTGGTCAGGAAATTGCGGTGGAACCTCCTCCGCCCACACCAAAACCGACTCCAACGAGCGTTCCGATACCGGTTCCAATCACTCCGCGCAGCGTGCCTCAGCCAATGAGTTCTCCCAGCACGGTGCCTGACCTCGCCACACCCCCTCCACCGCCAATGCCCTTGGCTATTCCATCACCTGTGCCATTGCCAATTCCATCGCCCATTCCCGTGCCTGCGTCACCACCGCCAACACTCGAGTTGTACTCGGAAGGTGGTTTCCCCAAAACAGGAAATTATTATCATCCGCAACAACTGGCTGGGATTGCGGGCCATCCTCAAAATGCATGGTTGATCGGGCAACTTCGCGTGGTGGGGTATCAGGACGATCACCACATGACCCTTCAAACGGGGGCTCCACCGCGAGCCGTTGGGCAACCTGAAATTGACATATTGGGAACGCTTGTTCATCGGGCGATTGCAAGCCATCTGGTCACTGTCCATGTATTCATCGTCGAATCACAGCAAACGTTTGAAGCCGGGAAATTGATTGAATACACCCGGAATAATCCACTCAAGATTGTGCGGGTTGAAGTTGACGGCAACCGGATTGAAGTCACGGCACAAGACCTTCTTAAAAAGGCTCAATCGTTATGAGCGAATTCAATTTGTTTGCACTCAGCTATAAAGTGGTTGGCTGGTTCATCAAGGGCCATCCGAACATCAATTCCTGGGTGGCCCGGATCACCGGGAAAAGTCAGGCCTTCAGCTATGCTCGTGAGGATGTTCCGGCAAATGGAGGCATTTGTTATCTCCACGAAGCCGGAGAAATCCCACGAGGTGAAAAAACGTGGTATTTGCCGGACGGAGTCTACGAATTCTATCTGGTCTCGGAGGAGGGAACGCCTCGTCAAATCTATGGACGTTATGGCCGCATCGAACAGGGCAAACTTCTGCCTTTGACCAAGGAACAAGTAGTCCAGTGGGTTCAGTCTTAAACAATTAAACCAAAGATCAGGCCATTTGGGTTTCACCGACTCAAATGGCCTTTTTCGTCTCTTCTTATGCAAATAATCAAATCTCCAAACATTAATAAAAAGACCGTATATACGGGGGACTATTCCTGGCCGAACTCAACTGTACTTCTCCATTTAGACGACGTCCGAAATCCTGGCGTGACGTATCCCTGGACTCAGGAAGATAGTTTTGCGGGAGTCAGCATCAAAGGCGGGCCGGGTAGTGGCAAAACCAGTGGCTCAGGCCGGATGTTCTATGCCGCCATGTTGCTCCATGGCTGGGGTGGGCTGGTTTGCTGTGTCAAACCGGAGGAGGCGGACGATTGGGTGGCTCTGGCTAAAAAGGTCGGACGCGAACAGGACATCATCCGATTTGGTCTACCTAAAGGTGATGGCCATCCCGGAGACGACTACAAATGGCGATTCAATTACATCGACTATATGTATGAAACCACCGGTCGGGACACTCAGAATTGCATGGATGCCCTGATGGCGATGAACGAGGTCGGCAAGGCGACTGGGAACAGCAACAGCGATGAATGGAAAACAGCCGCTGAAAATCATCTGAAGCACATCATTACAATGATCGGGTTTGCAGGCCTCGAAATGAGCATGAAGCACATCATGAAAATCAACAGTTCGCTGCCCACAGATGAAGACGATCTCAAGGATTCTAATTTTAAAGATCGCTCGTTCGCCTGGAACATTTTACGGCGCATCAACGTTCGGTTGAAAACCGTCGATTCGACTTCGCAGCGAGATGAAAGTATGGACGAGGCTTTTGATTATTCGTGTCGTTACCTGACCAAAGAATGGGCAGCTTACCCACCGGGCCAAAAAAGCGGTATCGCCATGATGATTTCTGGAATTGTCGACACGTTCGCCACCGGACCGCTGAATGAACTGTTTTGCCAATGGGGCAATCCCGCTAAAGGCACCCTGAGTCTCCTGCCCGAAATGGCATTCAATGGCGGAGCGATCATCATCGTCGATATGCCAACCCTCCGTTACAAGAAACTGGGGCTATTTGCCAATGTCCTCATGAAATATGCGTTCCAACAGGCGGCGACGCGACGGTTTGAAGACATTCGAATTAACGGAAAACGGCTTAACCCACCTTATCCCGACAAGAATAAAGCCCGCCCCTGTTTCCTGGTTGCTGATGAACATCAGGATGTTTTCGACATGCGCGATTCCGATTTTCAGACCATCAATCGCGCCTACAAAATCGCTCCGATTTACCTCACGCAAAACCTTCCCAATTACTACAAGAAATGTCCAAATAGAGATGCGGTCGATACGCTCGATGCCAATCTACAAACTCAGGTTTGCCACCATAACGGCTGTCCGGTGACGAATGAACACATGTCGCGGAAGATCGGCAAAGCGATGCGGGTCACCTCCACATCCCGCTCGGAAAATCCCTCCTCTGGAGGTCAATCGGGAGGCAGTTCCATGAGCACCACCCGGACCGAAGAAGCCATCGTCAAACCGAGTGAGTTTACCAAGTTGCGCAAAGGCGGTCCTGCCAAGGCGGGAGAATCGGAGGGCTGGTTCACGGAAGCCATTTTGTGGAAGAGCGGAGAACAGTTTGGCAGCCATCCGTATCTCAAAATGAAGATTCCG
Source organism: uncultured Verrucomicrobiae bacterium (assembly GCA_963743595.1). Lineage (GTDB taxonomy): Bacteria > Verrucomicrobiota > Verrucomicrobiia > Methylacidiphilales > UBA1321 > CAVURW01. The sequence continues at coordinate 6,535 of CAVURW010000224.1, forward strand.
CAGACGTTGATTTGAAGTTTTTTTGACAGATGTGGCAGGAGCGGCAGGTGGCACCGCGGTTTTTCGTGAGCCGTGAGAATGTATGCGTATGAATAAAAGCACGCCCATTCAGCCTCTGGCACTCATGACTTTGCTGGTTCAAGTCAAGACTGCTCCCACCGTTCAAAACCAGTTCGATCTCCTTCTTAAAGAGGGAGAATTTAGGTCCTTCTCAGTTCGACCACTCACCCACAAGGAAAAGCTTAAAATTTGTGGGTCTTGCGGATCAACCACCACTCCGTTTGGTCCATTTGGCGATGGACTGGAACTCGATTTTTCCGCGCACGGGTTCTGGATCACCTTTCGCTCACGCGAAATCTGGTTGGGAGGCAAAGCCATCCTGCGTCGCCTGCTCAGTGACCCGACCTATTTTAATCCAAGAATAAACAAGGTTGTGGAGCGGCTCCGGTACCATCGGTTGCGGATAAAGCCTCTTCTCAAAAATGTTGGAAGCGCCGTTCTCCTGTCGGTGGGATTGATTTCCTATCCTGGTATTCCCGTTACCGGGCAAGAACTCAAGGCGGTTGTGCAAAAGCAGAATCCAAGCGATTCCGGTTTCTGGATTTCAGTCAAGCTGACCAGCTATTCATGGAGGGAACCCGATCACAGGCCGTTTGGTCGTCATAATTGCATCGGAGGAGATCTCATGATGCGCGTAGAGGGCTTGAAACAATGTGCAGCTGATCTGAGCTGTTACCCGTTGGGAACCATCGTTTGCGTCAAGACGGGGGAGGTTGAGGAGTTCCGTATTGTGACCGACCGGGGCACGGCGGTGAAAGGTCTTCATCATCTCGACTTCCATTTTGATTCCCTCGCCGAGATGAACGCTCAGGGAACCCGTAACGCACTGGTGATGGTCATTCGCCGGGGCTGGTCCTCCAAATAGAAAGGCAAAATTCATGAACTGGATATCTTCTCCCGATTTTAAAGCAGATTCACAATTTCTCTGGCATTGCTGGTGGCTGCCCCATCGATTTGTCAGCCTCGATTATGGCAAGGGGTTGGCGGTGCTTCTCGGCTGGGACGCCGCCCATCTCAAGATGCGATATGAGTTCTGGCACAATCACGCCATAGCGGAAGTGTCTCATGATGGAGGATTGGAAGCTAACGGGGACGTTTTCGAACTGTTCCAAGGACTCAACACCGACTGGGAAACAGATCGAAACGAAGCCCTGAATCGCCTCTTCCCACTTCTTCGGTCCAATATCGAAAGGCACCAGCACTGTTCTCCTACCTGGATCTATCGGATCATTTGGCACTGGCAACAACTGCATGATTCGGGACGTGCGTCGTGCGCGCCGGAAGCTCAGGCCCTTCTCGAACTAGCCCAAAAACATTTGCCGCTACGGGAGGTTGCATGAAAATCTGGAAACAGTTGATTGCGCAAAAGTCGCCCGACTTTTCGGTAGAAAACGATCCCGTAACCAAGCAGCTGAAGCTCTACAGCAAGCGATGGTTGGAAGTTCATATCGACTCATTGAGCCCCAAACCGCCCGTTCGGAAAGTGCCAGTGATCAAACTCATCCTACTGGCACTTGGCATCTTTGGGCTCGGCGTTTGGCTCGGACTAGGATGGTCCCATGTGTAAGGGAGGCTTGTCCTTGGGGACGGAAGTGGCTTCAGCCTCGCTGTGCAGCCGTTTCCTTACCCTTTCAAGCATCTCTGGATGGGAGCAAACGCACTCAACCAGAGCGCCGAGGAGTTCACCCATGGTCGCATCGTTGACGTCCGCAAAAAGCCTAATCCAGGCGAGGTCGTCCGGCTTAAGTTTAACAGTGACAGGCACTAACGTAGCGGTCTTGCGTTTACGACCAGAACCACGTCGAGCACCGCCCCATGGAGGCTTTTGCTTCTTAACCATAACTTGAAAACAGTAACACAGTTTCAACTCTTATTTAAATCTCATTCAAAATCAACATCTTATGTGTTCGTATAAAAATGTTAGTTGCTCGCGATTCGTACTCAGTGCTAGTTTCGACTTACCGGAAAGATACCAGAGAGGGAAGGCGACTGACAGACGTCAGTGCGGCGGACCTACTGAAGAACGATATCCGGCAAACCTCAACCAAGGATTGCCATGTCGTTAGCTTATTACAAGAAGTACTTCGGAAATTGGTACGACCGAAAAGTCGTAAAGCCCAAAGCGAAGGCCGGTCCGTTGTTTCGGATGCCCGGTAAAGCTCAAAAAAAACCCTCTGTTAAGAGGGGATAAGCCGACACGCGCTCTCCCGAAATCCCACAAAACCTATGACAAAAAAACGCAGAAGAACCCTAATCTGGGCCAACGAAACGGCTGACCTTGCTCAGGAGTTAGCCGACAAACCTTCCATCGACACGACCGGGCTACTTGCTCGGTTACTAAAGAAACAAAGCAAGCAGAAGGAGGCTTTTGAGTGGCTTTCCAGGCGGCTCAAGTTCGGGAAAATCCCGTTCGCTTTCAGTAGATACAAATCGCAAATGGCGTATTTGCGTGCTTAGCAATACGCACACAGTACGACGAGTTCGCATCCAGTTCTAATTCTCAATTTCATCTCCATCAGTACTCAGTCAGTAAACCAATAAACCAAAAATGCATCCCATGTATCCCCATACCATCATCACTCCAGTCCAAACCGAAACCTATTCGGTGAAAAAAGTAGCTCAAAAGCTCAAATGCTCCGAGCGCCACGTGAACCGCCTCATCTTAGGTGGCGCATTCGGCACCGTTAGCGACGTTTCAAAACCCGGCAATCTTTGTCGATTGTTCCGCATTTCAAAGCGGGCGTTCGAAGATTTCCTTAACCGTAACCAACTCCATTAAAAACCAACTATGAATCCTATTAGAGCCCTTAAAAAACTCGAACTGGCTCCCCGTCAGTCTCCAGACAAACCCATTCAAACCAAGACCGACTACCAATCTGTGGCGCAAGTCGCCAAGAGATTGAACTGTTCCAAGAGGCATGTGGATCGCCTCATCGATCTTGGTGAATTGCAGTCGGTCATGGACATTTCGCTGCCGAACAGTCGCCGCCAATGTCTCCGAATACCGCGAGAGTCGGTGGACGATTACCTTATCCGGAATTCCGCCCAATGACCTCCAATCCCACCAAACGGAATGACGGCTCCCTGATAACCTTTTACGGGTTTATCAGGGACCCCAAAAAACACTGCAAAGTCAGTTCAAAATCAGCCCACAAAGACATGAACCCCATCAAAGCACTCGAAAGACTCGACCCCATTCCCCTCACGCCCTCGCAGGACTTAACGGTCCGGCTTAAAAAATTGAAGTTCGTCTCCGTTTCGGAGGCGGCCAAAACCCTTCATTGTTCCCAGAGACATGTCCTTCGTCTGATCGATCTCGGCGAATTGCATTCGGCCATGGACATTTCCCTCCCGGACAGTCGGCGGCGAAGTCTCCGGATTCCGCGCCAGTCGGTGTTCGATTACCTCATGAGGAATTCCGCCTTATGAGTTCCAAGCACCCCAAACGGAATGAAAGCTCCCTGATACCTTTTGACGAGTTTATCAGGGACGCCCGAAATCAAAGCCTCCCGCTGAGCTACGCCAAGATTTGCAAGCATCTCCTGGAGAAGTACAACCTAAAAGTCACCCGTGGAACCGTTTTCAACTATGTGAAAGTCCGGTCGAAGGAACGGTTCTATTACAAGATGCTCCCCTTGCCAGTGCCAAGATCATTTCCACCTCCCACCGTTCCTGAAACCGAACTTGAAGCTATTCGCCGAGCTCAATGGGAGGAAAAGAGGCGGGTAGATCAATCCCGCGCTGAAAATGAGGCAAAACTGAAGTCTCTAGAAGTGAGTGAAAAGAAAACGTTCACCTTCGATGCCTCCAAACCTATTGAACTCAAACGCCCTCAACCCTAACTAACCATGTCCAATTCAACACAAACAGAAACCCGCCCTGAAAAGGGTAAACCTACCGAAAACGTCATCCCGGCCAAACGCATTGTCATGATGCCTGGGTCCAGGGGAGGCAGCGGCAAGACGACCGTTGCTGTGGCCATCAATGAGTTTTATAATTTTATGGGGCTCCAGGTTCAGCGACTCGATTATGACGTTGAGAATAAGGTAGCCAGCTCGTTCAAGCATTTTTACCCGGATGCAACCAAGTATGATTTTCATAAGCGGGAGGAGATCGACAATCTTATCCTGTCCATTGAACATCACGTCGCCTCGGTCATCTTCGCCGACTTTGGGGCAGGTGCCCAGGCCGATACGGTTGGCTGGTTTGAAGAGATGCACAGTCCTTTAAAACGCCGAAAAGTGGCCTTTACTTTTGTTGGCGTCTTAGATGGTGACATCGGTAGTTTAAAAGGTATTTTGGAATGGGGCGAGAATACCGCACGTTACGATATCCAATGGTTGATCGTCCTCAACGAAAACGGTAATCCCGGAGAAAAGTTTACTTATTGGGAATTGGCCGAAGAGGCGATCAAATTCCGGGAACGATTCAAACCGGCAATTGTTCGGCTCAAAAGTCGTAACCCGGATTTTCAGAACTTGCTCAGAAACTACGGAGCCAAGATGTCGGATGTGATTTCTGAGGCTTTTCCGAAAGGTCACGCTCTTAACCAGTTCAACTACATCTTAAGGGCTGAAGGGTTGCAGAAGCATTTTAATGATCAACTGGAGCGAGTCTACCGTTCTCACCTGCTCCCACCTGACTAAGCCATGGAAGGTTCCGAACCACAGAAAGGGACGGTAGTTGCAACAATTCGGCAGCTCAAGGCTCGCGAAGAGGCTCAACGGTTGGAGACCCAAAACAAGCTTCGGGCTGTTCATTCCCGGTCAGATAGTCCTCTGGCCGAAGGGCGGCCCGAAACTTCGATGGAAACCCTTCTGGCACTTCAATCGTTTGTCCCAAAAGAAAACCTCGCGTCCTATCTTCACTTCGTCAGTTACATGGGCAAGCGTGCCGAAGACGATGTCTTTGTGCGTCTGGTCCAGTTTCTGGCGATCCATACCAAACTTGGCCAGCAGGTGCCTGGGGAAGTTCACAAGGCCGGGCAAGAGATCATCCGGGAGATCCACCAATCAATGTCGAATGATGTGAGCTCATGGAAAGAGGAACACGATAGCTTAAACCGCATCAAACACGAATTTCAGGGCTCGATTTCTTCCATGCTCAAGGAACACGGCGAAGCTCATAAAAAGTACATTGGGCTTCTGATGCAGACCGTTGTTAAGACGGTCGCTCAGTTGGAAGAAAACCAGCGCATTCTTTCAGAAGAGTTTCATTCTGTGATGGCTCCGTCACCGGGGATGACTTCAAGGGTGAACATCCCAGCTAAAGGTTCAACAAATAGCAGTTGGGGAAAGCTACCGTTCTACTTAGCCATTATAAGCACGGGATTTATTCTTGGTGGACTGAGCTGTTTGATTGTCCTTTTCGGTCATTGAGAGTTGGGGCAGCATTTCGGCTGTGGAATGGGGCCGAGTCTGGCTTTGGCTAACTCCAGCTCTTCGCTTCAAAGGGGCCGCAGCTTTTCAGCTGCGGAATGCGTTGATGTGGACTGGAGTGATGCGCAAGCGTATTGGCTTCAATGGGGCCGCAACGTTTCGGCTGCGGAATGTCCGCCACCACGCCGCTTACGCTCTTGCCTTTGGCTCCGGCTTCAATGGGGCCGCAGCGTTTCGGCTGCGGAATGTTAGCAAATAAGCTTTCTGGTGATTAGATCCTTCTGGCTTCAATGGGGCCGCAGCGTTTCGGCTGCGGAATGTGGTCTAACTCCCGATAACACATATATTTGCTGGTATGCTTCAATGGGGCCGCAGCGTTTCGGCTGCGGAATGTGATTTACGCGAAGCCGGCCACATGGAAAGAGTTGCACGCTTCAATGGGGCCGCAGCGTTTCGGCTGCGGAATGCGTTCTCCTGGCGCTCGGCACGCTCTGGCGTCGCCTGGCTTCAATGGGGCCGCAGCGTTTCGGCTGCGGAATGCAAGCAGTTCCCAACTCTTCGATTCGTCGATGAACGGGCTTCAATGGGGCCGCAGCGTTTCGGCTGCGGAATGTCATGGGTTGATCTCAATGTGCGGCGTGTCGTTGCAGCTTCAATGGGGCCGCAGCGTTTCGGCTGCGGAATGGCAAACGCATATTAGGGGCGTCTCGGTAACATGCCTAGGCTTCAATGGGGCCGCAGCGTTTCGGCTGCGGAATGACGTGTAGCCCACACAGCACGGCGACGGCTGCGACGCTTCAATGGGGCCGCAGCGTTTCGGCTGCGGAATGTGAGACGCTTAACGTCTTCGTTAACGCTCTCGGTATGCTTCAATGGGGCCGCAGCGTTTCGGCTGCGGAATGCTTGTCTATTTGTAATCCCAATGAAAGCTTCAAAGAGCGCTTCAATGGGGCCGCAGCGTTTCGGCTGCGGAATGTAACATAGACATAGAGAAAGTTAGGGACCGATGCGGTGCTTCAATGGGGCCGCAGCGTTTCGGCTGCGGAATGCCCGAGCTGCCGAGTGGTTTGCTCGACCTTTTTATCAGGCTTCAATGGGGCCGCAGCGTTTCGGCTGCGGAATGTACGCAGGCATGACTCCCGAACAACGGTCGCCTTATGCTTCAATGGGGCCGCAGCGTTTCGGCTGCGGAATGCGGGCCATGGGCCGCACAAACGTTAAGCCCATAGCTGCTTCAATGGGGCCGCAGCGTTTCGGCTGCGGAATGCCCACCCAGCGCTCTACTGGCATCTCCCCCTTTCGTAAGCTTCAATGGGGCCGCAGCGTTTCGGCTGCGGAATGTTCTCCGCGTCTCACATAAGCCCTCGCGCACCGCTTGCTTCAATGGGGCCGCAGCGTTTCGGCTGCGGAATGCAAAAACGAAGAAGCTATCGCAAAGCGCGTATCTGAGCTTCAATGGGGCCGCAGCGTTTCGGCTGCGGAATGACTTACGGCGGAAGCGACATCGATCCAGGCGAGTTGGTGCTTCAATGGGGCCGCAGCGTTTCGGCTGCGGAATGCCTTTGCAAGAGGGACAACCCGGTTGCTGGTATCAGGGCTTCAATGGGGCCGCAGCGTTTCGGCTGCGGAATGAGCGCATCGGTAGGCTCTACCTACTCGCTCGCCAATGGCTTCAATGGGGCCGCAGCGTTTCGGCTGCGGAATGCGGAATTCCGCGATACTGATCTACCCTCCGCAGGGATCGGCTTCAATGGGGCCGCAGCGTTTCGGCTGCGGAATGCCCCTCCGAACGCCTTCAGACGAAGGTCGTATTGGCGGCTTCAATGGGGCCGCAGCGTTTCGGCTGCGGAATGCACGGCACCCACCTGCTGGTTCGGATCGTGATTGATCAGGCTTCAATGGGGCCGCAGCGTTTCGGCTGCGGAATGTGCCCTCGCAGAACTTGTTCCAGGCCAAGGGCCCGAAAGCGCCTTTGCGAGAACCACTTTTTTAGCGTGTCTATTTTGTGTCGGATCTGCAATCGCTTTTCAGTATTTTGGTGGCTTTTCGGAGGAGGTGGATGGTTTGCGAGAGGGGTGCCGGGACCGTTCGTCACACAGCCACTCGCGTTAGAATTGTCAAAGAACAGGCTCACTTTCTGAGTAGAAACTCTGACTCCCTTGTATGGATTCTAAGGTTAAGGGGCCAGCGCTAGTTAAACCACAAAGCAAGGGAGATTGATACGAAGATACGGTTGGCCCAGGGCAGTGATCCGGCATTCTCCCCGGTCGTGGGCTGGCCCCAGGTTTACAAACAGGACCTGGTCTTCCGTGTGATGGATGATGGAGCTGATTTCCGTTTCCAGAGCGGTTTTCTCGGACGGGCTCAGGTCGCACTCAAAAATGGAGTACTGCAGGTGGTTTCCAAAGTTCTTGCAGGCTTTGAACGTCAGACGCAGACGCTTGTCATCCGCCACGTCATAACAGACCAGGTAGGTGTTTCTCATGGGGTTCTTTAGCGAGTCATGAAGGGCTGGTAGCCCGCCGGGATCTCGCCGGTGAGGTGTTTAGCCAGCAGCCGCGCCTGCAGTTCCAGAGCCCGGCGATAGGTGACTTTGTATTCAAAGATGGGATGAGTGATGATGGTATCCATGCGCTGCTCATAGGCTTGGAAAAAGTTTTTTCTACCTGCAGGGGAGAGATTGACAGAGTTACCAGCGGTGACGAAGTCGCGTTCATTGAGGATTCGGTTATTGATGGCGGTGATGACCACCGAATCTGCGATGATAGGCCGGAATTCCTCCATAAGATCTAGAGCCAGGGCTGGCCGTCCGGGGCGGGGCTGATGATAAAAGCCCACATAGGGGTCCAGACCCACAGCTGTAGCCGCCAGCGTGCAGTCCTTGCTGAGCAGGCTATAGGCCAGGGAGAGAGCGGCGTTTACGGGATCCGTAGGAGGGCGACGGTTACGGTTCTGGAAATCGAACCGAGGAAGGTTGTTTTCTTCCGCCAAGGTCTCCGCGTTTTCCCTGCGGAGCATCCCGGAGAAGTGTTCAAAGTAGACGCTGGCCGCTGATCCTTCGATTCCCAGCAATTCCGGGATGGAACTAGCTTCCAGCGCATCCTCGGCGGATCGCTTTAAGCGGAGAATAGGCGCTGGCGGTGGCTCCACGTGATTCCGCATGAGAAGGGTGCGTTGATTGCGAATTTTCCCGTAAACGAATTGTCGTGCCAGCGCCAGTGGCAGCACAGGATCAGCGGCGCAGCGGTGTTGTTGGATTCGCGCCAACACGTTCGGGAGCTGGTGGCCGCGCGTGACTCCGTAAAACCAGCCGCCCATGGAAAAATAGGTGACAGGCACATCCAATTCACAGAGAACCTGAATGGCCTGGGTGGTGATTTGGATATTGCCGAACAGGGCCACGTGAGAGACATCCCGGATTCTGATTTCATGTATAAGGGCGTCCTTTTCTTTCACCTGCAACACCTCATCGCTACAGCCGACCCGGTAACCCTGCGTGTTCAGATACAGCGGCTTAAGATCGTCCCGAGGTGCTATCAATCTCCGGGGCGATTCCAGGACATCCGAACGGAGTTTAAGCAGCCGCGTCTCATCTGGCAGACACACAGGGGCCAGGGAACAGCGAACACATTTGGGACTGTCCACCAGCGGTGGAGGAATCGGGCCCTTGCTGATGTTTCTGGCCTCGTCGATCTTTAACTGAATCCAGGTTTCCAGCTCCAGGGTCATTGTAAGACGGACCCGTTGCTTGTTTCCTCGATAGTAGATCACGCCTTCTTCGCAGTGGTAACCGTTATCCCGGAGAATAAGAATTTGAAGCCCTAGCTGAATTTTGTCTGTGTCCCAGAGCTCATTTTCTCCATTTACCTCACGGGGACTTCCCGCTTTGTAATCGACGGGGCAAACCTGGCGATTCGCAAAGAGATCGTCTGAATTCGGGCCGTCCCACGTCTCAACCAAATCCAGTTTGGCAATAACTCCCAGGCGCGGAGAGCTGAGCTGCACGCTGCGGGAGTGAATCACCTCTGGGGCGGCATTGAGGGAGGAATCGTCCCCCGCTTTACCCTTCTTGCCCTTCTTGGCAGCAGGCATCGCACCGGACCCGGAATCGACCATCTGATGAATAGCCTGGCCGCGAAGAGTATCCGCGCTCTCCACGAAGACGCCGTCCACATGTTCGTAATAAAAAAGACGCGGGCAGTAGACAAACTCGTTGAGCATCCGCGCGGGGAGAAGGTCCAGAAGGGCCTGTGGTGCGGAGGTCTCCGGCTGAGGCTGCACCGGGCTTTCTAGCGGATGCAGCGGCGAGGGTATTGGCAGGATTACCGGGTCAAGCCGTGGATCAACTCCCGGATCCATGACAGGCAGCGATTTATCGACAGGCCCCAGCTCGCTACGGAGTGTTTTCAAAATCTTTGACTCAACCGGCGACAGGACTTCTGACTGGTGGCGCGGGTGCAGACGGTTTTCCGTCGGGTGGATGAGTCGGTTCTCCATTATGTCGGTTTTGGTTCTGACCCAGGCACAAAGAGACCGAGGCCAAAGTGAGATGAATGGCCTAGGGCGATGGGACCTTTAATCGGTGAATTGAAGTGTAGCGTTACAGTGTATCCCCGTTTTAAATCGTTTGTCGGGCCTCCGCCACCTCGTAAAGTGCGATGTACTTTAACCCAATGGTGTTTTTCATCCACACTGATATTTGCTTCAGGCAATGCCAATTGCCTTAACTCATTTTGAATTTCAGCCTCAACGGAACGCCCCGGTCGAGGCTTTCCGTTGCGTCCTGATAAATGTCTTGGTGGAACATATGGGCTAATCGTGCTCCATGTGGTGCTTGAATCAAAGCAAGATAAAGTGGTTTTAGAAGAAATAGGAACTAGCCTGAGTTGCCAATCAGGATTCCCGTATTCCCAAGGAATGGGTTCTTCGGAAGCTCTACAAAGCGCTTCTTGTTCGTTAGAGTCAAAAGGAATATTTCTAAAGCAGACTAATCGAGAGAGTTTGCGAGTGGCGATATCTGGCAAAAGCAAAATCCGCATATGGTGGTGACCTTCCAAAGGTTTACCCGCCAAATCTTTTCCCAAAAATAAGGAGTATACTGATATTTGTTCATCAGAAAGATATGCAAATCGGGCCTTGTCGTCACCTAGAAGAACTTGGGCGAGGGCTTTGATGGCTCTGCCACGGAAATTCTCAGTAATACGAATCCAGCATTCGATTTTTGGATAAACCCGGCCGCCAATGGCAAACTGAACTATTTGAGTCGGAGGGAGTTCTTTAACTGAGATTTTTGGAATCTGTCTAGGCTTGGAAGGTCTGCGGGCATACCACCATATCGTTCCCGGCGGGATACGTCGACCTTTCATCAACTTGTCGTCAGTACTCGCAAGTAAACTCTTCATGTTCAGTGGCTGCGATGGATTCGGAATGAGTACGGGAGATGAACCATATTCATCTGGAGTTAAGATAGTATTTGGAATCGGCCGTGGTTCAATCGAGGACAGACGTCTAAGACGTGAAAGCGACTCTGCTCGACCAAAGTAGGTAATTCGCCGTAGAAGTTGATCTAAAAGTTCAATTTCTTTTGAGAGAGGATCGAGAATTGGTTCTGACCATATCCAAAAAACTGGTGAGTTGGTAGGAGTGTTAACAAAGGTGTCTACTACCAGGGTAGTTTGAGCCCTTTTGACCCAAGGTTCCTTCGCTGCCTTGTCGGATTTTTCCAATGATGTTGGTTGATACTGTTTGATCCCTCTCGTAGGCCAGTCCTGAGATCGGGTTGACGTGGGCGGCAAAAAAAAGCATGGCGGCGTTTGTGCCAATTTAGCCATCAAATCATCACGGATAACCTGATCATTGATTCCGGTTTCTCGATGATATTCATACCATCTTGCCAGTAGTGTTCGTAAAAGTCTCCAGGGGGATGGTGGCCACTCACCATGAGCGTCTTCGAACGGATTTTGATTCCAGCGGGTGGCGTGGAAGCGACCCACCAGAAAAGTTTGCTCAATAATCAGCGACATGATTAGGGTTCCTCTTCATCTTTCGCCTGATCGTTATCCTCATCAGATGTTTTCTCTGGCATGGCTTTAAAGAGTTCTTTTGATGCATAGTAAACATCCGTGATTGGGCTTGCTGGAAAACTACAATCCTGGATGGTTTCAGGTAGGTTGATTCCAAGTGCCTCTTTACTGATTGGAGCACCATCTTGATCGGTTATCGTGGACTGAGTGCACTGTAAATGACACCCGGAACGAAACCGAAAAGGAGAGTGCAACATCCGGGTGATTTTCCATAATGCGAATTCCAACAACATGCGTTTCTGCGATTCGTTCAGGCCATGAACTCCATGGCCATATGAACGCAAAAGCCCCAAGTCTATCAGAAAAGTCCCCTCGATTAATTCTGCCGTTTCCTCGTCACGCGAGAAAATCGGTTGTCCGGAAGTGGTCTTGCCGATTCGGTCAAATTTTACACCGGAACTGCCAACCCGTTTTGCACCAAAAGCCTCTAAATGAGCGGTCAGAAGCCGACTGATTTTGATTTGCTCTTTGGCAAATAGTACGCCATGAATCAAAGAATTCGGATCAAAACGAAAGATTGTTGTATAAATACTCCACCAATTATCAGGTGTGATAAAATAGGTTTTATCTTTTTTAATCTCGATAATATCAAACGCCTTTCGTAGGGTTTCTCGGAAGTTTTGCTCTTCAAGTTTTCCATCCAGAAAATAATCTGAAGCCAAGCGATGGCCTTCGGAGAGCGTTGTAACAACTACTTTATTATCCGGATCGGTAACACATCTTACATATGGCAACCCGGCCAAATCGGAGTGAAGAATTCCTGTCGAAGGATTAGAGAAACACAGAGTTTCCAGGTGATTAGCCATGCTTGCGGCACTATCCACAATACACACATGGTCCATCTTGCCATTACGCTCGATATCATAAATGACATGACCCATTTCAGGAAAGCCTGCGGGCTGGAATCGATCTTGTCCTCCAAGCGGCTCGAACTTGGCTTTAATAATCAGGCAAGCGGGCCCATTGGCCGCAAGCATTTGGATAGTGCTCAGATTTTGAGGGGTGATTTCAGGTTTTGACATGATTTTGTTTGTTTTGTTTTTCGGGTTCAAGTAGACGGTTTATGAGACTAGCAAGGTCGTTGTCAGATACAGAGAGCACCAAGGCTGATGCAATCCTCCTGGCGTCCATATTTTGAAAGGAAGGCTGAATGGGCTTAAAGCCCTGGGCTCGATAGCCGGTCAACGCTAGTTCTATCGCTTCATGTAAACTATCCTGCCTCAGAAGATTAAAGAGTTGTCGGGCGAAACCGGGCTTGGCCATCTTAGGTTGACGGAAGAACATTCTATTGTTGATAGGAAATTCCTTCGGCAGAAAAAAAGGTTTGAAAAAGGCCCAGGCCAGTAGCTCACAGATTGGAACTTTAAGGCTTGATCTGGAGGAAATGGGATAAGTCCATTCGATCAGGGAGAGTGGAGGGACCCATTGATGTATTGGGTTAAGGAATGAAGCATCAGATGATAGGTATTCGGATACATCATCAAGACTGATTTGAACTTGTGTAGCAAGAAGATGCAGGTCGTTTTTCGAGTCGACCAAACGGCGACCGACTAAGTCCAGAATAGCGGACTGTGCGTCTC
>CAVURW010000225.1:0-12355 GCA_963743595.1 uncultured Verrucomicrobiae bacterium
AAGTTACCGCCGAAAGCTCGGGCAAAGTCCTGGTGCAAACGGCTAGCCCATAAGCGGGAGACGCGATGCTCTCGGGCGCACCAACTGGCGGAGGGAGGTTTGCAGGGAAGCAGTTGCGGACAGAGACACAACATTACTAAGTGCAAACGGAGACTTCGCTGCTCAACTTCTCCCTGCGAGATCCAGTCGAAGACTCGAATGAGGGTTTCACTGGCGAGGGTAAAAGCCTGTGCATCGGACTTCAGTTCTTCATCCGGTTCCGAAGGAGAGCGACGCAATCATTGACTGCCTCCCTTCGACTTGTAAAGGGTGCGGCGCGATGTCTGGCCAAGTTTTGGTTTTGGTTTTGGTTTTGGTTCAAGTAGTCTTTGACCTTTTGAGGATCGAATCGGATGGCACCTCCGAGCTGGATATAGGGCAATCCTCTTTTTCTGAGATTAAAGACCGTTTTAGGGCTGACTTGTAGGTAGTGAGCGACTGACTCAACAGTCCACAACGTGTTTCTGATAGGAGATCTGGGTTCATGGGAATGATTGAACCACGGCAGAGTTAGAATCCCTGAAATCAGCTGTAGTTATCGTTTGCAAATTCGCATCGGAACTCGCGATTCCGCCGCACGTGCCGCACCAGTCAAACATTTACCAAAGTGCGAGCGCTCCGCTTTCGATTTGATGCTCGATTCTTGTTTTCGGAAAAAGAACGAGCGCGGGGAAGAATCCGACAATCCGGCGCGGCGCGGCGACCATCGGGAGCCGTACCACCCACCGCTTTTTGTTTCCCGAGCCCCGCCTCCTTCTGGCTCGGGATAAAAAGCGGCTTACTAAATCGGCGCAGTTTTGCAGGGGGCGTGACAGGGGGCCTTCCCCCGCGTAAGCGGCCCTGGCGCGACCCCTGCCACGAGCGCGTAATGCCGACCGATCTGTCCGAGGTTTGGGGAGGAAGATTGGTGGGCGGCGCTCGTAACCTACCACCACGAGATTCGCGAAGCGTATCGAGCTGACTAAATCAGTGTCGCGATTCAGGGATAAGAGCATCCGAATCGAAAATTAAGTTTTTGAAGATTTTTATGACTGCAGAGGTGCGACCGTTGATCGAAGGGATTTTCGCAATACGTGATTCACTGGAATCGTGAAATTCAAATCACTTATCCACTTAAAAAACCATACCAACCTGCCCTCCGTTTTTACGGAAGCAACTCGAAAAAACAACACATCTACCCTACATCCCTATGAGCGAATCCTCTGAAATCCACCCTATCGTCAACGACACCATCACTTGGTGCCTTCAACATCTTTTTAAAATTCTGTCGATGCCGCTACGCGTCATTCTCTACACACGAATCGGAGAGAGACAACTTACCGGAAACATCCTCCCTTACGTTCTTGGCCTAGCGCTTCTGATCTTCGTTGGAAATCAGGAGAGCAGTGTTCTTTTTCCTGATTGGTAACCTAGCTTTCAAGGTGGGCATGTTTTCCGAAGATCTAAGATATTTGCCAAAAGCGGGGTGAACCGATCCCAATTCATGGAATTTCATCTGTGATTGCTTGATTCTAGTTTCAGAGTCAGTCACTCTTTTCTCCCATGGTGAAGAAGAATGCGCCACGAAAAAAGCCGTCTACAAAGGTGGGGCAGCTTGTGAAGGAAATATACGGTCAAGCATGTGCAAGTCCAACTTGCAGGGAGTGGAGTAACAGTACCCACCAACTTCATCCTATTGATGGAAATTGCTCTAACGGCATTATCACCAATTTGGTTCTTCTTTGTCTGAGTTGCCACGGTAGAGCCACCACAGGGATCATCAGTCAATCGGACTTAATGCTATGGCAACGAATGGCTGCTTCGAAAGGCCTTCCAGCCCCTAAGGGTCAACCGCCAGCGTATAGCCTCAATATCCAGACCAATAATGGGGTGGCGGCTCAAACGGTCAATATTGGAACATACGTACATAACCAGAAGCAGAAAGGTACCGTATATCCTCCAGGCACACTGGGTGCGGATATTGAAATGAGAACATATTCACTTTACTTAGTTAAACGCTATATCGAATGGCGGATAAAGGGTCAGGTTGTTGACTCGCGAAAATTTAATCCTGCAAGTGCACACGGCATACTTGCAGAGGGATTTGGTTCCCCCTCGTCCGTTCTTTTCATTTCCCAAAGTCGCTTTTTTGATTGGATTGTCCAAGCGCAAAGCAAGATAAATAACACCGCCTTCGGAAGAATCAACAGAAGGAACTTAAACCGCAATTTTCATACTTGGGAGGATCATCTAAAGGAAAGACGTGGAACTTCAGACTCCCTAGATTCTCAGGAAATATGATCCTTCCCAGTAAGGTTGTGATAGGCGATCTGACTCCCTCGTTCTTAAATCGTCTTTGGAAGTTGCAGGTCGTTTGAATGTCGGTCACTCTCTTCCCAACGTAATGAAGGAGATGCAAAACCCCAAGTCGGCTGCACCTCTTGCCCTCAATATCCATACCAACAACGGGATTGTAGCCCAAAGCGTGAACATCGAGAACTTCGTCAATTACAAGGAAACCCAGGGTTTGGGAGAGCCCCTGGATCCGGCTGAACCTCGCCCCATCTCTGTTGTGATCCTTACTGCAATCGATATCGAAACCAAAGCAGTACTTCGCCATCTCAGTAAAATCCAGCGCCGGGTTGTCAGTGGCACATGGTTTCATGTTGGGCACATGGAAGGCTGGGGCATCGCTGTTGCTGAAGTAGGTGCCGGAAATGTTATTGCCGCAGCCGTGGCTGCTCGGGCTTTTACACACTTTAATCCGAAGGTAGCTGCATTTATAGGTATTGCAGGTGGCGTAAAGGACGTAGGACTCGGTGATGTTGTGGTGGCCACGAAGGTCTATGGTTACGAGTCGGGGAAAGATACGCCAGGCGGGTTCATCAGTCGTGCTAGCGTCCAAACCTCAGACCATGATCTTGAACAGCGGGCTCGCGCCCTTCGGACAACTTCAGATTGGTATAGAAGATTAGACCCAGCATTGCCCCCAAACCACCCCTCGGTCTTTGTCTCTCCCATCGCGGCAGGAGAAGCGGTCGTTGCGACGAATCGGGGACGCATCGCCTCATTACTTAAATCTCACTATAGCGATGCTGTTGCCGTTGAGATGGAAGGTCGAGGGTTTCTGGAAGCAGCCCATATTGATTCCCATTGTAAAGCCGTTGTAGTGAGAGGAATTTCTGATTTGCTCCAAAATAAGTCCGTGACCGATCAGGCAAATTGGCGGCTGATTGCTGCTGATTCTGCTGCGGCTTTCTTCTTCGAGATGCTCTCTCTGGAAAGCGAGCCGTTAGCGGAGGAGCGAAAGAAAAGCGGAGCCGTTTTTCCTGAAAAGCCCTCTTTAAACGCGCAAAAAGAGGCTCCGATTGCAAAAATCCCTCCGTCGCTTACCTATGTGGTGGGTGATGTTTTAGGTAAATGGTATAACAGCCACTCTAAGCTAAACACTCTCTTTGGGGCGGCTGGCTTTCCCGGTGATGCCCCAGCCGGAAACTGTGTTCATAAATCTCAAGAATGGTTGAGACGAGCCAACGAACAAACGACAAATCCGCTGGAATTGTTAGGTGAGGTGTTGGTTGAATACATGAACCTCGATCTTCAAAGCAACCCGCAATGGATAGAAGGTTTTACCAAAATAACCGTATCTCTGGATAAGAACGGTTTAGTATTCGAGATCAATGGGGTGAAGGCAAAAACTTAAAGCCAGAAGTGACTGTATAATTCAGGATAGGCGATAATCACTATTCAATCCTCCCGATTTCCGTGGCTACCCATCCCTATCCATAGAATTTGGATTACCAGCCATAAATAAACCGCGACAGGACTAGTCCATAGTGTTGTCAAGAATTGGCCTCCGACTTGATCGTGCCTGCCTGTTTATCCGTCATCCCAATCGCCGGGCCATAGGCCATCTGGTCAAAGTTTCGGGCTCCACGAATGAACAGTTTTGCCCTAAAAATTGTGGACAAGGACTCCTGAGACTTTCTAATTTCTTATTCTTGGTGCATACTTTAGCTAGTTAACCCACCGACCTGTATGCAAGAAATTGACTTCCATCAAATTCAACCGCGTTGCGGATCAAAGGAGGATGCTTTCGAGGAACTATGTTGCCAGCTTGCCTCTAAAACGCTTCGCCCCAGTGACAAATTCCAACGCTTTCGCGGGGCCGGGATGGAGGCGTTGAATGCCTTGCAACAGGTGAAGATGGTTCGTTAATTGGATGGCAAGCTAAATATTTATTCGATATAGACAAATTGATTGATAAAACGGACAATTCTCTTAAAACCGCTCTTTCTGTACGCCCCGGATTGACCAAGTATATCGTTTGTTTTCCCTACAATCTTACTGGACGAACAAACCGCCCTGGAAAGAGAAACGGGAAAAGCGTTAGCGAGACCGAGAAATTTGAGGATTGGATTGCAAAGTCAGAGGGGGGTGTTGTCAAAATAGAAGTATGGCCTGCCTCAAAACTTTTGAGCCTTCTTTTGGAAAAAGACACTTCAGGAGGCATCAGATACTACTTTTTTTCTAGTACGGTTCTATCGAAAGTATGGTTTGAAAAACACCTCCGTTCTGCCTCAAAACATGCTGGTCCCCGATACTCTGGGGCTCTTCATGTAGACACGCGTATTGACCAATGGTTCAGTGCTTTCGCTGGCGATCAAGATTGGCGGGGACGGTTGAATTCTTGGATAGAGAAAAGGACCTTGGCGATTCAAAAAGTCGCTCGCCATCTTGGACCTTTAGAATCCCCTCAAGAAATCCTGCTACAATTCGAAACTGCCATCAATGCATGCCAGCGCCTAATATCTGAAGCGCAATCCATATCTATTGAATCCAGTGAATCATGGCTTTCTAGCTTCTCCGAATTTCAACGAGTTGCCTTAGCTGCTGTTAATGAACTTTTTGAGTCTCTTAAAACTATTCAAGATAAGCGCTTTTCGATTGTCTCTGATTTATTGATCCAAATCAGGACATTTCATTATTTTCTCAAGCTTGAGGCGGATGGTCTCGTTTTCCAGAAATCGATACTTATCACGGGAGCAGGTGGTTCGGGGAAAACACATGGACTCTGTGACGCTGCTAATAAAAGATTCAAAAAGGGAGGTTACACATGTCTGGTTTTTGGAGATCAATTCCAGAATCAACCCCATTTTTGGACTCGATTGGCCGAAGTCTTAGATATGCCTGGCCTTGGCAAGGACCAGCTTTTGGACGCCCTTCAGGCGGCGGCACTCGACTCCAACCAAAACCTATTTATCTTTGTCGATGCACTGAATGAGACACGCCCAAGGAACTACTGGCATAACAGTATACGATCAATTGAACTTGAGTTTAGAAGCCGTCCAAACTTGAAATTATGCGTTTCCTGTCGCACTTCATTCGTTTCAGTTTGCCTGGAGCAAGATCATCCTTTTCCAATCCTTGAGCATGAAGGATTTTCTGGATTTCAATTTGAGGCTTGGGATGCATTTTTCCGTTATTATGATCTTGATCCACCATTCCTTCCAATCCTTCCCTTTGAGTTGGCCAATCCCCTGTTTCTTAAACTGCTCTGCCAGACGGCTCAAAGTCAGGGTTTGAAGCAAATCCCGGCTGATTTTCTCGGTTTCTCGGCAGTACTTAAAAGCTTTTTACTGGAGAAGGAGAAGCTCTATGCAAATCACTGGCATGCCTGTGGGAAGTGGTCTGCTTACTAAAGCTCTATCTGCGGTTGTCGCCAGGGCCAAAATCGAATTCTCCATCCCTTGGTCGACGGCAGTGCAAGCAATATTGGCCGCTACACCACAAATAGCAGCGAATGAAATTCTAGAACAACTAATCCATTTTGATCTTCTGATCGAAGATGGATCATCAAGCCTAATTCCTGAAACTTTTGTTCGTCCAGCCTTTGAACGCTTAAGCGATTATTTGATTGCCGACAGCATCCTGAGTAAATTCAAAACAGATGACCAATCATTAATCGCTGAATTGAATCACCTGGCAAAAGATGGAGAGTCGATTAATTTGAATTCCGGTATTCTTTCAGCCTTGTCCGTCTTAATTCCCGAAAAATGGCCAGGGGTAGAATTGGTTAATCTGGCATCACCAAGTGTGAGAACCCCTTTGCTAATGATCACGTTTGAAGCGCTTTCGGCCAGGAATCCAGCAGCGTTAACGGAAATTATCAGAAATATTGTTTTGGAATCCTTAAGTGTTAACTCTGTGGTTCGGACTATGGCTATAGATGCCGTGCTTTCGATAGCTACTCAAGAGTCTTGCATTGACTCGACTTGGTTCGACACTTTACTACAAAAACAAGAGTTGGCTAAGCGAGACGAATACTGGTGCCCTTATCTTCAGAATAGCTACAACAGTTCTGATGTAGTCTGGCAGTTGATAAGTGCAAAACACATCAATATTAAAAGTCTATATAAGTCAACTGCCGAGCGGTGGCTAATAGTACTTCTTTGGTTCACAGCATCGTCAGACAGGAGAGTAAAGGATTGCTCTAGTAGGGCAATCGTTGCAATTCTGGAAATCCATCACGACCTAATTATGCCATTAATGAAAAGGTTTTTATATTGTAATGATGACGAGGTTTGCGAACGGTTATTACTTTGCATTTATGGAAGTCTTATAAATTCTTCGAATGAGAGTGCAATTAAGGAGGTCGGCGTTTACTTACTGTCTGAATATCAAGGCAATTCATCGAGGCTTCAAAATGTTCTAATTAGAGACAATATTCGCTGTATCGCTGACCTTGCTAGCGTTCTAGGATTATTAGGCGAACTTGATCCTTTGCTTCCCACTAAAAAGAGATTTTCTGAATGGACACTCGTTCCCACGGAGGAAAAGGTGCTTCATACCTGGAGTAATGAACATCGATTTTATAACCTAATAGGAAGTTGCCTTAATGGCGATTTTAATCATTATTCAATTCATTGCATCATGTATTGGTGGTCTGGAGATGTCACCAAAACCAAATGTGGTGAGTGGATTCTAAGTCGCATTATAAATGATCTTGGATATGGAACTTCTGATTGCTGGCGTTATGACGAAGACAAAGGTAAAGGACGTGGTGGACCTCAATGGGACGAAAGAATTGGAAAAAAATACCAATGGATCGGACTTTACCAACTAGCTTCTAGACTACACGACAATCTAAAACGAGATAAATTGAGTCCAAAGGGACGGAAACCCCCGCTAATTTTACAGGACGAAAGAAAATTGGATCCAACGTTACCCACGGGAATATCCGAGCAAAGTCTTTCCGATGGATGGTGGGTGCAAAGCAAAGTCGATCTAGGATCTACCGATCAAGTTGATTTGCCCGCTTGGGTGCACCTAAAATCTGATCTCCCAGACCTCAAAACGGTTTTAAAGCCGATCGTGAGGGGGAAACAAACATGGAGACTTTTGGTATCTAACGAGACGTGGAGCGATTTCAAACCAAACCGGCCACGTGACCAAGTTGATCGTTATGCGTGGTATCATTTGAGGAGTTTTCTAATCCCAAAAAGACAATTTTCATCAGCCCTGGAAGCATTGGCTGGGCGAAACCTTTTTGGAGACTGGATGCCGAAGGGGGCCAATTGGTTACACAGTTGTTTTGTTGGAGAATACCCTTGGGGTGTCGCCTATGATCCGTCGCTTGATTGGTGGCACGGCTGGAGCGACCGCATCGAAGGTTCAAAATTGAAGTTTATTCCATCATATAATCAGATTTCTTGTGAATGGCAGTATGATGGAGCTTTAACGCGAAACCTGTACGTTCACGTGCCTAGTCGACCGTTTTTCAAAAAGCATAAACTCCGATGGAACGGAATAGATGGCTTTATGGATGTAAATGCCAAAACCATCTTTCGCGATCCACATATTGCTGAAGACGGCACTCAGGCCCTCCTTGTGGATAACGATCGACTTCCAGAGCTTCTCGATCAATTAGGATATCGCTTAATTTGGACGTTTCTTGGTGAGAAGACCTTGCTTAACTCCCGCCATCGAGGAATTGTGTATTCCCAGATAGCGCACCTGAACAAGGACGGATCAGCGACAATTGGCGACCGGATATATTTTGAGGATTTGGAAAGTAATCAAGGCTTGGCACCGGGATGGAGATAAAGGAAAAACGATGGGGCGTTCGTACAAATGTCAAGTCGTTTGCCCGTTTAATATCACTTTCGGAAACCTGCCCTGTACCTTTTTTAGGAAGGAGCGATGAGCTCAGGATTTTTTCAAAGGTTGTCACAGCCTTGACTTCGTTAAACATTCCTGTCTTCCTTTCCATCAACAGCCAGCGACCTATTGGCACTCTCACATATCCGCATTGTATCAGCTTATGAAATATAGATCAATATATAATAAGATCGGAACTAAACATGAATCCGAATCCGTGTTAGGAAAGATCGATAAACTGCGTAGTACGTTTATCTCATCTGATGTGGGTAATAGACTATTCTCTAATAAGTTAGGCATATGTGTTCTAGAATGTCTTGATTTACTTATAGATAACGCTTCATTTCCCGATAGTTTTAAGGAATATATCCGAGAGAAAATAGAAGCTAAAACTGCGACAATAGAATCAATCAAAGGGAGACTCAACGACCTATCGAGTGAAGGTAGTCATGAAAAGACTGGAAGAGAGATATACTTATTATTGGCTCCAGTATATCTTGCAGTAGAGCGTGGGTATTATCGCGATCAGTTAATAGCAATTGAATTTCGAATTAGCAGTATGTTAGGCCGCCTCGATGAAACAGAACGTTCTGTTAGTCTGCACAATAAAGTTCGATTAATGCATGTAAATACGGGGCAGTGGCTTTCATCGCTTAAAGATAGAATGTATCCTGGAGGCTCTAAACAGCAAATTACTTTCTGTCAAACGTCGCCAAATCAAGATTCGATTTGGATTGTTAAATCCTATGATGGAAGTGATGACACGATCGGCGGATGTGTGAATGGAATTATTCCCATTCGACTGGAGCACCGGGAGTCTGGAAGAAATTTGCATTCGCACGAAAATCCAGCTCCGATAACCAACAAAAACCGCGAAGTTACTGCATATGGAAACGAAGGAAAGGGTGATGATGGCGACGATTGGATCGTATCAGGTGATACCCAAGAGATTGTATGTTTTGGAGTCCCAATTGGATTGACGCACAAAAAGACAGGTAGCAATCTCTTTTCGTCCTTTGGAATAACACATCCAAGACTTACTCTTGGAGAACAAGAAGTAAGCACTAATAACGAAAATAGTTCAGATAATCTCTGGGTATTTCAACAGGAAAATCAGGATTCGATTATCCCGCCCGAACGGGAAGGCGATGTAATCCAAAGCACGCAGACCCCCGAGGGCACAATCCAAACGCCCGGGTTATCGAAGTACTCTTTAGATCCATTTACTAAGGGATACGCTTCCTATGCACCTGACAGAATACGTTACAAAAGTAAAATAGGATACGCGCCAGTAGCTGACGTATTAGGTGTAGGGGTATATGCCAATCATCTAGCACAGCTGATAGCTGCTAAAGAGACTGCTATGCCCCTGTCGATAGGGCTATTCGGAGCTTGGGGAGCTGGTAAATCCTGTTTTATTGATTTAATTGATCACAACATTCGGAATATAATTTCATTGAAATCTGAAGGTTTCATGAGCACATCATTCAGATCCACTTTAATGCATGGCACTATTTGGACGCAAACCTGTGGGCTAGTTTAGTAAGTGAAATTTTTGATCAACTTTTCTCGGAGCTTGAAAAATCTGAAACGCCAGAAGAACAAATTCAAAAACTAAAGGTTTAACTTTCCGAGAATAACTTACTTGCTATAGAGTCTGCGGAAGCGTTAAAGATTGTCGAACAGGATCGAGTAAAGGCTGAGAAAAGACTTCAAAACGCTATCCAAGAAACCCTTCAAAGAGAGGGGAATCTTCGAGAGCTAATTAATAATACGCTTACTATTATTGGCAGCGATTCCGGAGTTAAAGACGAATTAGAACTTTTGTCTAAAAATTTGGGCCTTCCGGAACTTATGATTTCGTATTCTGACTTGGAAGAATTGACACATGAAACTCGTACTTTGGGTGGACGTTTAAAAGTGTTTGGGCTGACGACATTTAAGAATCCCCTACCTTTGTTCGTTGCAGCAGCAGTCATAGTTACTATAAATATTATTATTTGGCTTTTATCATTTCAGTATGGACTTGATAGTATTGGAACGTTCATTGGTGAGTGTGTTGCAATAGGTTCTCCGGTAATATTGTCGTTACGCTGGGCTTTGGCGAAGGCAAATGATATGATCAGTGGCTTAGAGAACACTTATATTAAGATCAAAAAAGTGAGGGAAAAGCAGGGAATCTCTGGTAAAGTAGCCGCCGCCCAGAGCGACCTTGCTGGAAAACGCCGAGATGAAGATGCAGCTAGGGAAGCACTAAACGACGTTCATACCAAAATCAACCAAATACGGGCACAATTGGCAGAACTGGCCCCTGGGAGACAGTTAATTAGATTTTTGACGGAGCGAGCTAAAACCGAAGATTATCGAAAATATTTAGGTTTGGTGAGCGTGATTCGGCGAGATTTTGAACAGCTAAGCGATTTGCTCAACAGAGCTTTGAAGGATAGCGATCCATTACTGCCTAAAGTTGACCGAATAGTCCTGTACATTGATGATTTGGATCGGTGTCAAGCCGAACGTGTGATCGAGGTTTTAGAGGCAGTCCACTTGCTGCTAGCGTTCCCGTTATTTGCGGTGGTCGTGGCGGTGGATCCAAAATGGTTGCGCCAAAGCCTATTGGTGCGATATCCAAAGTTGTTAAACGATCCTATCAATAGTCAATCCCTGTTCCCGGTTGCTGATCCAAGCGACTACCTTGAAAAGATTTTTCAAATTCCCTTCAATGTACAACGCCTAGACGAGTATGGCTTCCACAAGTTGGTAGATCAACTTTTTCAACTATCGAATCAGTCCTCTAATGGCGAAACCTCCACTGACCTATCTGCACCCAAGGGTTTGGCTGAGCCTCCCGTAGCGTCTACGCCAAATACGGAATCTTCTGTAGCGTCAACATTACTTGCCGATACACCCACAACCGAGCCTCCCGAAACTTCTTCTCCGAAGGAAGCTACAGAAAGTCAGAAGACAATGAGTCAGAGACTGAAAGTAACTGCTAGAGAAATTTCAGACATATATCGATTTGGACCACTATTTCAAACTCCTCGTGCTGTCAAGCGGTTTGGAAATACCTACTCCCTTATTCGGGTAGGTATCGAAGAAAATGATTGGGTTGATTTTATAGGTTCAACTGAATATCCGAGAAGTTATCGAATGCCTATGCTTATGCTAGCCGTGGCCTGTGCTTTTCCCACGCTATCGAGAAGATGGTTGATCTCATTAAAGACGTCAGAGGCACCACAGTGGACATCTTTCCCACCTCATTCAGATTCAGAAACTCAATGGGCAGCACTATCCCAAGCACTGACAAATCTAGACCTAAAAGATTGGCCGACACCTTTACCGAGTCAATTAGTGAAATGGATACCAGTGGTCGAAAGATATTCCTTCTAATAACTTTTCATACATTCAACTAAAGACTGAGCATCCCCAACATATTCATGCGCAGAAGGCCGAAGTCGCCCATGCGCGACGATCCCATCATCAAAATATTACAAAAAGAAGGACTCTCGATACGACAGATTGCCCGGAAGACGGGCATGGCTCGCAACACGATTCGCCGCGCATATTGTCACGGCAATTGCCAGGCTGTCGAAGCTATGTTTCGAGGTTGTCTTAGAATCGTCCAACCCGAAGTCCAGCTTTTGGTGATGTGTTCGACGATCCATAGACATTCCAAAAACAATGCCTGCACTCCCGTCCCTAGTGTTGACGGGTTGTCCAGGCGTTGTGTAAGGGTCGAGCTTAAGCCGAAGGCTTAAGCAAGTGTCTGATTGTCGGCAGGCTCGAGACCGAAAACCAAACCCTCAGTTTGGGTTTGAGGGCTTCCGAGCAGGTCGACAATTCGTGCTGGGTTCGGCCAGCTCCTAGCTCACACCAAAAGGAAAAAGAACCGACTCCACAACGGTTTCTATCCCTAGCATTATTGATGAGCGATGATCGAGGGAAGAAAGACACATCAAGCCGCCATGTTAAGCTTTGGCTTGTGAGTTCAGTTCCAAAAAGCTAATAGGGTAAAGATAGTTTGAAATAACAAGCATGAAACTGCCAGTACAGCCCGAGAGAAAGACGGCGAGTACCACCACCCACAAACCAAAAACCCTTGGATTAGGAAACAACTTAGCCATGCAAATGCACCTCCCGGTTGATTTATTACAAAAGGCTCTCTACTTAAGGAAAT